>CABHPA010000072.1 GCA_902168245.1 Candidatus Melainabacteria bacterium
AACAATACTCGGACTGTAAGGTCCCGGAAAGATAGCTCTCCGCCAAGGGTTTATTTAAACCAAAGACCGCTGACTCAAACTCGGCGGTCTTTGTGTTTGCGATTTCTCAATAGGTCTTGCCTGAACTTTTTTTGTTAGCTTTGCCGTATTAAAAATATGAAACTTGTTTTGCCACACCTGCTCTTAATGGTTGGGCTTATATTTTCATTGTTTCAAGGTGCCTATGCCGCCTCTTTGGATCAAAAACACCTGATTGAGAATGAGGTGGCGATTCATCCTATTGAGCTGAAGGCCTCCACTATTAAAACAGACAATTTCCCTGTAGACTTGGCGGCTGTGCTGAAATTGGTGGAAAGTCAGAATTTGCTAATTGCCCAAAGTCGAAATAATACTGAAGTTTTGCAAAGCCGATTACGACAACAGAGGTCGGGCTATTGCCTAATATCACCGGCTCTTATTCAGAAAATTGGCAGGACGGGCAGCAGCGTTTTATTTCGGGGGCGCAAGCCAAATTCAAGGATGCCCAAACCAAATCGAAACGGTTGGGCTTGTTGGCCCAGGAACGCTATATCAGCCAGGAAGAATACGAAACCGGACAAACCACAGCCGCGCAAGCCAGTAGGGATTTTCAAAATGCCGAAACACGTCTGCGGGAACTGCAAACCCAACAACTTGCATTGCAGACCCAGGCGGGGGATGTGCAATATGCGGCCGCCCAGGCGCAGGCGCAACAGGTGGCGTTGGAAACTTCCCGGCAACGGCTGGCGGAAACCCGCATTTACGCCCCCATTTCCGGCGTGGTGACTTCCCGTCTAGGGCAAATCGGGCAGATTGTCTCTTCGGGAATCAGTAACGTGGGCGGCGGCACGGCGATTATGACCCTGGCTGATTTGTCCCATATTTACGTGCTGGCCTCAGTGGATGAAAGCGATATTGGCCAGGTGAAAGAGGGGCAGCCGGTTAAAATCACGGGGATGCCTTTCCCGGCCAGCAATTCTACGGCCGCGTGGTGCGCATTGCCCCCAAAGGGCTGGAAGAGTCCAATGTGGTGACCTTTGAAGTGAAAATTGAGGTGAACGGCCCCAACAGCCAATTGCTGAAACCGGCCATGACCACCAATGTGGAAATCGTGACGGCCCATCGGGAGTATGGGCTTAAAATCCCGGCGGATGCGTTGAGGACTGACCCGAACGGCCAAATGTTCGTGTTGGTGCGTAATCCCGATAAGAGCGCCGTGCGCCCGGTTCGCCGTCAGCCGGTAGTGGCTGGGCTGAACAACGGCACGGAAATGGAAATCACCAGTGGTTTGTCGAATGGGGATACCGTGGTGATGAGCCACGGGCAGGCGCGCAGCCGCTGGCACAAGGATGCGAATTCCCCACCGGGCGGCGTATCCGGCAAAAATGGCCGCCGGGGGCAAATGATAATGATGCGCGGCCTGGGTGGCGGCAGAAGCCGATGATTCGCGTTGCAGGCGCAACCAAGTCCTATCGCGTGGGCGAGGAATCCGTGGCCGTGCTGCATGGGGTGGATTTGCACGTAAAGGTCGGGGAAATGGCTGCCCTCACCGGGTCTTCAGGCATCGGGAAATCCACGCTCATGAATATTCTGGGTTGCCTCGACCGCCCGGATGCGGGGCGGTACTTTCTGGCGGGTGAGGATGTGTCCGGCTTGTCGCAGGATGAACTGGCGGTCATCCGCAACCGGCGGATCGGCTTTGTGTTTCAAACCTTCAATTTACTGCCCCGCATGAGCGCCCTGGAAAACGTGGGCCTGCCCCTTTTATATGCCGGAGAGGCCGACCCCCATGCCAGGGCGGCAGAAGCCTTGCACACGGTTGGCCTTGCTGAACGGATGCACCATGAGCCGAATCAGTTATCGGGCGGCCAGCGGCAGCGGGTGGCCATTGCGCGGGCCATTATCACTAACCCGGCCATTATCCTGGCCGATGAGCCAACCGGGAACCTGGACAGCAAAACCAGCCTGGAAGTGATGGATCTGTTTCTGGAATTGAACCGCCAGGGCCGCACCATCGTCATCGTGACCCATGAGCCGGATATCGCCGCGTATTGCCAGCGACAAATTCGCATGAAAGACGGGCGGATTGCAGAAATGGCGTGGTCTGCCTGATGCTGTTCTGGACGATTCTGAAAGTGGCGCTCAGGAGCTTGTTTGCTAACAAGCTGCGCACCTTGTTGTCCATGCTGGGCATATCATCGGGGTGGGCGCGGTAATTTCCATGCTGGCTCTGGGAACGGGCGCGCAAAAGCAGGTGCTGGAAGGGATTCAATCCATGGGAACCAACCTGCTGATTGTGCGCTCCGGGCAGGCGGGCATGCGCGGAGTCTCTCTCGGCGCGCAAGATAGCCTGACCCTGGAGGACGCCGAAGCGCTGCTGCGCAAAATGAGCGCCGTGCGGTCGGTCTCCCCGGTGGTGGGCGGCAGTGTGCAAATGAAGTTTTTGAACCGTAACGTGCGTACCAATGTGACCGGCGCGGCGTTAACCTATTTCGATATCCGTAATTTCCCGGTGGAAAAGGGCCGCATCTTTCTGGAAAGCGAAGTGAGCCAGCATGCGCGAGTGGCCGTGCTTGGCCCGGTGACCGCCGAGAATTTATTTGGTGACCAGGATCCGATCGGTAAGACCATGAAGCTGAAAGGCATCAATTTCCAGATTGTGGGGGTACTGAAATCCAAGGGCGATCAGGGGTACTTCAACCCCGACGATCAGGCGATTATTCCCTACACCACGGCCATGAAGCAGGTGCTGGGGCTGGAATATATCCACGAGATCGATTTGCAGGTGGCACCCAATGCCGATATTACCCAGGCCCAGCAAGAGGCCACGGAATTGCTGCGCAAACAGCACCGCTTGCAGCCCGACGCGCCGGATGATTTCAACATTCGCAATCAGGCGGAATTTATTGAGACCGCCTCCAGTTTTAGCCGGGTGTTTACGGTTTTACTGGGTGGAATTGCCAGTATTTTGCTGCTGGTGGGCGGCATTGGCATTATGAACATTATGCTGGTGACGGTGACGGAGCGCACCCGTGAAATCGGCGTACGCAAAGCGATTGGCGCGCGGAACCGGGATATCCTGCTTCAATTTTTGCTGGAATCCATGTTGTTGAGCTGTACCGGCGGCATGATTGGCGTATTGCTGGGGTTGGCCCTGGCGTTTTGCATCAGCCGGTTTTCCCTAGTTCCCCACCGTGGTGGAATGGCCCAGCGTTTTGCTGGCGTTTGCGTTTGCAGCCGGGGTGGGCGTCTTTTTCGGCTTTTACCCGGCCCGGTGCGCCGCCAGCCTGGATCCGATCGAAGCCTTGCGCTATGAATAATGCGTTATGATGGGAACGATCAGCTCAAAGCGCAAGGTTCAGTCGCCATTGGCTGGCCCTGGTTTTGCATTTTGGGGCTGTTTGATTTTAGATAGGGACACTGGATTTAGAGCGATAACCAAGGAGATTGACGTATGAAACAACTCGCCTGGAAAAAGTTTGCCGGGATGCTTTCGGTCTTGGCGCTGGTCTTGTTGGTGGGGGCGAATGTTTTTGCCAACTACGATGGCACCCGCCTGAAATTTTATATTTACACGCCCAAGTCCGGTCACTGCAAAGAGGCCATTTGCGCCACCGCCGCGCCGGTCGCCCAATCCATCAAGTTGTCCAACCGCTCACTGAACCGTTATCGCTGTACTGGTAAAGTCAAGGTCAATGTCACATCCGACGGCTCCACCCTGCTGGACACCATTCGGATGGACGAATTTATCGAGCCGAACGTTAAGGGGTTCGTCATCAAAAAATACCAGGTGGGCGAAGTGCTGGATGGTCTGGATGTTTCCGGGGTGGATTGTACGTCAATCTAGCTTCATCAGATCTTGGTGGTAGCCGCGCCAGCCCTGTTAATGGGCATGCACTGGCCCGGTACAATTGGCGCCGCTGTCAGTATATCCGCCTACGGTGCAGGTATCGGATGCATCCTGATGGGTATCAGTGGGCTTCGCGGTATCTCCAACCGTGTTGGGATTGCCATTGTTGTTCAATGTATCATTTGTCGCATTGCCGACTGCATTGGTATGGTTTTGTACGTTGTTTGCCTTTTGATTGACGTAGCTAGCTGTATTATCGTTAATGGAGGAGTTTTGCACCTGGTTGTTCTGCAAGTTGATGACAATCCCCGACAACCTGAGACAAAGCAGGATCTGCTCGGTGGTCATGGGTGTTCCATTGACCAGGATGGTGGTGTTTTTGAATTTCTCGGTATCGGCGCCGCTGTAATTTGCCAACTGCTGCAGGGAGCGCTCCAGGTTGGCGGCGAAATGCTCTGAATTGGAGAGGTTCTTAATGAGCGCCTGCTCTTTGGGTGTCAAATTTTCATTAGTGGGTGGCGCGTTCTGATTGTTATGGGCCTGGTTTCCGTATAAATCCCCATTGGAACCCACGGTTTGAGTGGGTACGGATGAATTGACCAGATCACCGTTTGTGTCATATGTGAGGGTTTGGGAGGTGTTTGCAAGCTGGTTGCCGTTTTTTGTACCTTCTACCTGTGAGCTTGTTTGTACAATGCTGGCTTGACCGCCATGCAGCGTCATGTCCTTTTTAAGGCCCACAAAAACGCTATTGAAGGACTTCCCAAAGTACAGGAACGCGGTGGAGCCAATGACGAACAGCAGCCCGCCGATGATCATGTATTCCATGAGGGTATCGCCGTGGTGGCGCGCGCGCGGTGATAAACTGGTCTTTCGTTGGCTCAAAAGAAAGGCATCCGGTTTGAGGCTGATGTGCTCGCCTCGATGTCATGTCTTTCTTTTCGGCATGGTTTAAGGGGACTAAAGTGAGTATGAAGTTTTTGCAATATTTAGGGGGCGTTTTGTGATGTGCATGGCTCAGCGTCTAAAGTTTCTGAACCTGTGAGTCTGCTTTAAATTAAGGTGATTCTCGGCTTTTTGAGGTGTTTTCTTTTGATGGGTGCGTATTTTAAGGCTTGGCTGAGGGCTATGTTCTTGACATGTCAAGGTTTGTCTGGGAAGCATTTAAGCTAAGTTGTAAGGAAATGTAAATATCTGTTCCGGATGTGTAAAGTATATCCTTTTGATATTTTTTATTCAAATATAGGGAACTTTACTCATCATAAGGGACAGTGAAATGACGACATTCAATACTAATTTTCTTCAATCCTTTAACTTCCCCAGAACCGCCACTTCCGTACCGGTCAATAACAATGTCAGCGCCAATGCGGCCGTTTCTTCAACCGGCGGCGTGGGCAGTAGCGCGCAAAACCCCTATGTATTGAACAGTGGTAGCAACTGGGTGGATTGGAGCAGCGGAAACAAGCCCCAGTTTGTCTCATACCAGGGCAACGTGTACCAGTACAAGAAAAACGAGAGCAGCGGCAACCTGCTTTATTCCTCTACAGACAAGCTGCCTTACGGGCAAAACAACCTGCGTCTGAGGTTCAGCGGTAAGTCCAAGCAGGATGTGGTTGGCTATACCACCGAACGGGTGCAGGTCGGCACCAATCAGGTGCAAGTCGGCACCGAGCGCGTACAAGTAGGTACCGAGCGAGTTCAGACCGGAACGGAGCAGTACCAGACCGGCACGGAGCGGGTACAAGTAGGTACCGAGCGAGTTCAGACCGGAACGGAGCAATACCAGACCGGCACCGAACGGGTGCAAGTAGGTACCGAGCGAGTTCAGACCGGAACGGAGCAATACCAGACCGGCACCGAACGGGTGCAAGTAGGTACCGAGCGAGTCCAGACCGGAACGGAGCGTTACCAGACCGGCACCGAACGGGTGCAAGTAGGTACCGAGCGAGTCCAGACCGGAACGGAGCGTTACCAGACCGGCACCCAGAGCGTACAGGTGGGCACCGAGAAGATTCAGACTGGGACGCGGATTTCTGGCTACAATACCCGCGTTGAAACCGGCAATATAACCGTCAACCGCGAACTGGACGGCAAGGATAACGCGGGCGCCGTCGGGAACATCCTGAATGCGGAAAACGGCACTTCCACCCTGCTGGATGCCAACAAGGCGCAGACTTTCTTTTCCACGGACGCCGCCAAATACAAGACTAGCGGTTTGCTTTCCGAAGACAACCAGGCCAACGGCAAGTCGGTCGATATCTTTAAGAAAACCAACGCCGATGACATGTACGTGGCCGGGGACCCGCAAGTGGGCGGCAAAGGCAACAACTACCAGGCCGACACGATTTCTCCCGACACCGGCTTTGTGACCATGTACGAGGACGGCGTGGACAATGGCCGCAAAACGACCATTAACGCCCACGTAGATACCATTAACAATCAGGGTAACAAGGCGTTCACCGAATACGGCTTTGTGGTTCAGGACGATAGCGGCCAGAAAACCAACGCCACCCTTTCCGGCGGGCAACTGATGATTAACGGCCAGCCCTTGCTTCCCGGCCAGCAAAAGGTGATTGGCGATCCCAACGACCCGGTGGCCAAATTCTATTACGCCAGCATGCCCGGCGGCGAAAACGGAACCAACGAGCAACGGCTGGTCTTTGAATCCTACGAAAAAGCGACCCCTGAAACCCGCCAGAAGCTGATTGACGCAGGCGCCGATCCCGCCCAGGTGGACGCCCTGCGCTCCAAGTACCAATCCACTTTCGGGTTCCGGATTCCGGACGGCAAAGGCAGCTATCGCTCCTCCGCCGGTGTCTCAGGCGGCCTGCCGGTGACTTCCAACGGCGTTAAAACTTATTACGACGCCCATTTCTCCGAACCGGATTCCTTCAACCTTCCCACCAAAAAGACCTATCAAGACCCGATCTATGAGCCGGTCTACACCGAGAAGCCCATTTACCAGGATCAGCCCACCTACGGCGAACGCCCGGTGTACACGGATCAGCCCAAGTACGAAGACCGTCCTACCTACGGCGAGCGCCCGGTATACACGGATCAGCCCAAGTACGAGGATCGTCCCACCTACGGCGAGCGCCCGGTATACACGGATCAGCCCAAGTACGAGGATCGTCCCACCTACGGCGAGCGCCCGGTGTACACGGATCAGCCCAAGTACGAGGATAAGCCCGTTTACAAGGATGTTCCTGTTTACGAAAACAAGCAAAAGCCGATTTACGGCACTAAGTACGAAATCTGCAAATCTCTGGCCTCCCCGTTGGCGCTGGATTTAGGCGGCGACGGGCTTGAGACCACCCCGCAGACCAAGGCGATGGATATCGACGGGGACGGCTCACCCGATCTCTCTTCCTGGTTCGGTTCCAAAGAAGGCGTACTGGCCTTTGACGCCAACAAAAACGGAAAAATCGACCTGAACGGCCAGGAGCTGTTCGGCGACAACAGCGACGTGAACGGCGACGGCAAGCCGGATAATTTCGCCAACGGCTTCGACGCCTTAAAGTCCTTCGCCGAGAAGAACTTGGGCGCATCCGCCACAACCGACAACATTTTGGACGCCAACGAAATCCGGGCGCTGGAAAACCAGGCCGGATTGCGGATGGTGGTCGGCCAACAGGTCAGCAAGCCTTCCGATTACGGCGTGAACCAGATTGGCCTGAATTACAACAACATCAACCAGACCGATGCCTTCGGCAACGAGTTCCGCCAGCAGGCCGGATTCCAGAGAACGCTGGCGAACGGACAGGTGATGAACAACAACATTACCGATGTCTGGCTGAACCACAGCCCGCTCCAGCAAAGCCTGAACACTCCCCTGCAAGCCTCCGTTCCGGCAGCCGCGCCGGTGGATTTTAACCAGCAGCTAAGCAGCCTGCAAAGCATGTTCGCCCAGTTGTTGCAGTTGTTCAAGTCTTACTCGACGGCGCACTAACGCCTGAAGGCCATTCCGAAAAAACGAAAGCGCAGTGGTTGATTAGGCCGCTGCGCTTTCGTTTATGCGCTTTTTCCGGTTATCCAAGCCACAACCTGAAGCTGTCCCTGTTGCAAAGGGCAAGGGCAAAGTGATCCAATTTGTGTTGTGGCAAACAAAATGTGAGCCACTTATAAAGTTTGTCGTCAATCAATCAAAAGATGTTAGATTCAATTAGCTTCAGGGCGTTTGCAACTGTTGGGCGTCATCCACGGTGGTTTGCAACCCGGCGATTCCGGCGGCGCTGTTGTCTGCGGCCACGGTGCTGATGTTGGTCTGCAGATCGTTGTAACTCACAATCTGATCATAAGTATCGCTGGTCATTCCCTTGCCTATCGGGCTTTTGGCCAATGCCTGGGTGTCCAGCGTTCCGTCGTTTTTAACGAAAGCGGCCACCGCGTAGGTGAACGGTTGGGCGTTGTTCCAAATTTCCACGCCCAACTGGCTGACCATATGGATTTGTTCGCCGTTGCCGCCGGGGGGAGGCTGGCTTAACAGCCGTTGCAGTTCTTTCTGATAGTTGTAAATGTCCCGAAAGGAGCTGCCATCGGCATACAGGCCGGTGGACTTGACGTTTTTGACCTGTAGCGCCGACAAACCCTGGTTGTCCCCTTCCGCGCCCGCCAGCAGGTGGGCTATTCGGCTGACCTGGCCATACCATGCGCTTAAGGCGGGATCGGTGATCTGGCTGGCCAGCGCATCCAGTCTTCGAGCGAAAGCGTTGGTTTTCAGGGCGTTTTTTACTGTGCCGTCAATGCTGGTGGCGTTGGTGCCGTGGGCAGCCGTTTCGCTAATCCGGATAACAGGCAGGCCGGTTTTGGCGTTGAGCGTCATCATGGCGTTTTTTCCGGCTACATTGATGGATTGGCTCACGTTGAACTGCATGTTTACATAATCTTGCATCTGGCTGGTGTGCAGTTTGGGCGCGCTGATCAGTTGCCCCACATCCTGTCCCAGCAGTTTTAAACCGCCGTAGGCAACGCAAAGCACCAATCCGGCAATCATACCGTATTCAGTCAATGTGTTCCCGGTTGCATGCTGACGCATAGGCTTCCTTCTTCTCCTGTGTTGTAGGCGAGATTCAATATTTGATTTTGAATTCCGGGGGGCTTTAGTTGCATTGCCCCTTCTTGCCGCCGTTGGCGCAAGTGGTGGAGGCTTGCGAATCCACGTAGCTGGCGCCATTGCCGCCGCCCGCATCAGTGAATTTGGGGTTGATGTTCAAGCTGCTTAACGAGCCGGGATTGGAACTGCCGATGAAATCCACCATTTGCTGCGTAATGTTGTTGGCAGCGGTTCTCAACAGGGTGGCGGTTTCCGGGGAAAGCTCGTTGGGATGGGCGTTCAGGTAGTTCATGGCCCGGTTCAGGGTTTGGGCGTAGCGATCCTGAATGCTGAAATCAAAGCTGCCATCGCTGCCTTGGGTGTAAGTTAACACGGAGCGTTCATCCCCGGCCACGCCATGCCCGTCGTCGGCGAGATCGGTGATCATGTCCGCGAAATCCGGGTTGATTTTGGAGTCAGAGTGGGCCATATTGCCGATTTTGTTAATGATATCGGCATACTGATCCACAATGTTGATGCCGTTGGAGCCTGCGGTCTGTTCCGGGGCGTAGGGCTGTATGGAGGCGGTAATGCATTGCCCGTTGGAAAAGCAGCTTTTTCCCCCAGTGGGTAAGGCGGCGTTGGGTGTGCTGGGTGTGGTTACAGGGTTGCCGTTGGCTCCTTTCCCGGAAGACGAAGTGCTGGCCGGGCTTGTGACCGCAACAACCGGCGGCGGCGGTGGCGTCCATTTGGGCAGCATGGCGTTTAATGCGCCGGATAAGTCCTTGCCAAGGAGGCTTAACCCGGCAAAACCGACCAGCGCCACCAGGCCAATCGCCAGGCCGTATTCACTCAATGCTTGTCCCTTGTTACGCTGCGTCATCTGCTCCATTCAAGGCTCCGTATTAGGCGTTTGGGGCATCGGGCTTCAAAAAATATCCCTCTGTTTATGTCATTCGTCTGTTAGGGAATTTTCTGTAGGCCATTTTCAATTTTTTAACAAACTTGTTACGAAAGGCAGGTTTAAACCGATTCAAAACGGGTAGGTTTTCCCTCTGTCTGCCGGAACAATCAATCACAGCGGCAATCGCCGGTTGTGTGCAAGGCAACCCAACTGAAGCCTTACTTCTCTTTCAGATGCTTCTGGATTTCGTAGTAGAAAAGTTGCCGAACCAATATAAAGAGGTTGCCGGTTCGATCCGTCGCGTCCGGGTCGGTGGTGATGCCGTGGTGATTGGGCGTGGATACGTTGATACCGGCTGCCGGTGGGGTAAGTGCCGGGAGCGAAGCGGGCGTGACGCTGAACGGCTGGCTGCCCGTCTGGTTTGGCGGGGCGGCTTGCGATTGGCCAAGGCTCAAGATCTGGGCCGTGTAAGGGAGAATAATGGTATTGGGGTTTTGCACCGGGTTCAGCAGGTAAGGGATGCTGACGGCGCTGCCGGTTCCGCCTGTAACTGTCAGTTGGCCGTTGACGAAGTTGAACTGGTATCCCAGGCTGGAAGCCAGGCTGCCTGCGGCGGCGGTAATGGCGTAAGTTCCTGCCGGGCTACCGATACTGGCGGTGGTGCTGTAGGCAGGCGAGCCGCTATAGGCGGTGGCGCTGCTGTCGCCGTCTATCAGGCTGCCGCTGATGACGCCGGTCAACGCGGGATTTGCCTGCCCGGCGGCCCTGGTTTTGTTATCAGCTGTTACTGTCAACACGGGGGCCACGCTGTACAGCATCAGGTCGCCGGATTCCGAAATGGTGCCGGGGGCGTTTCCGGCATAAGTTCGATTATATCGCTTGGTATAGCTCAATCCGCCTTCGGTGGTGGTGGAAGGGTTGGCGGAATAGACCAGCCACCGCCCGTTGGGGGTGCTGAATACGGATGCGCTCACGTTGTTGATAAAGTTCTGGCTGGTGGACAGCACCAGTGCGTTGCCGTTGGCGCTGGAAGCAATCCGGGTGTTGCTGCCGTCCAGCACAATGGCGTTGCTGGAGGACACCGCCCCCTGCGTACCAAATAGCGATACCACCGCGTTGCCCGTGCCGCTTACCTGGCCGCCATCCGTAATGTAAAGGCCATGGTGATTGCCGCCCGTCCCGCTCCCGCCCGCGCCAGTCAGGGTGATATCCCCGTTCTGGCCGGTGATTTGGGTGTTGGTGTTGCCGTTGCCATCCAGGTACAGGCCGTAGTTATTCGCTCCGCCCGCCCCGCCGGTGCCGGTGACATCAATAGTGGCGCTGCCGGTGCTGCTCACCTGGGCGTCGTTGGTCAGCGTCACTCCGTTACTTTGCCCGGCGGAAGCGTCGCCGCCTTGGCCGGTAATGTCAATCGCGCCGCTTTGGCTGGTGATGGTCGTATTTGTGCTTAGGTTCACGCCGTGGTTATTGCTGACGCCGTTGCCGCCCGTGCCGTATAGCGTGA
The DNA here is from genome assembly GCA_902168245.1 of Candidatus Melainabacteria bacterium. Classification (GTDB taxonomy): domain Bacteria; phylum Cyanobacteriota; class Vampirovibrionia; order Vampirovibrionales; family Vampirovibrionaceae; genus Vampirovibrio. Next base: position 11,309 of record CABHPA010000072.1, read on the forward strand.
TGTCTCCGCTGACGCTTTGCAGGGTCGTGCCCGTATCCAGTGAGATCCCGTGCAACTGGCTGGAGGCGTTGTCGTTTCGGCCATGGCCGTTCAGGGTAATCGCGCCGCTACCCGCGCTGACTGTTCCACCCGTCACGGAAACGCCCGAAAGGTTGCTGCTGGTTCCCTTGGCTGTGGTGGTGGTTGGGGTGCTTCCCCCGCCCAGGGTAATATCGCCGCCATTTGAGGTAATGTCGGCATAGCTCAGGGCGATCGCGCCGCCCTCTCCCGCATCGGAGCCTTGATCGGTATCCGCGTTCAGCAGTACGTTCAGTTTGTTACTGCTGCTGGTAATGGAAATGCCGCTGCCCGATGTGCCGTTCAGCAGGATAGACCGGCTGGCCAGCAGGCTGAAATTGGCGTCGCCGCCGGATGTTTTGCTGAACGCGCTGCCTGCGTCCACCGTTACGTCCCCGGCCAGCGCCTGTAATAGTAGGTCTTTCCCTCCGTGGACGGTAATGCCCCCGGTGGTCACGTTGCCGCCGTAAACCGACAGCGAAGCGTTATAGGCCGACAGATCCCAGTTGTCGCCAATAGTCACCGTCCCGCTGCCTGCGCTGGCATCGCCGAATACGAAGCGGCTGGGCGTCACGGTGGCGGTGTCCACTAGGTTCAGAAAGGAGCTGCCCAGTTGCAGGGTTCCGGCCCCGCCGTTCAGGCCAATGGCGGTGCTGGCGGTGTAGGGTTTGTAAACCAGTTGCCCGGCGGTTCTTAGCTGGAGGTTATTGAGGGTGTAATCGTTCGCCACCAGGGTCAGGTCTCCGGTCATGGCGTTATCGCCTAGAATGTTGCTGCCGGTGTCGGTATAAAGGCTTTTGGAGGTATTTGCGCCTTTAATGCCGGTTAAAGTGATGTTGGCCGAGCCGGTGCTGGTAATTTTGGCCTGGTTGTTAATATACAAGCCGGTGTTATCGTTGGCGGAGCCGCTGCCGCCCTGGCCAGTCACGGTTACATTGCCGCTTACGCTGGTAATCAGGGTGTCCACGGTGTTGTCGTTGTTGCCGTTGAGTTGAACCCCGTTGTTATTGTTCGTTCCGTTGCCGCCGGTACCGTGGACGGTAATGGTGGCGCTGCCGGTGCTGAGGATTTGCCCGCCTTTATAAAGGTAAACGCCCCGATTGCTGTCGGAAGAACCGTTGCCGCCCTGCCCGGTGACTGAAATATTACCGTTCTGGCTGGTAATGGTAGTAGTGGTACTCCAGCCGTCCAGCATAATGCCATCGTTGGTATAGGTGCCGTTACCGCCGGTGCCGTTCACCGTGACGGCCCCGGTTCCGGTGCTGGCCACCTGCGCGCCGTTTACCATGTAAATCCCCCGGTTGCTGTCGCCGGTGCCCTGGCCTGTGCCGGTGATTTGCAAATCGCCGTTTACGGCGCTGATGATGGTGTTGCTGCCGCGACCGCTCCAGCCGTCCATAAAAACGCCGTGGTTGGCGTTGGTGCCGTTGCCGCCGGTGCCTTGTACGGTCACGCTGCCGGTTCCGGTGCTGATAATTTGGGCGCCGTTTACCAGGTAAATTCCCCGATTGCTGTCGGAAGACCCGTTGCCGCCCTGCCCGGTCACGCTGATTGCGCCGTCCTGCGTGGTAATGGTGGTGTTGGAACCGTTGCCGTCCATAAAAACGCCGTGGTTGCTGTTGGTGCCGTCGCCGCCAGTGCCATTCACCGTAATGTCGCCGGTGGTGGTGCTGATTTGCGATCCGTTGCGCAGGTAAATGCCCCGTTGACCCGCATTGCCAGCATTGTTCGCGGCGGCGCCCCGCATGGAAATATCCCCCGTGCCAGCCGAAAGAGTGCTGGCGGTTATATCGATGCCTTCCCAGTTGTTGCTGGTGCCTTGGGCGTTGGTGGTCAGCGGGTTGGCCCCGCCGCCCATAATCAGGTTGCCCCCGTTGGTGGTAATATTGGCGTGATCCAGCATCACCATACCGCCCACCCCGCCATCGGAGCCTTGATCGGTGTCCGCGTTCAGGATCAGGTTCAGTTTGTTGCTGCTGCTGGAAATGCTGATGGGGCTTCCCCCGGAGCCTTGGAATAAGATGCTTTTATGCGCCTTCAGGGTCAGCGTGGCGTCCCCGCCGGATGTTTTGCTGATGGTCGTCCCCTGGTCAACGGTGATGTCCCCCGCCTGGCTGCCTCCGGTGGACGTCTGCACGGTCACGTCGGTGCCGTTGTTGAGCGCGCTCTGGATGGTGCCGCTGGTGACGATGGCGTTATCGGCGGTGGTGGCGTAGTTCAGCGGGTTGGTTCCGGAAACCGAAACATTCGTGTCGCTGCCCCCGTTCTGGATGGTGATGCTATTGGGGTCTAGCAGCCATTGCCCGGCCTGCCCCCCTGTCCCGGCGGACGCGCTGGCGTTTACCGAGCCGGTGGCTTTCAGGATATTATGGCCGGATGTTTCCACAAAGCCGCCATTGCCTCCCAGGCTGCCTCCCTTGGCTTCCATCTGGCCCAGAAACATGGTTTTATTGTTGGCCCACTGGATGATTTTGCCGCCGTTGCCCTGGCTCAACGCGTTGGCGAATACGCGGGCGTTGGCGTCCAGGTAGTTGAAGCTGGCGTTGCGCACCAGCGGATTTTTTCCCTGGTAATCACCGCCCAGTAAAATAGTTCCCCCGCCCGCATCGCCGGATGCGTTAATCTCGCTGCCTGACAGGTTCAGGACGTTTTTGCCCAGCATCTCAACCGTGCCGCCTTGCCCGCCGATCGCGCCAATCGCATGGATTTGGCCGCTGTTGCTGGTGGTGTCTCCTTCCAGGTGAATCAGCCCGCCGCCGGGATGATTTGTAGTGCCATCCGCAATCAGCATGCCGCTGTTTTCCACGATGGCCTGCTGTTGATCGCTTTGCCCTACGATTACGATTTCCCCGGCCTTAGTTTGCGAAAAGCCCTGCGCCCGAATGACGCCGCTGTTATTTACCGTAGCATCGTAGAACGATTGGGCCAGCCGGGCCTGCAAGTGAACCTGCTCTCCCTCAATGTCGCCACTGTTCCGAATGGCTGCCTGGTAGCCGCTTACCTTTTGCTGGAGCGCCTTGTCCACCGTCAGCCGGATGCTGACATCCGGGTTGACCTGGTAGGTCACCTGATCGCCGACTGCCAGCTGAACTTGCGGCGCCTGAATCTGTCCGGCGTTTTGGATGGCCCCGCCAATCAGGGCGATGGATTCTGCGCCGTTTAATTTCCCGTAGTTGACGATAGCCCCTGCCGGAAGGCTGCCTGCGGTTTGGAACGTGTATTTCCCGGCTAAAAAATCATCGTTTTTAATGTCCAGTGTGCTGGCCACCAGCCCTTGTACGTTCACGCTGGCCCCCGGCCCAAAAAAAATACCGCTGGGATTGACCAGGAACACCTTGCCGTCCGAGTTCAGTGCGCCGAGAATCTGGCTGGGGTTCCCGCCTGTTACCCGGTGCAGGCTGAGCGGGGAAAAAATGTTGACCGTATTGCGCGCCCCGATGTTAAAGCTGCTGTAATTGATAATGGCCCGGTTGCTGGCGTGAATGGTTAATGTGGTTCCGTCGTTGCTGAACGTGGCGCTACCGGAGGCCGTGGAATAGCCGGTGGGTAATTCCGCAAACGCGGGCGCTCCCCATAATAACCCGCTGATGACAGCCCAGGCCGCCAGGCTGATTTTAAGCCCGTTTCCCAGGCCGTCGATCAGGCCGGGGCGATCGGTTTTATGCGTTTGGAGGCAGCGAATCCGGTTGTCCCGAAATTCGATGTAGCGGTGGGTGTTGCGTCCGCTGCGGATCAGCATCAGGTGGTGACTCTTGTGGTTCGGTAGTCTCTAATGCGGTTATCGTTCTTTTGGGTTGAAACTTTAATATGGGCGAGAGGCGTTTGGGGTTAAAAAACGCTGCTTTGCAATCCAAAATGCAGGCGCGCGCGATTTTCGTAAGGCGCCTGGCGAATCAGCGGAAAGCCCACATCCACCCGGCCCACCAGGAACCTGCCCAACTGTATCCGCAAACCCACCCCGCAGCCCAGCAAGGCGCTTTTTCGGGTTTCGCCGGAAATGGGCCGGTTGATGTAAATCTGCCCGAAGTCGGTAAAGCCAACCACTTGCACGGCTTCCCGCAAAGGGATTTTATTGAACGGCAGCCGGGCATGGGCAGGCAGTATAAAAGCGGGAACGTACCATTCGGCGCTTAACGCGTAGCCCTTATCGCCGATCATGCGGCCTTCCTGGTATCCGCGCACACTGAATGCCCCGCCCAACTGGATTTGCTCCGCCGAAACCAGCCGATCCGGGCTGTACTGGTAATGGCTGCGCAGTACGCCGGTGGTATGCCACGGCATTTTCTGGATGCGGGTCACGCCGCCATTCATACGGAAAAACCGGGTGCCGGAACCGGCTTTGCTGGCCAGCGAGGTATTCCCGATGGAACCGCCCAGCATGTTAAGCCCGATGCCGAATTCCTGGTTAAAATAGGTGCGTCCCCGCCGATCGTTAAAATAGCCGCTCAGGCTGGGTCGCAGTACCCTTAAACGATCCCGGTGGAAGGGTTCGCCGAGTAAATTGGTGTTCAGGTTCTTGAAGTCCAGGGCGATTTCAGCGTCCAGACCGGCCCGATCCGTTTTCAGCAGGTTCTGGCGAATGGCGGGGCTGAAAATCTTGGCGGAGGATTGGATGTCCAGCGGCTTGAGCGATCCGCCCAGTTTTACCTTGCTGTAGGCGTAGTCAAAACCCAGTTGAGTGCCGTGCGAACCGAGCGGCAGGCTGTACTGGTTAATCAACCCGAACGAGCTTTTGCTGAGGTTGATGGAGGTGACGTTGTTATCCCCAAAGCCCAGCGCGTTATGGTTGGCCAGCGTTAAGCCGTAGCGCAGGTTGCCGATGTTGCGCCGTCCCAGGTTGTCCCAGAACGGGGTGACGTGGATGGGGAAATGATCGACGGCATGCAAGACAATATCGGTGGTTCCGGGTGTTTTGCCCTTTTGCAGGCGGGCTTGCAGTTGCAGGTCGGGGTTGTCGTTCAGCCTGCGGATTCCGGTGGACAGCGGCTTAATATTGAATGGTTTTCCCGATTGGATGGGGAGTTGGCGTAACACTGCGCTTTGCCTGAACCACCGCGCGTTTTCCATGCGGATTTCCCCGATTCTGGTTTCCAACGCTTTGAGAACGAGCGTTTGATCTTTCAGCGTCTGCGGGGGAATGTAGACCTGGCTGTTGATATAGCCGTCCTGAATATACAGGCCGGTTAGTTTATCGGCCAGCGTCTGAATTTCCTCGAAAGACAGTTCCCGGTTGCGGAACGGTTTAACGGTTTCCTCAATTTGCCGGGCGGAAATCAAGGTGGCGCCTTCCACCCGAATGGCTTTGACCTGGATAAGCAAGGGGCTGGGAAGCGGCTTTTCCGTGGGTTGTCGCTCAAGCTCAACCGGCGCGGGGGAGGCGGGTTTTTCCCGGTCGGGCGCCTGGTTGGAGGGATCTCCCGATTCGTTTCGGGGGCCATCGGGAATGGCCCATGGGCGGGTGTTATATTGAATAATTGCGCCGGGGCTGGTGTTTTGGGGCGTGTTGACGGCTTGCCCGTAGGCCATGGCGGAAGTCCCACCCAGGGCCAGCATGGCCGCCAGAAACAGGTATCGCATCGCTTGCCGCTCAGGGTAAAAAACTCACTCCAGATGAGTATAGCATTTTATACGGTGTCCGGGGATCGTCTGATTACACGGTGATGGGCCACATGGCGCAGGGATATTTATGCCTGAACGCTTGAGCTTGGGCGTGTGAAGTTGGGCTGCCGTTAATTGCAGTTGGGGTTATCGGATGCGTCGTTGCCGAAAACGCCTTTTCTCCTCAGGTATTCGTAGCCCAGGCCGATCCCTCCCCCGATTACAGCGCCCCTTTTAACGTAGGGGTGGCAATACCAGTAGCCATGCTTTTGATCGTAATACACATTTTTGGCTCTGGCGGGAATTCCGTTGCCGCCCAGGATCAACAGGCACAGGGTAAGACTGGTTAATGCTGCTTTCATGTTCAGTTCCCTCAAATCTGGAAAGGCTCACAAATGAAACGGCGCAATTAAAACTGAAAAGACGTGTTTGCGGGGAAGCGGCCAAAGAAAAACCCACCTAGGTGGGTTAGTATTTAGCTTAATTGGTCTATTGGTCGTTATTTTTTGTTAGAAGCATAGAATGTTTAGAATATGTTGACTGAGCCTGAAACAGGCTACTTGGCATATTGGTATAGAGATAAACTGAATCAATTTAATCGGTCATAAAATGACAATAAATAGTATGCCATTTTAGGACATAAGGCGCATCAGGCCATTGTCTAAAAATCAATCCCATCCGCAGACCCACAGACCTAGGACTATGGTCTTATACGTGGCGCGAAAGGTGATGCGGTTGAGTATGGGGAACGGGAAGCAATCAGGCAGTCAGCCGGAAGAAGGGATGGATCTGTTCGACCCCACGCTTCTTTGCGGCGTATTCGTGGAAGATTCGCCTGGGTTGCAAGCAGATCTGAGGCTGGGCTTATGCGGACAATCGCTAGTAGCCGGTAGACTCCTTGCCCTGCTGCACATTAACGATGCCGGGTACCTTGGATATTGAGCCGTAGGTTTTAATGGCGTACCTGACTCCGGCTACAGGTTGACTGTGTTGGCCGATCACCATTGGATTCATTTTGACCACTGGGGCGCCGCTGTCGCTAGAATTTTCTGGATCGGGTCAATCCACTGGCCACAACAATCATGACAGCAGAAGTAACGTTAGCTGGCGTTACCGAATGATTCCACCGGGCGTAATGCCACCTGGTGTTGCGCCACCGGGTGTTACACCACCGGGCGTAGCGCCGTATGGGGTAGCGCCGCCATCTGGGGCGGCATCATAGAAGCCCAGTAGCCGGTATTGCTCTTTGTAAGCCTCAATCAGGTCATCTGGCGCGTCCAGGTCCATCAACGCCTGGATAATCATATCCGCATAAGCCTTGTTTGACCCGTTGCCATTGGTTCCGCCCGGCGTCACGCCACCGGGAGTAGCGCCGCCCGGCGTTATGCCGCCAGGGGTTACCCCGCCCGGCGTGATACCGCCTGGGGTTACGCCTCCTGGTGTGATGCCACCCGGAGTTGCCAGGGCGGCTGTGATTGTAAACAGTTTGGGTTTGCTGCTGCTAAACGTGTCCACAGCAGGGCCGTTATTAATGCCGCCTGAGCCAGGCGTGGACGCGATGGCCGGTTTCTGCGACGGGCCGCCCCCCGCAGGGACGGCTAATGTTCTGATAATAGACGGGCTATTATGAATACTGCTCATTACTGTCTCTCCACGGACTGTAAAGACCGCTTTAAAATTGGGAAAAAATGCGGCTTAACTCACCTTCTCACCTGAGGCAGGAATCTCTGGGAAATAGAAAACTCTGTGGTGATTTTGAATACCAAAACGCTTCTTTGAAAATAAAAACGTTTAACGTGGCGGAATTGCGCTGGATGTCAATATGCATTACGCTTTGGCACTTTTTCGGGCTGCTTAGATGTGTATTTTATGTTTTTTGGATGTGGCTCAATTCGACATGCCACGTTTGGGGCGACTGACGATGATCTTTTTTGTAAGAATCATGGCGAAACTTCTCTTTTGCTCTATTTGCGACATGGCTCGTAGTATAATGACGGGGTGTTAGCACCTTACGCTTTTACAGAGGATTTCCGGTCTTGCTTCGTGTGGTGAATCCTTGCCCGATGCTTGTTTCTCAGGGTTTATGCAATCAAGCCTCCCTGCAGGGTATGGGAGCGGCTTATATGCCGGGGCGGCTCGCCAGTTTTTCTGGCCAGCTTGGCGCTTCGGGCGCCGCAGTCCCAGGTGTACTCCTGCTATATGCAGCGTCTGCGGATACATTTTCCGGAGGCCAAAAAACCTTTCGGGCAAGGAAAACCGAATTATGGAACCGGCCAAGCCCCTACCAATCGGCCTATGCGGAAAACACAGGCGTTAACGCGCTTCGTTTCGCTCGTTTGCCTCGTTTTGCGGCCTCGCCTCGCCAGGCAAAAACGCAGCGGGATGATCCGGCGAGGGAAGCGCTGCTGGAGGAAGGGCGGAATGCGCCTGTCAACCTGAATGGCTTCTTTTTACCGCCGATGTTTAAGGAAAACCCGTTTGCCGAGCGCCTGGATCACCTGGAGAGGGATTGGCATTTCCGGAAGGCATCCCGTAAATACGAGTACGCCCTGGAGCATAGTTTTCCGGCCAGAATGGCGGTTTCGTGCATGGGTACGCTAATGGGCCTGGGGGCTTATTGTGTCAGCCTGTTGACCAACCCGGTGGTGGCGATTCTGGCCGGTGGCTTTACCAGCCCGCTGCTGGACACCGTCCCCAAAAAGGCGATGCGGATGTGGTATCCCCCGTTTTCCATATTGCAGCGGGAAAAAGCCTTGCGGGACATGGATAATGAGATAGAACACGGTCGGCTGGCCACAGAGCTTGGTGATGTCTGGCCCAGGCTCTCGCTCGATAAGCCTGGGCATCCGGCAAAACGGCTGTTGCGACTTGCCAGAGGCAATTGGCGCATGGGCAACTTTGCGGCCCGTTTCTCCACGCCGGAAGAGCCTGCGGTATTAATCTGCTCGGCGCTGATTTCCCGTTACCCGGCCCAGCAGGAGGCGTTGAAAAAAGCGCTGCCCAGAATCCGAGGGAAATATGCGACGCAGCGATACATTCTGCCCGTCTTGCGTAAAATGACCGAGCCAGCCGCCGGATACCGCACGTTTCATCGGGAACCCAGCCCATTGCTGTGCCGGGTGGCAGACAGCATGTTGCGGTATGTGGATGGGGAGCGCGCGCAACTGGATGCGCCGATCAACCGGGACGCGGAATGGCAAAAATACGTGAGTCACCTGCAAAAGGTGCTTCCCGACCTGATTGAATACCTGGAAGGTTAAAAGAACCGACAGCCCTGGGCTTGTCTGGCTCAGGTGCGAGGCAAGCCGCTGGGGTTTGAACCCGTTTGGGTTTCGCCGAGTTGCCTGCAAACCGTAGGTAAGTCCGAGCGGCCATACTGTTGCAGCAACACGGCGGTTTTCTGGCGAAGGGCGGCGTTCTGCCTGCCCAGAGCCACGCGCGTGGAGAGGTCAATCAGGCAGGCGTTGCCGGACAGGTGTCCTAAAATTCTCAGGGGAACCCATAGCGTTTCGCTGAGCAGGGCGCGGGTTGATACGCCCAGGTTTTTAATCGGGTCGCGGCTGTCATCGTAAAGCTGAAGCAATTCTGGCCCGCCCGCATGGTAGCGTTTTTGAGCCATTTGGGCGTATTTTCGAATGGTAGGGTCTTCCCGTCTGCCCATTTTGGCGCAGAGGGCGGCGTATTTATAACATTCGGCCTGCAGGTAGGCCATTTGGAAATCGCTGGCGGCTTCGCTGAAATGCGTTTCCGCCTTGCGAATGTATTCGGTTTTGTCTCGTATACCGCAACTGTTGGCAATTTCCAACCGCTGCCGCGCTTTCTGGAACGACTTAGAGGCGGACAGCTCCAGTTGGGAGGTCTTTACCTGGATATCGTCCAGCACAAAGCCCAACCCCCGCTGCACAAAGTAGGAACCGGCGGTCATGGTCAGCCAGGCCAGGGTTAAAGGCTCCATGCCGAATTTTAAATCCGGTGACGATAAAGCCTCATGGGCGCCGGTTTGATGGGCCGCAAGGGGCGGAAGCGGTTCCGGCCTGTGCGGGATAGGAATGGAACTAAAGGTCAGGGTTTTCAGGGGCCATGGCGATGCTTGCGCTTGCGGCAAGACAAACGTACGGGGCGCGCCAGTCCGGCATGCTTCCATAGGCATAATTCCTCTCCCAACGTGGCGGCGTTTACCCCGGTAGACTTGCCTGTAAGCCAATGGTTCGGGCAGGATGGCAGGGTTTCGTATTCCGGGGAAGCCTTTCAACTGTTTTAATAATAATTTATTTTAATTGCCTTGTCCACTTGAGCTTGGCGCAAACGTTTTTGGGGATTAGAGAGTGCCTTAGTTAGAGAGTAAGACGAGCTTTGGATATTCTTAGAAAACCGCTCGGCTCAGTTATACGTGACGGTGGCAGGGCGCTTACCATGACGTACTCAGCGCCTTGCGGTTTGGATTGATCCCGGTCTCCTTTGATGCATCGGTTTACACGGCAATTCCCAGGCTGCGGAGCGAATTGAGAATATCGTTCGTGGGGGGCAGGTCGGGGTAGTTCTTGATTTTGTTATTGAAGATGTCGGCGTCACTGCCCGGTAACGGGGTGCCGTTTACCCGGCTGGCAATGTGGTACCCGAACACATCGGCCAGGCCCTCTTCCTGCTGGGAATCCCCATCGTTTTCGGTGGCGGCGTGAACCAATTCGTGCGCCAGGGTTTTGTCAAATTCGGGCGCGTTGGGGCTAATAATAATCTTGTTCTGGGTCGGGACGGTCGCACCGTTAATATCCTCCCCGGTGCCGTCCACATCGGGGTTGCCGACCTCAAAGGTAAACCCGTTATTAATGGCTGTTTGCAGCAGAATGGAACCTTCCGGATCCTGGGAGATTTTTGCCAGGGCTTGATCCAGTCTGGCCCTTTGCACGGGGTCTGCCGTGGTGTTCAGGTTGGCGGGAATATTGGAGGGAATGTTGGAGGGCGTATTCGGGTTCGCCAGCGGGTTCATCATGGTGTTGGCCATGAGTCCCAGCATTTGCCCCAATCCGCCGAATGCCTGGGAGATCCCGCCTCCGCCGCCTGTCAATGGGCTTGCCGTAAAGGCCGTGGTGGATGCAATATTGTTGGGAATGCTGGTGGAGCCGAACAGGGATACTGGGTTCAACAGCGGCCCCAGGCTGGAAAGCGCGCCACTGGTCATGCCTGCTTGCGTCAGGCTGGCCGCTGCCATGGGTACTGCGGGGGGGGCTGCAGTGGGCGTCATGGAAGCAATTTGCGGCGTATTGACTAATTGAGTAGCCAATGGAAGCATTGTCTCTCCGGTAAACAGCTTAAGGATTCACTCGTAAGGGTGGGTAAGGACGACTCTGTCTCTCAATATGCGCTCAAAAACGCATCATGTATGATGCTATTTTTATAAAAACAAAAAAATGGCGGGGATTGCTTCTAAACATTCAAATATGAAGCTGTGCAACTTCATATTTGGGCATGGCGGTTGAGGCCGGATTCGGAGCCTGTTCCAGAACCGTCCGGGTATAATCTTCCAATAATTAGGGAAAAGCGGGATTTGATAGGCGGGCAATTATGCGCTTGAATGGCGTGTATCCGGCATAATCGGGGAACGCGTATCGTTTGCTTGTTTGGTCAGAACGTCCAATGAGCGCAGGTCGGTCGCGGTTAAACCAGAAGCGCTTTCAATCGCAATAACGGGAGTATCCGCTTTAAACCGGATTGGGCAATGGGCGTGGGTTTGGTTTAAGCCGAAAACACAGGCTGCGGTTTTGTCTCAGCGAGCCTGAAGGTCAGATATCGGTTTACGCCCTGCCTAGACGTGGGAGCGACTTGCCTTTCTGGAGTCAAAGCCGATTTCTCGGCTGGCCTGGAGTTTGGTTGCCCGATCTTCCGCACGTTGTTTGAACTCATGGTATTTTAAATCGCCGCAGGTGCTTTGGGTTCGAGTACTTACTTTTGTATCGCTTGTTTAAGCGAAATGAGTGGGTGAGGGCAAAATTTTTCCTGTTTGTACTTTTTATGGACAAATACTAGAAGATTCATTGCGCCCAGAACTTAACAAGGGGTTTCCAATGGCCAGCACAACTATCGCTCCCACAGGAACAGCCAACTTAACACGCAAAGTTGCCACATCGGCTCCGAACCAACTGCCTCCTGAAGTGTTGAACGCAATTAAAACCCTGACCGATTTTATGGCTCAACATCCAATAGACCAATTTACCTCTGTCGCCAAAAGCGCCGAGACAGAAGCGGCCAAGGCCGTTGAGCGGGAAATTGCGGCGGGTAAACGCCACTGGTTTGCTACGCCAAGACTCTTTCGGACGATGGGTACGCCGCTAAAAAACATGATGGAATCGGCGGGGCGCGCTACTTTGCGAGATGTGGCGGTGGTCGGGTCGATCGCAGCGCCGTTCATTCGTACCACGCCCCTTTTGGCGGCAGCGCCTCTTGCTGTTGGGGCTTACCGTTTTATCAGCACAACGCTGGAAAATAGCAAATGGTCCTTCTGGATCAAAAAGCTGGGCGCAAACAGCCATTACGGTGACTATCTGATTCATGAGAGCACCTTACGGGCCGCAGATCAGTCAACCATGCTTAATGCCAGCCGACAAGTCGGTTTATACACCAAAATGGTGCCAGATGGGAATAATGCGATGCAGGCTGTATCTCGCTCCTTTTTCCCCTTCTCCTTGTGGCGTTAATCCACCTGCTGGGCTGCCCGGTGTAATGGGTATTTAAATAGCACCCGCACAATGGGTTAAAGAACGATTTGTAAAAGCCCTCAGGCCGGACATTGCTGCCCGGCCTGAGGAACGTATCTTGAAACGTGGTTAGATCGTCGAAACGTTTATTTAAGGGTGGCGCCATCCGCCGTGTTGCCGGATGTGGTGACATTGGTGCAGCCGGAGAGAATGCTCAGGTATTTTTTATTGGCAATCGCGGACATTTTGTTATTGGTGACTTGCAGGCCATTCACCACGCCGCCGGTCACGGTGATGACCGGGATGTAGGAAGCGGTGGTGGTTACCTGGCTGATGGTGTTGTTGTCGATCACCAGGTTTTTGGGGATGTTCTGGCTGCCATCCCAGAAGGCGCGGTGATCGAAACGGATGCCGCTACCCACGTTGGTGATGGTGTTGCCGGAAACGATGAAGTCATCGCCCCAGGGGAACCCGCTTTTCATCAGTGCGCCGGAACCGTTGGTGTAAATGGTCATGGCGTATTCCTTGATGTTCTGGATGGTGTTGTTCTGGATTTTGAAATCGTTGTAATTGTCAATTTCCAGCCCGTAATGATCGCCGCCATTAATTGTATTGTGCAAGAATTCAATGTGCTGGGCGCCCGGCGTTCTGGAGGCGAATTTCACCGAGCCGCGCAGGTTCAAGTAGGTGTTGTTGCTCCAGGTGGACAGGGCGGTGCCGCCATGGACGCTGTCGATGGAAGTGGTGGCGGTCTGGTAAATGTTGTTGAACGTATTCTTGTTCACATACGTGCGGAAACTGTTCACGCCTGGAACGGGATCCCGGTTATCAGTAACAACCCGCAGAGCGCAATTGCCGAAGTTGTAGAACTTGTTTCCTTCTACTCGCACGGTATCGCTGGAGCCGAAGTACACGCCCTGATCCGGCCAGTATGGATTGGGACCGTTGGCGAAACTGGTTTGCCCGTAGAATTCCATGTTCAGCAACTGCACCTTTTTACCCATCCTGAAAGACAACAGGTATTCGGCGCTGGTGGCGCTGTCCCAGCCGTCCATTTTCACCAGCTTGGCGGGATTGCTGGCGTCGGCAGAGGTGACGATGGTGTTTTGCAGGCCCGAAACAGTCACTTGCGCGCTGGTGGTGTACTTGCCGGGGTTCAGTTTCAGGGTCCACTGGGTGGCTTTATCCGCCCGGTTCACCAGGTAGTTGAACGCGTTGCGCAATTCCGTGGTGTTGGCAGATGGGGTTGCAGCGGGGGATACCGTCACCGTGTGGGCGGTGCTGTCCACCTGGTACGCGAAAGACGGCAATTGGCACAATGCCAGTGAGAACATGGACAGTAAAGGTAAACGAAACGACTTTAAACGCATGATCACTCCATTTTTAACTCATATTGGTTGGCCGCCAGCAAAGCGAGACCCGTTTTTGTTTGCGGGCGGTTTAGTTACCACTCAAAAGCTCAGTTCGCTAGACTGAACAGCTTTACGATTCACTCACTCTTAAACTTAACTAACTACTCGGTAACGCCAGGGGTAAAATTTATTTTTTGTTTTTATATCATTTTAAATATTTATGCGTCAAGCTCAAGGTTGGGGGAATGGCAAACCACATCAGCGAATCCTGTATTTCAGCAGGCTAACAAAACACTCTGTTTTAGTTCCGACCACTCGATTCCAGTTTGTTACAACCAGATGAATCCTTTTGAATGTTTTAAAAATATCACGACTTTATATTGCTGGCAATCTCAGCAGTTCAATGAATTACATTGTTTGTAGGACTTGGCTTTTGCCCGAATGAAGCTCTGCAATAACCGGCATTTTGGCGTCTTTAGGGGTGAAACGGGTAACGTGTTGCTTGCGGGTTGTCTTCATTCAAACTGTGGAACGCGAATGCGCCGCTTTGGGCTTTGGCCATTTTTACGCTCACTCTGCCCAGGAACGCAAGAGAATGCGATAATAGTCGGTACACGCAATCCGGGGCAATGCGGGCGCCCATGGAGCGGTTTGAATTGGACGAGAGCAGAGAGCATCGAAAGCAAAGAGCATGGTGAAATCATGACAGGTTTTAAAAACACGCCGCGTCAGGCATGGGTCATGTTGCTGCTCCGGCTGGTGTTGGGCGGGGTTTTCCTCAGCAGCGGCTATGCCAAGCTGGCGCACCTGGACTTATTCTACCAGAGTGCCCAAGGCTATAACATCCTCACCCCGGCGCTAACCCAGCTCTATGCGGGCGCGCTGCCCTGGCTGGAAATGCTGGCGGGCCTGTTTCTGTTGCTGGGGCTTTACACGCGGTATGCGGCCATGCTCACCGGCAGTTTGCTGCTGTCTTTCCTGATTGCCATTGGTTGGGTGCTGTTAAACGGCCAAGCCGCCGATTGCGGCTGTTTTCTGGGCGGCAGCCAGCCTGCCCCGGTAACCTGGGATTTGTGGCTGCGAGACCTGCTGATGTTTGCGGGCGCGGCAGCGGCTGCGTTCATCAAGCCGAATCCCTGGAGCCTGGATGGGGTGTTGCGGAATAAGCCCGGTTATCAAAAAGCATCGCTGATTCTGGTTGCCCTGTATCTGCTGGGCGTTGCGGGCATTGCCTTCAGTAGCAAAATTCCGGAGAAACCGCCCGCTCCGCCTGTTATGCTGCCTCCTCTGCTGGAAGGGACGGTTGCCCCGGAATTCACCCTGAGCGATCTGGACGGCCATTTGGTCAGCCTGAAGGATTTTCGCAACCGAAAAATGGTGCTGCTGGAGTTCTTCGCCACATGGTGCCCGCATTGCCAGCACAGCGTTCCCATGCTGAAAACGCTGCACAAGGTCTACCCGGATCAATTGCGCGTGTTGGCCATCAATGCCGGGGATACGCCCGATGCGCCCCCCACTTCAATTGCGTTCCGGCAATACTACCAAATTTCCTACCCCATTCTGGAACATCCGCCCAAACCGTTGCTGGACGCCTACCAGGTATCCGGCTTTCCGACCATTTATCTGGTCGATCGCAGCGGCAAAATTGTCTGGAACCATGTGGGCGTACTGGATAGCCTTGCAGTGGAGCAGGTTGAACAACGCCTCTCCAAATAAGGGCAATGCGCCTTAACAGGTTGCTTATTCCTGAAAACCCGGTTTATAAGGGGTATTGGGTGTGCCTTTATCCAAGGGCGCGCCGTTCTGCCGATTTGGGGAGTAATGGCTTTTTGCGGGGCTTTGGGCTATTTTAGAGGCATATTGTTTCTCGTTAGGGAGTTCTCTGATGTCTGTGCAAGAACGTCAAAATGTTATTACCTTTAAAGGCAACCCGCTGACCTTGCTGGGGCCGGATGTGAAAGTGGGCGAGAAAGCGCCTGAATTCACCGTGTTGGGCAACGATTTGTCCCCTGTTACGCTGGAATGCGGCAAGGGCAAAACCCGCCTGATCGTGTCCGTTCCTTCGCTGGACACCCCGGTGTGCGATATGGAAGTCCGTCGTTTCAACCAGGAAGCTTCCCAGCTTTCCAACGTGGAAGTGCTAGTGATCAGTATGGATCTGCCGTTCGCCCAGTCCCGCTGGTGCGGCGCCGCTAGCGTCAGCAACGTGAAAACCGCTTCCGATCACCGGGACGCCTCCTTCGGCCTGAACTACGGCTTGCTGATTAAGGAATTGCGTCTGGATGCCCGCGCCATTCTGGTGATCGATCCCAACAACACCATTCTCTACAAGGAAATCGTTACCGAAGTGACCCAGGAGCCGGATTACGCCGCTGCTCTGAAGGCTGCTTCCGCCCAACCAGCTGGCGCCCTGTAGATTTTAAGAAAAACTGAAACTGGAAAAGCCCCGACCTGTTAAAAGGACGGGGCTTTTTCTATAGCTCAGATTCTGGAAATGGAGCCATGTGAATCAGGAGCGGCGGGTTTCCGGTTCCGGTTGCAGAATGGGCGCGCCGCAGTTGGGGCAGTTGTAATCGCCTTCGGGAATGATGGCTCCACAGTTCAAGCAATGCAATGTCGGGGTACTCCTGGGGTATGAAACGATTCTCATGATTATAGTGTAGCGGGTTTCAGCGACAGGTGCGCATTTGTTGGCACGTTGCCGTCGAGATCCGGCTTGTTATTGAATAAATTCTATAAACAATGGTTGAGATATTGTTAAAATTTGCTTCAGTTTGACCGGGAAGCGCCGATAACCCCTTTGCAGCGAAATTTGAGACAGTTGTAGGGTCAGTGATTTCAATGGGGGAGTTCAACCGATGCGAATTTTGAAGCGGCGGGGAAATGTGTTAAGTGAATACGGGCTTTTGCTGGGACTGTTGGGGCTGGCGTCCGTGGGGGCGTTGTCCGCCTTTGGCACATCCGTGGAGGGGTTGTTCCAGCCTTTTTCCACGGCATGTCCGCAGCGGCTCTGCAATTTGGTTAACCTGAACTTTGGCCCCATTCAGGCCGAGGCGCAACCTGTAAAAGACGCCCAACCCAGTTTGGGCGAGGCATCTGTTGCGGTGGCCGCTGGCATCCCGATTGCGCCCACTGCATCTTCCGCGACGCTGCAAATTTTAACCGGCGATTCCAGCGGGGGAACCAACGCCACCAGCGTGGATGGCTCGCAGCAACAGGCCGGGCTTGACGCGGTTCGGGCCACCTGGCTGCGCGCCCAAAAACTCAGCGCGCTGGCCCAGGCGGCCACCGATCCCGCCCTGAAGAATTACCTTACCGTGCTGGCGAACGATGCCTACTGGCTTTCCGGCGCGCAGGCCAATTATGAATACCATGCGGTCGGCAATACGGCGTTAAAGGATTTGGGAACCACGGTGGATAACGGGAAGGTCAATATTAACACCACCCTGGCCACTATTAAGGGCTGGGGCAATACCCTGCAACTGGATTTTAGCCGCCTGAGCCAAGATTCCTCGATTGCCCCGAAGGACAAGGCGACTGCCTTGCAATTGGCCAGCGAGGTTCTTTCCGAGAATACCGGTCGGTATGCGGAAACATACAATCAGGTACCCGATACGGGTGAGCGGCTGAAGATTACGGACAGTTTCGATCAACTGAAAACCGTTGCGCTGCAAACTCTGGGCAGCGGTCGGGCCGAAGGCGCACCGGCAGTTAAAACCAGTATTCAAAACGGTTCAACTTTAGCCCCAGACGAAACCCCGGAGCCGACACCGTAACAGTTGGCCTTGCTTTATCAAAATATTAATCAAGCATGACAATGGGAATGAATCGTTGCAAACGCTGTTGGGGCATCCGGTATAGCCGGTGACCCCGCTTGGTATCAACTTGGGATAAAAACAATTATGTTTATGTTCAGGGCTTTTTTACCGGGAATGATCAATTTCAAACGCTTCAATTTTTTTATTTGAAACAGAGGATGGTGAAATTAATTGGGCAATGGGGATCACTTGGTTCAAAGCTCGCGGTTTATGGTGCTTGTTTTGAATGTGGGCTGATAAACCGTGAGCATGGTTCGTAAAAATCGGTTAAACAAGCATGGGGTGAACGAAAGCCCGGCGGGCGGATTCTGGACTGTCCACAGGTTAGAAAGGAATGGGGGTGATATTGATGCAAATGGAATCAATGCAAATAGGTCTGATGCCTAAAAGCAGCCTGAAACTTCTGGTAAAAATGGTGTGCGTTTGGGCGGCGATGGCGATTTGCTGGCTGGCGGCCGTCGCGCATGCCGATAGTGGAAGCGCTAATGCCCACATGACCCTGGTGGTGCCGGTGCAAACGGTGGTCAGTTGCAGCAGCCCGTCCGTTACCGCAACGCCGGGGACGAATACCTTAACCGTATTGTGCACCATCAGCGGCAACCCCAATAGCCTGGCCAGTGGCACCGCCAACGCATTCGGTCCCGGTTCGGTCACGCTTGGCAATGGTAGTGGCGGTAGTCTGACCGCTATCCTGCAATCGGGCGTCACATCGCCGGATACCAGTATTACAACCATCACCGGAACCAGCGCCGGGTTTTCAGGCTCTATTCAAACCCTGCCCGCCAAGGTGCAGGCCACCTATAATGTTGATACCACGGCTTCCACCAAGTCGGGCACTTATACGGGAGCCACAACCTACACCTGGTCTACGATTTGAGGTTTGTTATCCGGATTTGACAGCTGAGTTCAAAAGTGTTTCAAGGTTTGGAAGTTAGAATTTCCCCGGTAAGTCCTGCTTGTCTGGATTTACCGGGGTTTTCCATCGGGCATTTTTGGCGGATGTCCTCCGCATATTTTGATTCGAGCCGGTGAATTGTGCTACTATCCTGAAACTCTGTTTGTGACGGTGCCGGTCGTGGGTCTGGTTATAAATGCCTGTAACGGCTGTGCCAATCCGGCAGGCTAGTCAAGCGTATTGATATAGGCGCGCAATTAAGATTCAAACAAGAGGGAGCTTCGGTCAGGACAAATGCCTACTTATGAAAAATTGAGGGAGCAACCGCCCGTTTTAATTGAAACGGTTGAAGAAGGGCTAATGCCTTGCGATGGGGGGCGCGACAGTTGGGAATTCGCCCGCAAAGCCAAAAAGGGCGCAAAACAAATCATTGCGCCCAGAAGCGATAATCAGCCCCTGGATGCTTACTTCTTGCAGGAAGAACATCACCATGCCTACGGACGCCCCTGGTTCCTCGGCAAATATCAAATGCAATTCCTGAAGCAGCGGGGTTTGCAGCCGCACCATACTGTGCTGGACTACGGATGTGGCGCGGGCCGTTTAGGCGTACGGGTCATTCAATACCTTGACCCCGGCCATTATTATGGGCTGGATATTCACCGCAGGAGCCTGGAAGCATTTGCAGAATATGAGATCCCGTTATGGGATCTGGAAGAAAAACGGCCTCGCCTATTGCATGACGCGGAAAGCAGCATTGAATATTTCGGTACCCAGTTCGACTGGATTGTTGATTTTTATTCTTCGGTGCATAACCGGCAGACTGAGCAAAAAGAGGTCTTTCGCAAATTCAGCCAGTTTTTGAAGCCAGGCGGCCGGTTATTAACGGCGCCAAAACCAAGAATTGAAGAATCCATTTTGGCAGACCAGGGGTGGGTGCTGGTTCATCAGGAGATTCAAGCATGCCCGCTGCTGGAAGGGCATGGTTTTAGCCCGGAAAACGATTGGTTTGAATATAGGCTGCTCACGTAACGGCGGCGCTGGCTTGAACCGCTGATTGGCGGCGCCAAGCCGTGCTTCCATAAAAGAGAAAACAGTTTTGCCGGATGAAAATTTGCGTGGCTTGGCACAGGCTTGACTTGCACAATATGTTTCGGGCATGAATAACAAGTTGTATTTCTCTTCCTCACCTTTTTAGATTTACCTTTTTACTTATTTGGTCGGCTTCTCTTTTTTGAGCCGATTTGGCTGTTGTTGATCACCGTATATTCCTGATTTTTAAAAGGTTTGCCCCATGTTTCCATCCATTCACGCCCAATATCCCAGAACGGCCCAGCGCGTTTCCAGCCCGATGGCCGCCCAGTCCCTGACGCCTCATTTTGGGGCTTCCGCCCCGCATGGCCGGATGGATTTGCGGGATACGATGGACACGCTCAGCCTTTCCTCTTCCTCTAACCCGTATGCCAGCGTGATTGACCCTTCCGGCGCAAAACTGACGGAAACCCATTCGAACCAGTTAACCAAGGCGTTGGAGGAGGTTCGTTCCCAGAGATTTGAATCCGCTCAGGTGCGGGCAAACGCCTTGGTACAGGCATTGAAGAATGATAAGCATTTCAACAAGCATCTTTTTGCCAAAATCCTGACCAATCAGGATTCCCCAAACAAGGAAACTCTGGTGCTGCTGGTTCCCAAGCCAGATCCGGTAGCGGGTCGCCGGAAGGGGACGGTAAATCAGCAAGCTACAAGAGAAAAGCAGAATGCGGTAGACGAAGCGTTGAACCAACTGGAAACCAGCATGGCCGCTAGCTGGCTGAAAACCCAGCTTCCCAAAGGATGCTGGCTGGTAGACGCTAGTGACCTGACAACCTACCACACTTCCAGCAGAGACGATATTGCTGCGCTAAGGCTGAAGCAAGTTGCCGCGACCGAGCTGTCCAGAGCAGACGCCAGGGCGACCCGCGTGTTGGGAAAAGCCCAGGCCGCCGGTACGCTCGAAACGCCTGCCGAAGAAGGGGTTGCCTCCATTGCAACCAGTGTGGCTAGCGCCCCATCCGCCCTGTCTCCGTATTTTTCACAGGCAGATGTGGAAAAAATACAGAGGACGTTTGAAAGGGTTCAGCAGCTTAAAATCAAGGATCAACTGACCCGCGGCAAGATCCTGATTCAGCTTTTATCCAAAGATCAGGCGTTCAATCAAAAGTATGCCATTAGCAACATTTCCCATGTGCTTCACAAAGACAAGCCTGCCGTGGCTTTCATCAGGCCGAGGTCGCTTAGTGCTGTGCCGCTCGCACCGGGCATGCTGCTGGCTGCCACTTTGCCACAGGACGTGGCAAGGGATATTGACGAGCTAAAAGCGGTCGCCGGCAAAGTTGGCCAAAACTGGATGCTGACCGATTTCCCCCCCCATTACCTGCTGATGGATCTGGATGATTCCGGCAAGCTATACGCCGCCAATAACCCGCAGGACATGGCAGCCTTGCATGAGAAGCACAAGGCGTATGTAGAGGCGTGACAACCCAGCCGTCAGGCCTGAAGAGGTGTTGATGCCCTTTACGCTGTCGGAATGTTGAACATGACGTATTCCATACGCCACAGGGTTTGGAATACTTGCCGAACATACTTGGTTATCTGTTCAGGGCTGCTGCTGGGCAAAGCCGCTTTCTCCAGGCAGTCCCGCACCGTATTTTGGCCGTCTATCAGGCTGAATAGCCGGTTAATCAGGCTGGCGTGGTCAGAGCCTGTCGCAGGAGCGTCCAGCCAGTTCCCGATGCTGGCGGGTTCCGGCTGATTGGCCCTTAAAACCCGCCGCCGTGGGATATAACCCAGGAATTGTTCATCCTCGAACTGGATGCGATAGCTGTGAACGGGGCGCTCCTGATGGCACACGTAGAACAGATGCTTGCTGATGCCGCCGTTGAACAGCTCCATCGCCTTCCAGCGCTCCGGCTCCGGTAGCAGGTTCAGCATTTTCCACAGCACCGTGTCGGGTTGGACTTGCCCTTCGGGGTAATAAAGGCGGCTTTCAATCCAGCCCTGAAGCGTCATGCCGCAACTTTCCACGTAATTGAGGCAGCTTTCCACCGTATAGCCTCGGTCAATGGGATGCAAAAACAGATCCACCAGCCCGGCGTCGTAGGTTAGCTCGGTAAAGCGCAGCCGATCCAACTGCGCTTTGGGAAGCTGGGTTAGCGTTTCCTTTACCACTGCCACATCGCCCTCGGTCTGTTGCAAATACAGCCGATGGAAAAATTCCTGCAACATGTACACGCCCACTCGGCCGTAGAGGCCATACAGCATCAGCCCCATCACGCCGTTGGGTTTGAGAACCGTTTTAAGTTGCCGCAGTCCCTCTTCCGGGTTCGGCAGGTGGTGCAGGACTCCCACGGAATCGATAAAGTCAAACTCCCGCCCCAGGGAGGCCACTTCCTCAATACGCAACTGGTGCAGGGAAAGGTTACCCAGTTGGTGTTTTTCTTGCAGGTAGCGCTCATGGTTCAGGCTGGCCTCGCTTAGATCAATGCCTGTTACCTGGGCATTGGGATGCTGGTAGGCATAGCGGGCGGCGGCATTGGCCCCGCATCCGGCTACCAGAATGTTGATTCTACCTTCCCTGCGCTCATACTCGCCGTCCGGCCAGAAGAGGGGGTGTAAGTAGTGGGGAGCCACCCCGTCGGTCATCCCCTTCCCGCAGTATTCCGCCAAATCCATGATCGGCTGGGGATAAATCCACTTTTCATACTGGGCTGCAACCACATCGGCCATGGCGAAGGTTCACTCCTGATCGGGGCTTTCCTCCATCCTACCCGGCAGGGGCAAGCGCGGCCTCCCGTAAAATACCGACTTTTCGTTTGCGGGCCGGGCAAGCTTAAACCGTGGTTGCGTTGCGCCTTACGCTGGAATGGGTTTCGTTTAGTCTGGGTCTGGCTAGGTATCCGGGCTTGGCCTATTGTAACTTTTGTTCCGGCTGGGTCGGCCTTTCCGATTTCCATGCGCGGTCGTTCCATTCACCTGCGGAGAACCCTGCATGCACAATGAGCAGGTTTTATTACAATTCCAGGTTGAATCGTAACAAAATCCAAGCGCAAATGGGTTCATCCGCAAACAGGCGCAAGCCCCGGAATGGGCTGCGTGGAAACACCTGATGGATTCAATTGCGTTTCCGGTTGAAGGGCATGGCTTGAGATCCGTCAGGACAATTTATGAATTTTAAATGTTTTTATCTTGATATAGAGAGCGCGATATCATCCGATGTTCTGGTGATCTGTTTTATGGTTAAAAGGCTTGCCGGGCTGATTTGGTTATTTTCTATTGCGGCTGGCCGATGATTGGGCGTAATCGATTGAGTTCAAGAAGAGATATGGATTCAGTAAGCAGTTGAAGTTCCGGCGAATCAAGGCTATTCGGCTGATTCATGGGGTAATTACAAGTTATCGGGGTTCAGTTTAGCGGGTTCATTCTATCGAGGCGCGAAAGAGGTCAGCTATATGTCGATTTCCAATCCCCTGTCTTCGCAGATACCCAGTCTGTATCAAACTAATTTTGTGCAGGCGTTGCAAAAAGGCACCGGGTTGCCGGGCGGTCTGAGCGCAGGGGCAGGCGGCGGATTAAGCGCACTGGGCGGTGGCCTGGGCGCTGGCGGTTTAGGGGGTATGGCGTCCGGTTCGCCTTTAGAAATGCTGGCGAGCCTTGCCAGCACCCTGATGGCCATGTTGGGCGGCGGGCAACAATCCCCGCTCGGCGGCGGTCTCGGTGGAGGGCTTGGTGGCCTGAGCGCGGGCGGTTTGGGCGGTGGTCTCGGCGGTGGCCTTGGGGGAGGTCTTGGTGGCTTGAGCGCGGGTGGTTTGGGTGGTGGCCTTGGAGGAGGGCTTGGCAATATTGATCTGATGATTAATCAGACCCTGGGCGGCATTACCAGCTCACTGGCCTCTGTCAGGCTGTAAAAAACAGCATGGTGGAAGCATCGCGGATAAAGCTCAAGATACTGGTTTAAAACACTGTAAGAAATATAAGCTGCTATAAATGGAATGGAATCCAAAAAGTTGTTTTGTGGAAAGCGACCCGTTTACGGTGTTTATGGTTTTAGCCGCGTCCAAGGTTATGTTCTGCTCAATTAGCACGATTCCGTTATTTTTGCGGCGGGCCAGTGCCAGATTTGCAAAAAAACGATTCCGGCACCGCTGTAAAATCAACGAGCGGCAATGGTTTGGCTTTTTCAACGCCTGCACCGGGAAAGCGTCCTGTGCGGCGATTTCCCGGTGCGGTTTCAATGGTGGTTTTACCTGATAAATTGGAGGGCTGGCCTATTTTACAATTTGCATGGAGCCAAACAGCTTGCCAATCTCCGCCTGGCGGTTCATCAGGACAGGGGCCACATCCGGCGTGGTGTTAATGTACAGGGCGTCCCAGGCTGAATTATCGACAACATAAGCGCCATACGTTTTAAGCGCGTTCAGCAGGGCGATGCCTTCCGCCGATTGAATGCCCAGCGCCTGGGCCGTGACTGATGGCGGGATGGCCACCCGGCTGCCCATTTTCAGGTTGCCGATGCCGCCGCCGTAATAATCGCCCGATGCGGGATCCAGGTAGCCGGTGTCCGCTTTGACCGCAGGCGGCACAAAACCGCCGCCCATTTTATTCAGATATTTTCTACCCCATACGTTAATGGCCAAGGCGTGGTTAATTCGGTTGTTCTTGAGTTCCTGTAAGGTCAATTCCCCGCCGATGATGCCTGAGCCGCCATGCGTGGCCGGTTTATCCCCCGAAATATAGCCCCATATGGGGCCGCCGCTACTGGGGCGGGCCGCCGCGTTCAGGTAAACGGCGGTTTTATTGTCGGTGTTCAGGATGATGGTCGGGTTGTTCGGGGTATCCACGCTGTTGGCGTCCGGCAGTACAAAGTTGGGCGGCAGCGGGGTTCTGCCGTCCAAAACCTTGCCGGACGTGCGGCTTAACCAGGAACCGGCCTCGTAAATATCCACGGTGGGCATGGCGTAGCTGACGGCGACCTGGTAATTCAGGTCCATCCGAATGTTGGCAGCATGGAAGCCGTAGGCCGAATCGTTGGTGGCTTTGAACGGTATATAGATTGACCCGGCCGGAATGGGTTTTAGCCAGAACGGATCCCAGCTCGCCTGGAACATGGCGGACAGATCCGTGCCGCTGCCGGAGATCTGGGTGGTTGTTTGGCTGCTGGTGGAAGTGGTGGTGCTAGTATTTTTGACGTTCACTTTTTTGATGTAGACGGATTTTGAATCGGCGGTTGGCTGGAACAGGCAAAACAAAACCAAAAGAAGCAGTATTTTCCTCAAAGCGAACTTCCTCTTTGTCTTGGATCCTCTAACGCGTATCAGTGGCTACTCAGTGCATGCTACTCAAACTCTACAATTCTGTAATGCCCTAAAGCCGTTTTTTTAAAACAGAAGTTGGAGTGTCTATTGCTTTAAAGTTAATCGGAATTCGGGTAAAAGCCTATCAGCCAGATTGCTACAGTGAGATCGCTGACTGGGCGATGCGGCGCAGAGAAGCCTTGGCCCCAATATTATTTTAGTTGCTTTTAAAATAGAGTGTTTGTTTCTGGCGTATGAACTCAAGCGGCCGGATAAAGCAGTGTGAAGTAGTGGGTTGGATATCAGGTTGATGGGGCTTTGGTATTTACATGCACTTGATTCGATCGTTGGTCTTTTGCAGAATGGTTGGGTTTCAGTGGCGCGGTGGCTAGGTAGGATAAGCCTTGGCGCTATAATCGGCTTTTTTGACATTGAGAGGCTTTGCCAATGGATATGGCGCGGGCTTGGGATTTGCAAAAATCCGCAGGTAGCCGGAATGAAAGTGTTTCTATTCAGTTTGTGCGTCAGGTGCTGGAGAAAAAAGCGCGCCGGGGGCATGAGGCGGTCATGCCCTTTAATTATTACTGGGCTTATGACTTTTCCACTGCCAAGCCGCTGGACTGGCTGCTGAAACGAAGCTTTGATATCCTGGCGTCCCTGCTGACGCTGGTGCTGCTGTTTCCTTTCTTCCTGTTAATCGCCCTGGCCATCCGGCTGGACTCCTCCGGCCCCGTTTTGTTCTCCCAGGTTCGGGTGGGGCATCGGGGAAAGCGTTTCCATATGCTGAAGTTCCGTTCCATGTCGCAGGATGCGGAGTTTCGACAGGCGGATTTGCTGGAGGACAATGAAAACGAGGTGATGTTCAAGATCAAGGACGATCCCCGCATTACCCGGATTGGAAAATTCCTGAGAAAGTACAGCCTTGATGAGTTCCCGCAACTGTTGAACGTGCTGAAAGGGGAAATGAGCCTGGTTGGCCCCCGCCCGCCGCTGCCCCGGGAGGTGTCCATGTATCAGCCCTGGCATCATTCCCGGCTTTCCACGCTGCCGGGGTTAACCGGCGCCTGGCAGGTTTTTGGGCGCTCCAATATTCAGAACTTTGACCAGGTGGTGTCCTTGGACTTTTACTACCTGGAAAACTTCAGTTTCCTCAACGATTTAAGGCTGATCCTGCGCACCATTCCCGTGGTGATTTCGGCCAAAGGCTCCTATTAAAAGTGTTTGCCTCCCTGCCTTCCGTTACATGCCCTGAAGACTAAAGAACCAAGCCCATTGAAATTCTCGCCCCCAACACCGGAACCCAGCCCGCCCCGCATTGCCGTCATTGGTTCCCGAAATTTGCCCGCCAATTACGGCGGGGTGGAAACCGCCTGCGAAAACCTGTATACCCGCCTGGCTGCCAAGAAATTCCGGGTGGTGGCCTATTGCCGAAGCGAGGATTGGGCCTTGCATCGCACGAGCTATGGTGGTGTAACGGTAATTGGCTTCCCCATGCCCAATTTACCGGGTATTTCCACGTTTTTGCATTGCTTTATCGCCACGCTGCTGGCCACCTTTTCCAAGGCGGAAATCCTGCATTTCCATGCCCAGGGGCCAGCCCTGTTCAGCCTCATCCCAAGGCTGCTGACCCCGAAGCGTAAAATCGTGTTTACCTGCCATGGCAGGGACTGGCAGCGGCCCCGCTGGGGCAGGTTCGCCAAATGGGTGATTCGGCTGG
Organism: Candidatus Melainabacteria bacterium; assembly: GCA_902168245.1. Taxonomy (GTDB): domain Bacteria; phylum Cyanobacteriota; class Vampirovibrionia; order Vampirovibrionales; family Vampirovibrionaceae; genus Vampirovibrio. The sequence continues at coordinate 37,764 of CABHPA010000072.1, forward strand.
GGGAGCGGTGCAGCGCGTTTATTCCGGATTATCGGATTATGGTTTCCGATGATTTGCGGCATTATTACCAGTCCACCTATGCGGTTCAGGCCAATCGCATTTCCAATGGGGTGGATATTCCTGAAAAAGTGGGGTCGGGCCAGTGTCTGGCGCGCTTTTCACTGGCGAGAAACGGCTATTTACTGTTTGTGGGGCGGCTGGTGCCTGAAAAAGGCATTGAAATCCTGGTTGAGGCGTTTAATCAGTTGAAAACGGGCCTCAAACTGGTGATTGTGGGCGATTCCCCGGAAACGCCGGATTATGTGAACCATCTGAAAAGCTTGGCGCAGGATAATCCGCGCGTTGTTTTCACTTCCTATCTGCGTGGTCGGGAATTGGCGGAGGTGTACTCCAACGCGCTGGCCTATGTGTCGCCTTCCTTGCTGGAAGGCAACCCGATTACGGTGCTGGAGGCGATGTCTTACGGCTTGCCGGTTTTACTCAGCGATATTCCACCGCATCTGGAGATTCTGTCCCTGTTCTCGCCATCGGTTTCCCCTGCCGCGTTGCCTTCATTCGCCACCGGCTCCGTTGAAAGTTGCCAACAGGCGCTGGAAGGGTTGCTGAACATGGAACCTTGCCAATTGGAGACGCTGGGGCAGGCTTCCGAAAAAGTGGTGCAACGCCACTTTGACTGGGAGGTGGTTGCAAGCGCCACGCAGGCAGTATACCTGGGCCTGATGAATTCATCGCCTTCTGCGCGCCGGGAATTGGCAGCCCCTTTGGCCGCGCCTGCCCGGTCGGCCCCGGAAAAAGTGGGGGTGAACTGAATGAAAATCGCCATCGTCAACAAGTTCTTTTTCCTGAAAGGCGGGCAGGAAACCGTGGCCCTGGAGCAAATGAGGCTGCTGCAAGAGGCGGGCCACGAGGTTGCATTTTTCTCCATGCGGCACCCTAAAAATCCCGCCGGGTACGAATGGGAACGCTTTTTTGTGGATTATGCCGATTTTTCCCTCAAGGAGAGCAAGCCCGGCCTGCTGCGAAAACTGGCCCTGGCCGGGCGCTTTGTGTATAATCCGCAGGCCGCCAAACGGTTTAAGGCGTTTCTGGAGGCGTTCAGGCCGGATGTGATTCATTGCCACGGGATTGCGCACCAGTTAACCTATTCTATTCTGCCGGTCGCCCGGCGTTTCAATATCCCGGTGGTGCAAACCCTGCACGATTACCAGCCAATCTGCCCAAACTATACTTTGTTGAAAGGCGATCAAAGCATTTGCGGGGAAGGGGAGGGATGCACTCCCCATAATTACCTGCCTTGCGTTCAAAATCGGTGCGTGAAAGGTTCCCGCGCCGCCAGCCTGCTTTCCGCCGCAGAGATGGTCTATAACCGGAGCTGGTTTGATTACAGCCGCCTGGTGGAACAGTTTGTCTCGCCCAGCCGGTTTTTGGCCGGGCAGGTAGTCGCCAGGGGACTTCCCGCCCAGCGAGTGCTGCATATCCCCAATTTTCTGGTGGGGCTGGAGCAATATCCGGCAGCCACTGGCAACGGCGAGTATTTCCTATATATCTGTCTCTTATACACATCTCCGAGCCCACGAGACTAAGGCGAA
>CABHPA010000073.1 GCA_902168245.1 Candidatus Melainabacteria bacterium
CGGTAAAACTGTCCAGAGCCGTAGCTTGTTAAAGCGTACGGATATGGATGCCCTTTAGGGTATTCTTCTTCATTGAGAGCTTCTCCTGCTTTTAATTCTAATAGGAAAATCTCTACTCTCAACTGGCACTGAATTTCGGACGCCTGTCACCGTCTTTAAAGACCCGGCCATGACCGTGGCCTTAGTGGACCGACGGGCTCACCACTGCCATCTGATCCAGATGAACGGGGACAGTTACCGGTTTAAGCAAAGCTGAAAGCCCAGGAGGCCACCTCGACCTAACATTCCAATTTCCCAAACTGGATTATACGCTCCAAGCCAGGACCCTCAAGGAATCAGCCTGATCTGCGCCAGTACAACCTGGACGGGTCTGTCCTTGACCGCCCTGGTTTTCCGCTAGACAGCTTTTTTCAGGGGAAAATGGGAAAGAAATGGATGGGGGGGCTCAAAATTTGGCTGCGCACTAGCTCAAATTTTACTTGCCGTTTGCAAAAGCCCAAGCAACGACTACAAGGCCCGTGTGTGGAACAATACCCTTTAACTACTTGTTCCACTCCCAAAATGTAACTGGATTGAAACAAAGCTAAAGAAATATACATTTTTACCGAAGCTATTAAAATAAATGGCATTGCCTTAAAAAGGGATTCCGAGGTGCTGAAAGTAAAAGGCCAAAGTGTCACAGAATATATGGTTTGTGCTTTGTTGATCATTGGACTTAGCATTAGCGGATTGCTATTTCTAAGTGATAATATTAACAAGAGCTTCTCAGAAATTCTTACTACGCATAAACAAAATGTTAACGCTTTATCAACCAGAGCTTTGAATCCTTCATCCTCAAAATTGATTGTTCATTATACACAAACAAATATTATTGTAACCTTATCTCAAAATTCCGACTTACATTTAAGTCTTCCTTCGGATTTTTCTGAAGTGGTAAAGACAGCTGGCGCAAATGGCGCTACAGAAATAGTGGCTAACAGTCTCACATCAATGACCCAACAGTTATTAGATTCTGGAAAAATTAATCTTGAGCAAGCAAATACGCTATTTAAATTAGCCAATCAGGCACATCATCTTGCAGGCATTCAAAAAGAATTCGAAACGTTTATTGCGCAATATGGTAATAATAGCGAGACATTAAAAACAAAGCCAATCGTAATTGATGGGCAAGTATACACAAATATCTATGAAGCTGCAAAGTCTATAGGTGTTGATCCAATTAATGGAAATGGGACAGAATTACAACAATTTTGGAATCTTTTTAGCGAAGCCTATAGTGCAAATCATAACTGGCCACCTGAATTGCTTGTCATTCTTCAGTATCACTCAAATATTATTAGTCATATTTCAGATACCTTACATGCAACTATTAGGAATATTGTTTTAGAAGGAGGCAATCCTAACGATCTACAAAAGATGACAGCTGAACAGATAACACATTCAGAAGCAGCAAGCATTTGTGTAATGGATACAGAAAACAAAGATAGTGGAATTCATTGTTCATAGCAGCCATGTACTATTGCTGCGCGCGAATTTACAATCGGAATCATCCCTTTACGGATTGTAAAATAGGGTCTAAAATTGCTATATAAAGTAGCAATTAAGGCCACTGTAATGAATTTTTTTGAATTTCAAACCAAATTCCCAACCGAATTAGCGGTCATTGAACATTTCATCAAGATTCGCTATCAAGGCAATATTACCTGTCCTCATTGCGGTGTGGTTAATGATCGGATTTACCACAGTCGTGTCAGCCCTAAAAAGTTCCACTGTGAGAACTGCAAAAACATGTTTTCAGTGTTTAAAGGGACTATCTTTGAGGACTCCCCTACCGACCTCCGCAAGTGGATGTATGCCATTCACATCTTCCTGAACGGCAAAAAAGGCATTTCGGGCTATCAGTTAATGCGGGAAATTGGAGTGACCTACAAAACGGCTTGGCGGATGCTGAAAAGGATCCGGCTGGCTATGGGCAACGCTGAAAATCAGGAGTTCATTGATACCGTGATTGAAATTGATGAAACTTACATCGGCGGTAAACCACGCAAGGGTAAAGATGACGACGACGATAAGCCAAAGCGGGGCCGTGGAACAAAGAAAACGCCAGTGGTGGGTGTGATTGACCGGGAAAACAAGAAGGTTCACGCCAAGGTTGCCAAGCCGAACAAAGAAGGCAAAAAGCTAACCGGGAAACAATTGCTGGAAATAATTAACCAGGTGGCGAAAAACCCACTTACCATTATGACCGATGAGTTTAAAGGGTATAATATTCTTGCCGCTCTCACCATATCCATTTGAGAGTGAATCATCAGGAGGCGTTTGCAGTGGGTAACATCCACACCAACAACATTGAAAGCTTCTGGGCTACTTTGAAGAGGGGCGTGTTGGGGATTTATCACCACGTTTCGGTTGAATATCTGCAAAGCTATGTGAATGAGTTTTGCTTCCGGTATAACTACCGGGGAGAAAAGAATCAGGCGAATCCTGCAATGTTTGACTTGTTACTGACGCAGGCTGTGATTGTATAGAAGGCCACCATCCCATTTGAATACCACCCAAATAGATTCCAAAAATGAGGCCAAAAGCCGCAATGAGCTTCCAAAGTATAGACCAGATTATTTTTGCAGCATGGCAAATAGCAATCAGTCTTTCGATCTTCGGTTTATACATTTCCAAGAAGGATAAATGAGCTTCCAATTTGTCTAGCCTAGCGCTGAGAACTCTTATATTTTTAGACATACTTTCAATAGGGGTCGGAAGTTCTCGAACAGGGGGTGTTCCAACCTCTCTTGTGGGTTTTGGTGTGGAATCCATCGTGCTATACTATCCCCATAGATTTACATAACATTTCAGCCCCTAGCGGTACGAACGCAGGGGCTTTTCTATGCTCTACAGTATAACATATACCCTATTTTACAATCCGTAAAGGGATGATTCCGATGTAAAATAATCCCCGTTCTTCGGATCACACTGATCAACTGTCTAAAAGGTCAGACCTTCATTTTCGAGGTACATTATCTGTTCTACCCAGGCTAAGTCCGGAGCTTCAAAATTCCGGCATGTAAAAATAGCCTTCGGCCTCCAAAGGGCTTCAGCTTAAAGGAAATGAACAGGAATGAAATCAGTTTTTTCGATTCTATATAAACTGTTCTTGACCAGTAGGGCATTCAACATCCGAAGTGTTTAAGCGGCCAGTGTAACTTATTTCTCTTTGCCTGGTCGAATCAAATGGTCATAGAATGTCTGAATCCCTGGGTTATGCTTTATTGACACCTTGGCAGCAATAAAGAGATTTTAGTCCTCCCTGGATATGCTGGCCTTTTAAAGGTACCGATTTATTTATTAAGGTGGCAAAGCAGAGAATACTGTAGGGATATTCAAGATACCTGTTCCTTCCTCTTCTGGGGAGGCAGCGGTGTCAAAAGCTAGCAAGCCTTTTGAGAGGTGCTTTCAAAAAGACACTATGTAAATTTACCATTGCTGCTGTTTTTATTATTATAAGTATCTAATTTTATATCAATTAGACATAGGCGAATCCTTAACGCCTTTCAAACATCGCATATCTTTTGTGGAAAGATATGCGTTTTTATTTTGTGCGCTTTGAATGAGCTGAGATTGATTATTGGAGGGGATTCCATTGTTGAGTATCCAATGGAAACCCTGACAATTAACGCAAAAATATTTTTTTTATATTCATATAGTTATATTGAATATCCATTACTGGGTCGGCAGAATTCCAATTTTCAGTTCCGGTTTTCTGAACTCGCTAAACCAAAGCCTTCAAATATGCATTGGGAGGTGTTGCCTGTGCATTGCAGCAGGCTTCTCTGCGGCGAATTTACCCTATTTAAGGAGAGCGCGATATGGGAAGTGTCAATAACGGATCAAAGATTAATCAATCTATTAAACCCAACAGTGCGACACCGGCTGGTGGTACACCAAAGTCTAGCACAACGCCATCTGGCGTCACCCCACAAGGCAACACGCCACCATCCGGTGTAACGCCTTCCAGCGTTACACCAAGAAGTGTAACGCCACAGGGTAATACGCCAGTAAATAGCCAATACGGAAGAACGAATCAGCTTCAGGACGTAAGCACCCGACCTGCTTTACTGGCGGTCACTCCGGGCGGCTTAACGCCTAGCCGCAGCCTTTCCATCCTTAAAAACGGGCCCGCATCGGATACGTTTAGCCCTGGCAACAGTTTGTTTGTTGGGTCATTGGATGGAACCACCCGTCCCTCTTTGTTAGCGACAACCCCTGGCGGTGTAACTCCCGGTGGGGTAACTCCGGGTAGCGTCACTCCTGGCAGCGTAACTCCTGGTGGGGTAACTCCGGGCGGCGTCACTCCCGGCGGCGTAACGCCAGTGGGAGTCCTGGTCATTGACGATCCCTTCAACACCCTCCCTTCGCTGGGTGAACCGCACGAAAACGCGGTTATTGATGTCGTTAAAAAATATGCGCCTGATGCCACAATTGCCCATTATGACCTTAACTTTGGCGGAGGCGACGGCAAACTGCCCGTATTGACAGCCACCGGAGACAACAGCCTTGATAAACAGATTGACAGCTGGTCCACGCTGCCGGGAGATAGCGCTGCGATTCTGGCGGACGCCTTGTCTAAAAACCCGAATACCAAGGTTATCAACACATCCTGGGGAGCGAATAAGCTCGGCCTCTATGACAACCTGTATACCGGCGTCATCAACCCCGATAATACAGATTTGAATAACCCGCAGTCAGTCACGACGCTTGCAACCCAGTTGGGTATCCCGGCAAGCACGATTGAAGGGGTGCGAACTGAATTTGCCAACTACAGGGCAGGCGGTTCCACAGATCCTGCAGTATTCAAAGCATTAAGCAGCACTAAAAACAGCATAGAGTTACAAAACGCACTTGCAAAATATACTGATAGCAGGCTCAATGCGCCGGATTCCGTCTTTAGCAAGGGGCTTGAAACATACCAGAAAACCACCAAGCTATTGTCCGATAACGGCATCGCGGTAGTTGCCTCTTACGGTAACTCCGGTGATGGCTACGGCAGTTGGACCTACAACCAATACAAGGCGGGATCGCCAGACAGTGAAGTGAACTATATGGCAATGAGTGACAACGTCATTTCCGTTGCAGCGTCGACCGATAACAACCCGAATGGAACAATCACGGATTTCTCCTCCAGAGGCGGTGGCAAGTGGAAGCCGACCCTGGCCGCTGATGGCCTGGAAGTAGCTGGCCTGATTGATAAAGATGGCAACGGCCTGCCTGATGGCTCTGGCACATCCTTCTCCGCACCGACGGTAGCCGGGACGGTTGCAGAACTGTTCGCCAAAGATCCTAATATGACCCCTGAAAAAGCCCGACAGATTTTGACCAGCACAGCTTTTAACACCCCTGCCACCCCAGAGGAGGAAGGGGCCGGTATCTTGAATATCCCTGGGGCGTTTTCAAGCTTAAGCGTGACTCCCGGTGGTGTAACTCCCGGCGGCGTAACTCCCGGCGGCGTAACTCCGGGTGGCGTGACTCCGGGTGGGGTAACTCCCGGCGGCCTGACCCCGGTAAATATCACCGCAGAACAGGCAAGATTCTTGAGGCCGATTGCCCACAACTTCAAAAAAGTGGCTATTGGTGGCGACAACGACACAACCAGCATTACGGAAGCGGATCTCAAAGCCGTGGAAGCCAGGAATCCCCAGCGTCCAACCCTGGTTTGGGCTGCCCAAACCCTGATGCAAGACCCGGCATTGCTTCAGCAGCTCCTTGGAATGGACGGCAACACCACCAATGGCTTTACGTATGAAGAACTATTATCGATACTGAATAATCAGAACCCTTAAAGGTAAAATGTTGTTTGAAACATCTACCACTCCTAGTATACTCCTCTCCTCGATTGTAAAATGGTGAAACAGCAAGCTGTTTCACCATTTTTAACAACCAAAAGCCAAAGACGGATAAGGTTTTACTTCGGTGGCTGAGTTACAACACAGGCAGAACAGAGAAAACTTCAATTCCAATCAAACCAGGGTGGGGAAGAGCCTGGACACCAGTTGTTATAACCCGTACCCTCCAGATAGGTCGTATCGCCCGAATTGCAATTGGCCGCATCTGTAATCCTGCCGTTGTAATAAACGTTAAGCTGCAGCGATTTGCCGGGACCGTTTGTAGTGCCCGAATCCGCATCCGTTCCGTCTGGATCCAGATAGAAATAGACGTAATTGGTGGCTGAAGTACCACCAAAATAGTTGCCGGTGCCGTTGCCACCCCATTTGACATCCGGATCTTTTAGAATGGCGCCATTTGCCAAGACATAACAGGGGGAACTGGCTGCACAACTATAGTTGCCGGTTGTGCCATAGGTACGATCAATGGCGCCAGTGGTCTGGATTTTGACATAGTTTAGCGCCGAAATGAAATCGGAGGGGGAGGTGTAGGCACTAACACCTGTTTGCACCTTATATAAATTATAAGCGGCGGCCACAGTACCCATAGCCTCCTTTGCCACGGCTTTATAGCGGGTGTTCTGTTGGGCAGAGAGCATTTTAGGTATGGTGAAGGTGGCTATTTCACCGAGAATAGCCAAACAAATCAACAGCTCAGCCAGAGTAAAACCTTTAAGTTTAAACATATGCCTATTCTACCCTTGAAATTCAATTTTAAAACCGTGCAGACAGGTCATTTTATGCATTGGTTGTTTTGATCTACATGTTCGCCTGCATTGCATACAATTGCCGAATTTTGATGCGTTGCAGCCGCGTAAGTAATGCCTGATTGTTCGCCACCTTTATGCTCAGCGGCACCGATTGCCATTGCCTTGCTGTTGGTGACCGCAATATTATGCGTGGCCTCCCCTGCCTTGCGGATTTTGAGCGTTGCTTCCCGCACCACCGCTTCGGTCAGGGTTTTCGATAACCCCTTGGAATCGTTCATCATTAGCAATCGCATATCGTTATATTCGGCAATCACCTCATTCAGGTGATTGCCCAGCGTAATGGGCGTATAGGTCTGGCCGCCAAAGCTAAGCTTCATGGACTGGTATTGATTCAGGTTGCCGTTTGCGCTAGAGCGGGCCTGTTCCAGAAGCGCTTGAATGTTGGCAATTTCATGCCCCTTATTGGCCAGTTTTAAGTCAAAGTCCGCATCTTCGGGGGAAAGCTCCCCATTGGCGATAGCCTGTCTTACCAGGCTTTCCACGTAGTCTGCCGCTGCTTGGGTATCACCGTTCCCACCCGCAGTAACCACCACCGTCGGAGCATCTGGAGCCAGATCGGGGCTGCTAGCGTCTTCCTGAAGAACTTGCGCAACTTTTTGTGCATTTTTACCCGCTTGCAGAACCAGGGATTGGTTTTGCGCCGGTGCCTTTCCAACAGCCAATGTTGTCTTGCTGTCAGGTTTTCTAATCATATTAACAAACAGACTGGACAGGTTCTCCCTCAATAATAGTAAACCGCTAATGCTCACACCAATGACTAAGGCAGCGCATAATGTATATTCAACTAAACTCTGGCCATTATACTTCATGAACGCATGAACCTTTTTTGTAGAAACGTTTATGTGTAATTTATCGACAGTTATTGCTTTTACTTTAGGGTTGAGGTCACTGTTGCAAAAATGCTGAAAGCCGGATTATCCCGATCAGCTCCTTTGAAATTGGCTTAACTGGCTTGATTTTCGAGGTGGAGACTGGCCATTTTCATGACTTCGACTAAAGCACAGCCCCCTATATGGAAGCAACGATCCACCAGGCGTACTTCTCCCCGAGTGCCTTCCTGAAACTGAAAGTCTCGGGATTGACCCTTTTTCAGGGTACGTATCGCCTTAAAGCCTTTAATGGTCGCATATGCCGTTTTCACCGATTTGAAGCCCAAGATTGGCTTGATGAACTGTTTGAGTTTGCAATGATAGGCTTCCACGACATTATTGAGATCCTTCATCTGGTGATGCTCGGTATCCTCGGGTAATTTTCCCGCTACTTTCAGCTCTTGAATGGACACACCGTAGGCTGCAGCTTTATCAGTATTGATGACCCGGACCCTTTCCCATTCCTGGCGTTGAACCAAAGCTTTGCCTAAAAACAGTTTGGTGGCTTTGGCGTTCCGGGTAGTGGAGAAGTAGAAGTCAATGGTATCTCCGCCTTTATCAACAGCTCGATACAGATAGATCCATTTGCTTTTAACCTTGATATACATTTCATCCACGTGTCAGCTCTCATGAAAAGCGCTTTTGATATACCATTTTAGCCATTTTGAAGTTCTGGAGCGTAATGCTGAACCCAGCGGTAAATGGTGATGTGATCCAGCTCAACGCCGCGCTCTTCCAGCATCTCCTCCAATTCCCGTTAGCTAATTCCATACTTACAATACCACTGCACTGCCCATAAAATAATTTTGCCCTGAAAATGCCGCCATTTGAAATCGTTCCTGCTGAAAATCCTGATTGTTAGAGGCTGTATTCACAGATTGGTTAATCGCTTGAGCAGTAGTCTGGAATGAGCGAGAGTAACAAAAGCCTCTTCGGAGGCTGTGGTTATTTCGTAATCTTTGGACAAGCGTCTAAAGGGGTTCAGCCAGGCCAGCGTTCGCTCCACAATCCAGCGTTTAGGCAGAAGCACCCAGCCTGCTGGCAAGCGCTCAACAATCTCAACCAGGCACGTTAGATAGAGTTGCACGTAATCAACGAACGTTCCCCGATATCCCGCATCCGCACAAACACCAAGCAGGCTGGGATATTTACAAAGAGCCTCTTCAAAAACAAGGCAGCCTGCGATTGTATCGTGTTCATTGGCGGCATGAACTTTCACATGTAGCAGATGCCCCTGTGTGTCCGTGACAATATGACGCTTACGACCTTTTACTTTTTTTTCCACCGTCAATGCCTCGCTGTGCGGCATTTCCTGTTGTCCTGGCACTCTGTGAGTCAATCAGTGAAAAGCTTGGCTGTGCGTTTCGCCCTTGAGCCACACGACTCCTGCTCACTAATCGCTGCAACAGTTTCTCCCAGATTCCTCGCTTCTTGGCACGGTGGAAAAAGCTATGAACGGTAGAATACGGCGGGAAATCACTCGGCAACATCCGCCATTGACAGCCCGTTTTCGTTAAATAAAAAACAGCGTTCAGCAAATCACGAAC
>CABHPA010000074.1 GCA_902168245.1 Candidatus Melainabacteria bacterium
GCCCGTTGAAGACGTGGTTGCCGCCAAGCTTGCCGAATTCCTGCTCGAACGTCCGCTCGATGCAAAAACGATTTGCGGCAAGATTGTCGAAGCCGCCCGTGCCCGCGATGCCGCCCGCAAGGCCCGCGAAATGACGCGCCGCAAGGGTGTGCTCGACGGCGTTGGTCTGCCCGGCAAGCTGGCCGACTGCCAGGAAAAAGATCCCGCACTCTGCGAGCTGTATATCGTCGAAGGTGACTCCGCCGGCGGTTCCGCCAAGCAAGGTCGTGATCGTAAGTTCCAGGCAATTCTGCCGCTGCGCGGCAAGGTGCTCAACGTTGAGAAGGCACGTTACGACAAGCTGATCTCCAGCGAACAGATCGTCACGCTGATCACCGCACTCGGCACCAGCATCGGCCCCGAGTTCGATGCCGCCAAGGTGCGTTACCACCGCATCATCATCATGACCGATGCGGACGTCGACGGCGCCCACATCCGCACCCTGCTGCTCACGCTGCTGTATCGCCAAATGCCCGAGCTCGTCGAGCGCGGCTACATCTACATTGCCCAGCCGCCGCTGTACAAGATCAAGCACGGCAAGCAAGAGATGTACATCAAGGACGAACACGCCCTCGACCAGCACATGCTCACGCTGGCGCTTGAAGGTGCATCGTTCACACCCAAGGCCAATGCCGCCACCATCGAAGGCAATGCACTGGGCGAGCTGGCACGCGGCTACCTGTTGTCGGAAGCCATCATCCGCCGCCTCACCGACTTTATCGAACCCGAAGTACTGCATTCCCTGCTCGCCAACGACATCGATCTTGATGTCAGCAGCGAAGCCGCCGCGAACGAAAGCGCTGCGCGCCTGAGCAAAGTTGCGCCGCAAGGCATCACCATTCGCTCAAGCTTCAATGAGAAGAACGAAGGCTGGGAAATCCTCATCGACAAGTTCCGCCACGGCAATCTGCGCACCGGCAGCATCGACGCCGACTTCCTGCGCGGCGGCGACTGGACCCAGATCCGCAAGACCTCCGCCCTCATCGCCGGCCTGGTCGATGACAACGCCGTGGTCCGCCGCGGCGAGAAGTCATCCAAGGTTAAGAGCTTTGCCGATGCCATCACCTGGCTGCTCGGCGAAGTCGAACGCGGCCTGACCAAGCAACGCTACAAGGGTCTGGGCGAAATGAACCCCGAGCAACTGTGGGAAACCACCATGGACCCGAAGGTCCGCCGCCTGCTCAAGGTTCAGATCGACGACGCCATTGCCGCCGACGAAATCTTCACTACGCTGATGGGTGATGACGTGGAACCACGCCGGGCTTTCATTGAGAGCAATGCTTTGTACGCCAAGAACATCGACGTTTGATCTTACATAGATTGAAATAGTCTTACCGACCAACAAAGGCCCCTCTCTGGGGCCTTTTTGTCGATGAGAAGAAAAGACGAATGAACATCCAGCAACTCGAAAACGATCTCTGGGAAGCTGCCGATCAGCTTCGCGCTAACTCCAAGCTTACGGCCAGCGAGTATTCCATGCCGGTGCTTGGCTTAATTTTCCTTCGCCATGCCAGTAATCGCTTCAATGCCTTCCTGCCGGAAATCACTGCAGGCATTGACCCCAAGGTCCCGGCTGGTCGCCGAGAGGCGCTTATCAAGCTTGGCTTCCAGGGCAAGGCGGCAATCTATCTGCCAGAGACTGCACGCTTTGAGCACATTGCTGAGCTGCCAAAGGGGGCAAACGTCGGCGAGGTGATCGACGCGGCGATGGATAGCATCGAGGCTGAGCATGAAGTTTTGCAAGGCGCTTTGCCACGTGGCTACACCGCCTTCGAACCAGATCAACTGGCTGAGCTGGTCAAGATTTTTGATCGTCCGGCGATCAAGAGCGCCACCGGCGATGTGTTCGGGCGCATCTACGAATACTTCCTCAACAAATTCGCGATGAGTGGCGCACAAGAAGGCGGCGAATTCTTCACGCCGCCCTCGCTGGTGCGGATGATCGTCAATATCATCGAACCGGACCACGGACTTGTGCTCGATCCGGCCTGCGGCTCGGCGGGCATGTTCGTTCAGTCTGGCCACTTCATTGAAGAGGTGCGTCATCAAAACCCGCTGGATAGCGGCGTGGTTTTCTACGGGCAGGAAAAAAGCGACACCAACACCAAGCTGGCACGCATGAACCTTGCCGTCCATGGGCTCGATGCCAGCAATATTCGCCAAGGCAACTCCTTCTACGACCAGATCGAACCGTTGATTGGAAAGTGCGATTTCGTCATGGCCAATCCGCCGTTCAATGTGGATGGTGTAGACGCCAAGAAGGTGAGCGCTCAGGTTGCGCCCGATGGCCGTCTCCCCTTTGGCCTTCCCGGCCTGAACGCCAAAACAGGTGCAATTTCCAATGCCAATAGCCTGTGGGCTCAGTTCTTCTATGCCTACCTGAACCCCACCGGTCGTGCCGGTTTCGTCATGGCATCCAGTGCCAGCGATGCAGGCAACAAGGATAGGGACATCCGCGAACAATTGGTGAAGTCCGGCCATGTGGATGTAATGATTGCCATCGGCAACAAGTTCTTCTACACCCGCAGCCTGCCTTGCACGCTGTGGTTCTTCGACAAGGGCAAGCCCGAGCAGAGGCAAGATACGGTACTGATGCTCGATGCACGCAACGTTTATACAGTGATGTCGGCCCGCTCCCATGTTTTCACTGAAGAGCAACTAGCCAATCTTAACGCGGTGGTGTGGCTGTATCGCGGTCAGGGCGAGCGCTTCAATGCTCTGCTGGCGAAGTATCAGCGGCAAAGTGCCCAGTGGCTGGCCGAATTGTCCGTCCGCCTCCAGGCCGATAGCGCCGCAGTGGAAATGCTGTCGCAACATCTGACGACGTTTCTCAAGGGCGCGACGCTGGACGAGCTGAACGATGGTGTGGAGGACGAAGACTCCAAGGTCACGCAGCAAGCACTGGACTTGTTCAAAGCCGACTTTAACACTGCATGGCTAACGGACAACTCGGCGATCGAGCAGGCAGTTATCGATTTGCTGAGTGTGGCTAGTAAGGCACGCGAGCGGGTCGTCAAAAACAAGGCCGACAAGCTCGAAAATATCAAGTCGGTGCAAGTTGAACTGGAAGCCCTTGCGCCGCAGTTGAAGGCAACGACCAAACTACTGGAAGCTCGCCACAAACGTTGGCTCAAGCTGCTCGAAACGGCCGAAAAGTCGCTGCGCGCCCGCAATAGTGGGGCCTGGGATGGCAAGGCCATTCGTGAGGTCAAGCGTGCGCTGCAAGCGGCGGATGTGAAGAAGAACGAGGAGGCCACGGTGCGCGATCTGGCACTGGACGCCTTGAAGCAATCCGGCTATTTCATTGCACAGGGCCATTGGCTGCTGTCGCGCTTCCCAGAAGGCACGTTTGCAGACGTGGCAGGACTATGCGCAGCCGTGACTCGAGCACGGATTGCGGAGCATGACTATTCGCTGACGCCGGGGCGTTATGTCGGGGTTGCTGCCGCTGTGGAAGATGACGAGGAGGATTTCGTTGAGCGTATGCGCGCCACTCACGATGAGTTGGTGGAGTTAAACGAAAAGGCATCAGAACTTGCTGCGACCATCAGAACCAACTTCGAGGAGCTGTTCGCGTGAATTGGGAAGAGGTCGTTTTTGAAACACTTTTCTCTTCGCCAACTCGCAATGGCGTTTACAAGGGAAAAGAGTCTCATGGAAGCGGCGTTCCTATTGTGAATATGGGAGAGTTGTTTGGCTATAACCGAATAAACTCTCAGAAAATGACTCTCATCCAAATGACGGATGTAGAAATGGATAAGTCCGGTTTGATTGACGGTGACTTGCTGTTCGGCCGTCGTTCATTGGTTGAGGAGGGAGCCGGGAAGTGTTCGATGGTTTATGAGCCATCAACGCCAATGACTTTTGAATCCTCCATTATTCGCGTTCGTTTAGACAGAGAAGTCGCAGACCCTGAGTTCTACTTCAACTATTTTCGTTCTCCCATTGGGCGAGGGAAAATTCGCGCCATCGTTAGCGGCGCTGCTGTCAAAGGTATACGCAGCAGCGACTTGAAAAGCATCAAGGTACATTGGCCACCGTTGTGGGAGCAAATTGCGATTCGTGAAGTGATCGCCACCTACGACAGCCTCATCGAGATCAATCAACGCCGCATTGCACTGCTAGAAGAAATTGCTCGCCGAATGTACCGCGAATGGTTTGTGTATTTGCGCTTTCCCGGCCATGAGTCCGTAAAGGTGGTGGATGGTGTGCCGGAAGAGTGGGAAACGAAATCCCTCTCGACCGTGGCAAATGTCAATGAGCGAAGTATTGGGGCTAAAGACAAGCCAGATGAAGTTCTTTATATCGATATTTCCTCTGTGACCCCAGGCACTATTGAGGCGGTTACGCGCTATAGCTTTGCAGATGCACCTGGTCGAGCACGTCGCCGGGTTTCACACGGCGATGTAATTTGGTCGTGTGTTCGCCCGAACCGTCGCTCTTATGCATTGGTCTGGGAGCCGGATGAAAAGCTAGTAGCCTCCACGGGATTTGCGGTGCTGTCGGCAAAAGAAGTACCTTTCAGCTACCTCTACTGCACAATAACCACAGACTCTTTCGTCGGATACTTGGAGGCGAATGCAACCGGTGCTGCCTATCCTGCAGTCACGGCCAAGATTTTCGAAGAGGCGAAAGTCCTCGTGCCTGACGAAAAAACGTTAGCCTCTTTCGATATCAATGTCCTGCCCTTACTGGAAAAAATGGAAACGTTGAAGCGTCAAAACAAAGCGCTGACCAAGGCTCGTGATGCACTACTTCCCAAGCTGATGAGCGGGCAACTGGATGTATCGGGTATCAAGGTAATGGATTTGGCAGCAGCCTAAGACTAGGCAAGAAAAAGACATAGGGGGCAGCGTGGCGGGCAAAAGCGACTACAGCGAAGACAAGATGATTCAGGAGAGTGCTGCCCTACTCCTGGAGAATGAGCTCGGCTGGCATTCCATCCACGCGCAGGCCGAGAGTGAGGACAAGCCCCATTTGACTGGGCGCAGCAACTTCACCGAGGTGGTGCTCAAGTCCGATCTGCTGGCTGCCTTGAAGCGCCTCAACAAGGACCATACTGGCAAGGACTTGCCCGATGCGGCCTATCAGCAGGCCATCGACCAAGTCCTCGTACATGACCATGCCAAGACGCTGCTGGCCATCAATCAGGAAAAGTACGACCTGCTGCGTGATGGGGCGCTAGTCAAGTTCAAGGACGCGAGCGGGAAAACGATTGAGCGCCGCTTGAGACTGGTGGATTTCGCCAATCCATCCAACAACGAATTCAAAGCCGTACGCGAGTTGTGGGTACGCGGCCCGACCTATCTGCGCCGCACTGATCTGGTGGGCTACGTCAATGGCCTGCCGCTGGTGTTTGTTGAGCTCAAGCGTTTTGATGTGGACTACGCTGATGCCTACAAGAAAAATTATCGTGACTACCGCGGCACGGATGAGTCAGGCAAGCAGGCGGCCATCGCTGGCAGCATCGAGCAACTGTTCCACTGGAACCAGTTTGTGGTGTTCTCCAACGGGCACATTGCCAAGTACGCTAGCATCACCGCTACGCCGGAACATCATTACCAGTGGAAGCGGCTGGACGAGGAAGACCCGGAGCCGAACAAGCTGACCATGCAGTTACCCATCCTGTTGCGCGGCATGCTGGACAAGCGTCGGTTGCTGGACATTGTGGAGAACTTTATTCTCTTTGATGCCAGCGAGGGTAGCGTTAACAAAGTTATTACCCGTAATCATCAATATCTCGGGGTGAATCGGGTGATCGACCGTCTGCAATCGTCGGATACCACGATTAAGGCGGAACTGAAAAAAGGCCAGTTAGGGGTGTTCTGGCATACCCAGGGTTCCGGTAAGTCTTACTCGATTGTTTTTCTGACCGAGAAAATCCATCGCAAGATTTCGGCGGCCTATACCTTTGTGATCGTCACCGACCGCACCGAGTTGGACGACCAGATTGCCGGCACGTATGCCAACAGCGGCTGCGCCAACTCCAAGACCGACCAGGCCCAGAGTGGTGCTGCCCTACGCGCTATGCTGCGCGATGACAACCGTGGCTATGTGTTCACCCTGATCCAGAAATACAGCGAGCGTGTGTTGGAAGCCTATTCTGAGCGCGACAACATCATTGTTATCAGCGACGAGGCGCACCGTAGTCAGTACGGGCGTCTGGCGCTGAACATGCGCAAGGGCTTGCCCAAGGCTAAGTTTCTCGGCTTCACTGGCACGCCTTTGATCGAGGCGGCAGAGAAGCAGCTAACGCGCGAGGTGTTTGGCGGCTATGTGTCTATCTACGATTTCCAACGTGCCGTTGCCGATGGCGCAACGCTGCCACTGAAGTATGAGAACCATGGCGAAAAGCTGAAACTGACCGACGACAAGGTTAGCCAGCGCATTGCCGACTATATCGAAGAGGCCAAGCTCGCCGCCACACCGGAAGACCCATGGTCGGACGAGAAGGAGCAAAAGCTCTACCAGAAGCTTGGCAATGAATACGCCATCTTCACCGCCCCCACACGCCTGGATGCGGTGGCGGCAGATTTCGTCAAACACTATTCGCAACGCCGCAATGCGGTTGCCAGCGGTAACAGCAAGGCGTTGATGGTCTGCATCGACAAGATCACCTGCGTTCGGATGTACGACCTGATTGCTGACAAGTGGAAGGCTGAAGCGGATGCACTGGAGGCGGTGTTGCTTGCCGACGAAGCAACCTTTAGCGCTAAGTTTCCTAATCAGCCATTTCCGCCGCTATTGAGGACCAAGCGCGAACGTCTGGAATGGATGGGCGAGACCGAGTTCTGCGTTGTGGTGTCCAGCGAGCAGGGCGAAGTCGAGGAGTTCAAAAAGTGGCGGAACCATCGCGGCGAAGCGCTGAATATCGCGCCGCACCGTACGAAGATGGTGAAGCGCAATCTTGAAAAGGAGTTCAAGCAGGCGGATAACTCCTTCCGCGTTGCGATTGTCTGCGCCATGTGGCTAACAGGGTTTGATGTGAAGTCGCTGGCGACGCTCTACCTGGACAAACCTATGCAAGGCCACACCCTGATGCAGGCCATTGCCCGCGTTAACCGTGTGGGTGGTGGAAAGGCGAACGGACTCATCATCGATTACAACGGCATGATCAAGAGCCTGCGCAAGGCGCTGGCAACCTTTGCTCAGGGCGATCGTGGTGGTGCAACCGGCGTAGCTGAAGGCGAAGGTCTTGGCTATCTTGATGACGCGAATCAAGAAGGCATAGCCGAATATGAGCAGAGCATTCAGCATGCCACGGAGTTTCTTGCCGATCTGGGTTTCGAGTTGCAAGAGGTAATCGACGCGCAGGGCATGGACAAGGGCGCAAAGATTCTGGAGGCTTGTGATCTGCTGGCAGCAAGCGATGAGCGTCGCAAGACTTTCATGGTGATTGTCGAAGACATTCACTCCAAGTATCGCGGCCTGTTTCCCAACCCCGGCCTATTTGCATTTGATGTACAGGAAAGTGCACTCAATGCCATCTACAACAAGCTGCAGGCGGCCCGCACCACGCCAGACATCAGTAAGCTGCTGCAGGATTTCTATGATGTGGTCGATCTGAGCTTAGGCCTGGAGCAGCCGGCAAGCAAAAAGCCGGTGCAATTCGACTTGTCGAATATTGACTTCAATCGTCTGCGTGCCGAGTTCAAAAACATCAAGCAGAAGAATCTTGTTGCCCTGAACCTGATGGAGAAAATAGAGCAGCGTTTGAAGGCAATGATGCAAACGAACCCGACGCGCGTAAAGCTCTATGAGAAGTATCAGGAGATCGTCGCCGAGTACAATACGGACAAGGACGAAGCTGAAATTCAGAAGGTTATCGGCGACCTGTTTGCCACCATCGACTCAATGGATGAAGAAGCCCTGCGCTTCCAGCGTGAGGGCCTGGACAACGAGCTGCAACTTGCCGTCTTCGATCTGTTGCAGAAGGATGCGCTGACCAAGAAGGACCGGGAGGCCATCAAGATGGTTGCCACCGAGCTCTTGGCCAAGCTGGAGAAAGGCAACCTGCTGATGGATCATCTGCGCGATATGGCGGCCAAGCAGGCGCAACTGAAAGGCGAGATCGAGAACCACCTGTGGGCCAGTGGTGTTGCCGAGCTGGGCTATAGCGAGGCAGACGTGGTGAGCAGGCGCGATGCGGTGTTTGCTTACCTGTTTGCCAATGTGGGCGATGGTGGGCCGGCCACATTGCATTAACGGCAAGTGGATTTTGAGCTTCTACCTGGGTTCCCGGCTTATTTTAGGGTGTTTGCGCATTGCTTTCGCGCCAAAGTCTTGGCGCTCTCGATCAGTTCTGATTCGCCGGATCCGTCGGTGTGTCCGCATAGGGATTGATTTCGCCGGGACCGATATTGCTCTTCAGGTCTCTGTCCGCTTTATCCTCTACCTCGTACTGGGCTCTGGTATTACTGCGTTTCTTTAGGACATACGCCAAAGCGCCCAAAGCTATCCCTTCGGCTGTAATAACGAAGCGGCAGCGGAATCATTGTCCGCAACTTCCCGAATCACCCGACACGGATTCCCCGCCGCAAACACGTTTGCCGGGATGTCTCGCGTCACCACACTGCCTGCGCCGATTACTGCGCCGTCACCAATCGTGACGCTGGGGCAGATGATTGCTCCGCCACCGACCCAGACATCATTTCCAATCGTGATTGGCCTGCCTGACTCCAGGCCGGTCTTGCGCGTTGCTACATCCATGGGATGCGTGGCGGTGTAGATCTGCACCATTGGACCGAACAGGGTATTGCTGCCTATCGTGACCTGGGCGACATCGAGAATCACGCAGTTGAAATTGAAGTACACGTTCTCGCCGAAACGGATGTTGGTGCCGTAGTCACAGAAGAACGGCGGCGTGATGTAGACGTTGGTGGGGATGCAGAAAAGCCTGGCCAATAGCTCGGCCCTTTCTCCCTCGGATGCCGCGGGAGGTAGCGCACTTAAGGCCTGACACAGCTCGCGGGCGCGGAGACGTTCAGCGACGAGCGCCGGATCCATGCCGTTATACAGCTCGCCGGCGAGCATCTTTTCCTTTTCGGTTTTCGACATGGTCTCGCACAGAGAATGGCTGAACTCCTTTGACGTGCTAGGCCAAGGGAGTTCAACTCTGCGGAACCGTAAGAGAAATAGCTTTTGGCAAACTGCGCCAAGCGCAGATCAGTTCTGGTTGGCCGGATCTGTCGGCGTATCCGCATAGGGATTGATTTCGCCGGGACCGATATTGCTCTTCACATCTGCGTCGGCTGCATTCGCTGCTCTAATTTTTGCACTGTCGGCACGGCGCTTTTTGTAGGCGATGGCGAACGCGCTCA
>CABHPA010000075.1 GCA_902168245.1 Candidatus Melainabacteria bacterium
CTTTTATACACCGTTTTTTTGATCTCGACGACGATATTTTGAGAGTGTTTTTTGTCTAAGGCCATTCAATTGTGCTAATATCCTGAAACTCTAGCTTTGGATGGTACCGGCGGTGGGTCTCAGTCAACCGTATGGGATTGAGCTTTAAAAAGCGCTTAGCGTACGATATTTTCCGTTTCGTGAACTGACCCTTATTATAAAAAGCATAGATGAAAAAATTGGAGACCGGAAAGTTCGAGGTGGCCTGTTAAAAGTAGAAGTTGATCCATCATTATGGGGGCAGGACTCCTTTGAACATAAAAAAGTTATGGCGGTGGTTTTGGCGGGGCTTTCTAAACGTAAGATGGTCAAAATAATTGATTACCATACTGGTAAAAAGATAGCGTCTTATGACGAATTATGGGGGTATCAGGAAAATAAGGAAGGGGAGTAATCAGCTAGGAGTCATTTACTGCCACATCCGAGCGGCAATAGCTCGCTGTTCTTCTCCCAGGGCGTTGGCATAGATGGCGGTGACTTCTAGGGAGGCATGACCCATCCACTTGCTGACCATATTGAGCGGGATACCCTGAGTAATGGCAATGACCCCAAAGCCGTGGCGGAGTCCCTTGGGGCATTTGTGGGGGCCATCGAGAATATGCGCCTGGTTCATCACCTCGATGATGTGGCGCCAGGCCGTGGTTCTGGAAAACTCCCAGAGGGGCAAGCCGAGCCGGTTCTTTTTCCGTTTGGCGGATTCTTGCAAGCCATGGGCCATGTTCAGGGTGTCTAGCAGGGAATCCGGCACGGGTACCGCCCGAAACACCCCCTCTTTCCGTTTCTTGAGAGTCTCAAAGACAATAGCCTTCTGCCCAAAGTCGATACTTTTACCGGTGAGGGCCAGGGCTTCCGAAATGCGGCAGCCAGTATAGGCCATGACCATGCAAAAGGTTCTGACTTCTCGGTCGGCTCGACTGGCGGCTTCCAGAAACGCGTGTCGTTCGGTTTGGGTGATATAGAGGCGCTGGCCGTTGGCATCAAAAAGGGACATGGATAGCGTCTATAGAAAACGGTGCATGATATAAGTATCCACTAACCCATGTTTGGCATGGTTAAAGGCTTGGGGCACGGTGCCGATAATCTTGAACCCTAGAGATTGCCATAAGTGGACGGCTGGCTGATTGGTACTGACAACGATGTTAAACTGCATCGCTAGGAATCCCGCCTGCTTGGCAGCTAGTAGGGAGTGGCTCCCCATTTGCCTTCCGATTCCTTTCCCCTGAGTGCCTGGTTTGACCATATAAGAAGCGTTGGCAACATGGGCACCCCGTGTAGGCTGGTTGGGATGAAAGGTATAAGTTCCACAGACCTCCTCCTCTTCAACTGCTACAAAAGGATGGTAGTCTTTGCCCGTCCAGATGGCATAAACCTCCTCCTTGGTCAGATTGGAAGGGAACGCATAGGTGTCTCCAGTGGCGGTGACTGCTTGGAAGATCTGGTAAATTGCCTCGAAATCCTGTTCGGTTGCTGGTCTGATTGTGACCATAAGGCTGCCCTTTTTGAAACGATACTAGAAAAATATTGTTTCAAAAAGGGCAGCCAGACTCAAGGGTTTCTACAGCAAGAAGTCCCGAAAAATCGGGACTTCTTGGGTTCTGGTTAGGCTCTGACAGTTCAGAAACTGAACCAGAATTGGTTACTCTGGTTCAGTTGCGTTCAGGTATTTGATGGAGACTAAAAAAGGGGATATGGATGAGAATGGTTTTATCCTTAATAGGAGAGAGGCTGCATGTGTAACACATCAGTGGTCCAGTATAAAGAAAAAGGCATGAAAATTGTTCTTATACATTGGCGAATTAAACCAGATGAGGAAAGTAATAGATGTTTTCTTGAGCATTGGAAAACAAGCAATACGATAGGTAATCGTGACGGACTTATTGCGGAATTTTTAAGCGACTCTTTGAAAATTAGTGATTTTCCATATATTACATGGCACTTGGATCCGGAATCGTTTGGTAATTTTAGGTCATATGTTACGACAGGTTTATGGGCTGATTCCGATAGTTTTGAGAAGCAAGTGGCAGCATACTTTAATGATGACAGGCCGCTATTATGTTTTGAAAAATATCGGCGGCGGCGTGTGATATTTGATCCTGTTTGCTGGAGAGTTGGTCAGGCAAAATTGCCGTTTGGTGATTCTGACGGGGTGAAATGAATATAGGAGCCGCTGACCCCTGATACGTAGCCTGTATCTGAGCCGATGGTGAAAAGTGTGCCATATAGACACTTGTTTAAATGGTTGAAGCTGAAGTGTGATATATTTAGCGCATTCAAAAGGCCACAGGCTTTTTAAAGAGCCTGTGGCCTTTTGTGTAGCACTTTTTGTCAGTATGCTTCTACTAAAAGCCCTTTAATTGGTTTAATTTGTTTGAGTTTCTGGATAAAATTATTAAAGTCAATAAAATCTTTTGGCTTGTAGCCAGTATATTCATTTGGTGTTTCTAGTATGTATATCATATCTGCATTCTGATTGTTATGAATCCATAATGCATAAGTTAAAAAAGAAGGAATAAATAATAGACGGACTTCAGAGTGTGTTAGGTCTTTATTTTGAAGATAGGTGATTCCATTAGAAATCGAATATGGAAGTTCTGACGAGAATACGGCTTGAATTTGCCAGTCTTCAGGTTTTGGCCCCAAAGGTTGGCTTTCAGCGTAAAGCTTGGCTTCGTCATTCACATAAATCTGATGGTACCATCTACCAGTTTTTTCAAGATAAGGTTTGTTTAAGTCAGAAAGAATCCAAATTGGAAGACTGTCACCTAGTTCTGTTCGGGCTCCTTCTAGCTGTGAAAGTAACGACGCGTCACTTATTGCTAGAGGTAGAAATTCTCCAATTTGTTCAGAGATATGTTCTAACACTTCTTGTGAAAGGACATTGAAATTAGCCATGATTATTTTCTCCTAATTCCTACCCAAGACCACTGCCAAGACCCATAACCGTTTACCGTTAGCATGTTTTGGTAAGTTACCCCCCCCTGTGACCCTCTGCCAACTGGTAAAGGATCGTTTATTCTAAGTACTTGCCTACCGTCAGAGGTGGTTGCCCATCCTGTAATCAATATTACATGCCCTCCTCCTCCTTTCCAAGCTATCCCGACCTCGACTGGTCTTCCACCGCTAATCTCGGATTGGCAGGTTGAAAAAGGAATGGCAGCGTTTACAAATGTGCTGTTTATACCAACAAAGCTATAAACTCTCGTAATTCCGTCAATTGGACTGCCTTGATCACATGCTGGAGAGCTTCCGTTGTCACAGCATGAATTTTGTCCATGTAAGTAATTTGCAAGTTGGCACTGCTGAGTTCCAAACCCATAGAAATTTGCTGACATTTGAGCACAAGCTGCCCAGCACCAATTATTTTGTAATTGTCCATTAACAGGCACAGGGATTAAGGTTACATTGTCTCCCTCTAATGATACTTGCTTTGGGATGATTATTCTAATTGGTATTCTTTTTCTGGTTTGTGTTCCTGTGATCATTGGATCCCCTCCAGCGCTATTTAAAGCCTATAGATTGTAAAGCCTCTGTATGTGGTTGAAAAATGACCCTAATTAAATCATGTAAATATCAGCCAAACATATTTTATAGCCAATTAGCTAGGTGGGCAGTGGGTGCGGGGAAACTTTAAATGGAATTAAACTTTATTTTTATGAAAGGGGTTTTCCTCCGCCAACCCCTGATAAACCTTATCCCGCAAGTAATTTAGTCGATTGAGTAAATAAGGCCGCTCCCCACCAATGAGAACAATGGGCCGGTGTGACCCCAGGCGCATGACTTCATCCGGGGTTAAAAGCGCCTTGCTGTGACGGTGTTCACTGGTATTGGAGTGTTGAACGCCCTGACTGGTAGTGTGGTAGGTTGCGGTATAGTTGCCCAGGGCGTTAGAAATATACCGGGCGGTGTCCAAGTCCGCCGTTCCAAAGAACTGCTTGGCGGTATTCGCCAGAAAAGTCTGCCACTTGGGGTAAACGCCCTTGAGTTGGGATAGATCCTGGACAAAGAGCCAGAAGGCCACCCCGTACCCTCGCACTAGGGAAATCGCGTCCTCGATGGCGGCCATACGGCCAAGTTGCCCAAACTCGTCCAGCAGGAACGCCACGGTGTGTTCTGGTCTTTGCGTGTCATTGGTCACGCCGGCCAAAGAAAGCCCCACCACGCCGCGCAAAAACCGATTGTAGGCCGCAAGTTTGGACGGTGGCAGGGCCACAAAAACGGTCATGCGCTTGCGCTTCAAGTCTCGCAAGTCAAAATCTGAACGGCTCAAGGATTCCACAATGCGCGGGTCATCTAAGGGTCAGTTCACGAAACGGAAAATATCGTACGCTAAGCGCTTTTTAAAGCTCAATCCCATACGGTAAACTGGGCTTTCCGACTCTTGAAAACGCTTCTCGGAATCAATTTCTTGGATTTTGGCTTTTGCCTGGGTTTTGAGAACGTAGGCGGGATAGTTTCCAAGTACCTACCCTACCTTGGATTTCCTAACGTACGATATTTTCCGTTTCGTGAACTGACCCCTTTGATGCCGTCAGGCGTTGAGCACATTGAAGAACGGGGGATGTTCCCAGGGCAGGGCAAACGCATGAGAATTCCTTTTGCTAAATTAGTCAGCGTGTCACGGCAAGCAGCAAGGCTATATCAAGGTTGGTTCAATCCCAATGGCCAGCAATTTGCGAGGAGGGGAGCCGTCGAAAGTCAGTTGAGAAATCTGTCAAGTATGACCAAAGACCGCTCATTATTCTACAAAAAAACAGAATTTCATGCAATAGATATAATTTGAATGCCAGTTATAAAAATCCTTTGGTATACAGGACAAATTGCCTGCGCTAAAGCCGACTGAAAAGCGCTGAACAAGGGTGTCCCGTTTTCTGGGATGCTCCCGATTCCACCCAGGGGAAGGACATGCGGCAGAAAACGTGCTATTTGGGTGGATCTTATCTGATATAGCCCTATCAGCGGCGTTATTCAGGCTTTCAAACTCTGAAAATGGTTACTGACAAAATATCTCGTCTCAAATATTAGGTGTATTCTGCCCGTAGATATTGATAAAGCGTCTCTCGGCTGATGCCAAACTCCTTCGCCAGGGCTGATTTCTTCTCGCCTTGCCGGGCTCGCTGGCGGAGAATCTGGGCTTGTTCGGCGCTCAGGGTTTTCTTTCGGCCTTTATAGATACCTTTTTGCTTGGCAATGGCGATCCCTTCCCGCTGACGCTCTTTTAATAAGGCTCTTTCAAACTCGGCAAAGGCTCCCATCACAGATAGCATCAATGTAGCCATGGGGGAATCCTCTCCCGTAAAGGTCAAATTCTCCTTGATGAACTGAACTTGAACGCCTTTTTGGGTCAGGCGCTGCACAATGGCTCTTAAATCATCCAGGTTTCTGGCCAAACGGTCCATGCTATGCACAATGACCGTATCGCCTTCTCGAACAAAACCCAGTAAAGCTTCTAAGCGAGGGCGTTGGGTGTCTTTCCCTGATGCTTTATCAGTATAAGTCTTATCTAGCTGGATGCTTTCCAGCTGTCGTTCTGGGTTTTGGTCATAAGCACTGACTCGAATGTAGCCGACCCGTTGTCCTTTGGCCATAATATCTCTCATTTTTGTCAAGTTAAAGTCTAAGAGGTTTTGCCCATGCTGTCAAGAAATGTCGAAATGGAGTCTAATCTGACGGGTTTGGCTGGGGTGATCTGACATCAGGTTAGGGTATACCTTAAGCTGACATAAAGATTCGCTTTAAAAATACTGTTTTTATAAATTATTTGTTTAATCAATTTCCAAGGAAGAATAATGGAAAAAAGAAGGGTAGAACGTTCTATCTGACCGGACGTTGAACGGGTATTGGTAAATAAGCCCACAGGGGAGTAAATTATTGCGCTCTTTTGTGTTAGACAATATGATTGTTCATCAACTAGGATCTCGCACTATGAGACTTCCTGTCATCGCCTCATTACGTATGCTAAAATCTATCCCCAGTAGAATATTGATGCCCCAAAGGGCAAATATTCAAAGGGATGCTTGGCTGGATGCTCTCCCAAGCACACCAATCAGAATGAATTTAAGTGATGGCTTCGAGAAGAGGTTTCAAGAGTCCAAGCCCTCTATCAAGAATGCCGGGAAAAGAACCAGTGTGTCCAATAAACCAGCCATTCGCTCCAAAGAGAATCCTCCACCACTACCAAACAGCGTGGCAAAAAGCAAAGAGGAAAAAGCTGGAAATCCTATAAAAGATAGAGATAATGACCCTGGCTTCGTTCCTCGTAGAGATATGGACCCAGAGAAAAGACTTGGTCACACGCCTTGGGAAAAAGAAGGTGGTCCCAGCCTGATTGACACTCGCCATTCAGGTTCTGCGTTAGATCTTCCCCAGCAACACAAAGCCCCGCCGGGTTTTGATTCTAAACGAAGTTTCCTTCTACCTCAAGGGACAAGGCAAAGGGAAGTTTGGGAAGACGGCCCTCGTGACAGTGTTCAGGGTCATTCTGAGCGCTCTATAACCGCATCTACGGTTATTGAACAACCAACCCGATCTTTCAAGAGTTTGTTTACAGATGGGTTTAACAAAAAAACATCGCGACCAGAGTCAGGTTCATCTGACTCCAAACAACCTTTTCAGTTCACTCAGCGTGCTGCAACCTTGCCTAGACTAGGTCAAGCCTCAACAAGTCAACAATCCCCAAGAAAAACACGATCTTCCGGCAGCGGACTCCATTCTCTTTTTAGCCAGGAGGGCAAAGTATCATCTCGACAAGCGTTAGACATTAGTAGTACTGCTGCTGAACAATCTCCAGAAGCCCTTAAAGCTAATGTTAAAGCCCGTAGACTCCTTGGCATAGGAGCAAGAGACCAGGAAATTCGGCACGACGAATTCACTATTGCTCATCCTGCATTTGAAACCGTTATGAACAAGTTAAGGAACTTAAAATAGAGCATTGCCTGGAAGCTGGATCGTTTGGGCCCACAGGGAAATTCAAGCCAAATCTCAAGTTTTTGACAGAATAAACGATAATTAGAGATATGCAACAGGCTTCTTTAATATGCAACTGCCTCCCCTAAAACCCTATAATGGTTTCACCTTGGCCGAGCTCTTAATCTGCTTGGCCATTCTAGGCGAGATTGCGACCTTTACTATTCCCAAAGTTATAACCTCCCAACAAAATGGGCAGTATAATGCGGTTACTAAAGAAGCTGCCTCTATGTTTGCGGCCGCATTTCAAACATACAAGTTGAATGGCCTACTTACATCCAGCACCAATGCAAAAGATCTAACGCCCTACCTGAACTATAGTTCCTATACCACTAATTTAACCCTTGATAATGCCTACGGATATACCACTCTGGATTGTGCAACAAACGGGTGTGTTAAACTCCATAGTGGTGCGGTTATATGGTTTGATGGCAACGGAATTGGCGGCACCAATACTACAACCAATGCGTTGAATTTTGTGGTAGATCCAGATGGTCATGTCACAGATGGAACAACTAATGGGCCTGGAAAATCTGTTTTCTTTTTCATCTATCCAAATGGGCGATTGGCCACAGTAACCACTATTACCAGCGGTACGGTAAACGCTTCTGGTTATTGGCCCGGTGGGCCTATTGCAGGCGCGGATCCTCCTTGGTTTAGCTGGTAGGTGTAGTGGCTTGCTATTATAAGTGGTCAAGCTTGCAATCGAGGGGAATTTCTGCCAGGAATAAATGCAACTGGAGGGGGTGTCGCTCGGTTCCATCCAAAACCAGAGTTTGAGGACCCAGACAGCTTGCTTTGGGTATAATACCCTTCAAATCTCAGAGCGTTCGAAGATGTAAATTCTGTCTGAACACTCGGAACCACTTCAGGTCTCAGTCAGATTTTTGAAAATTTCTAGCAAATAACGGAGCTGTATGTTAAATAATTTAACCAGATTTTCTTCCTCTTCACCTATTGTAGAGTTTGGACGTATTGTCCCAATAAAGGCCCCAAAGTCAGACTCTGTATATCTTGGCCTCGATCCTGTTTATAAAGTAGAATTATGGGCTACAGGGAGTGATCAGTTTCTGCTTGATATGGCAAGAGCGGCGGTAAGGCAGGCTCAAGTAAAGGATAATGAAAAGAACGCATTTAAGCAGGCTGAACGTGCTTTAGAGAGGCTTAAAAACCTCATGTTTAAGTCTTTTGAGATTTCTCAGAGTGGTGCTGCTGCTACTGTTTTGGGAACCAGGTTAACTGGTCGGGGCATGCCAGAACATGGTAAAAGCGCACGTTAAGACTTTTGCAGCCCAGCCTCAAATAATATGAGGCTAAAGTCCAAGAGCTTACTAGGCAGATCATAGGACCCTTACGAACCTGGCCTGCTCCCTGGAAATCGTTCCAAGGATCAGGAAATCTATCAGAAAGCCCTCCTGCATTTAACAGGAGAGCTTGGTGGCTGGGGTATTTAAGGGAAAAGGTTACCGCTATATTTAACGAGGCTACTATCGTCAAGCTCATGGAATCAGCCTATGAGCGCCTATTTAACGCACTGCTTGAAGGGAAGTAACCGGTGCATTTACCATAGCATCTTTCTGTTTCAGAGGCAGCGCAATCATAAAAGTAGCACCATTTCCAGGCTGTCCTTGGGCCACAACCATGCCATTATGCCGTTCAATAATCTTCTTGACAATGGCTAAACCCATACCCGTTCCTGGGAATTGACTTTCTCCATGCAACCGTTCAAAAGCGCCAAAGATCCGTTCGGCATAGACCGGCTCAAACCCAATTCCTTCATCCTGAACCCAGATTCGACATAGAGTTCCTTGCACTTCAGAAGAAATCTTGACCTTGGGAGCCTCACCGGGCTTATGAAACTTAATGGCATTCCCGATTAAATTCGCAAAGACCTGCTGCAACTGGCGATCATCAGCATCCAATCTGGGAAATTCCCCAGTCCTCTCGATTTTTGCATCCGATTCCTGAATCACCACTTCCAAATCATCCAGCACCTCATCGACTACTGTAACCAATTGGTGGAAACGGTATCGTAATTTTGAGCCGATTTTGAACAAAACGGCAGTCAAAATTTGAGCCACCCTTTTTGAGCTGAGTCGTCTTACTGAACGGTTCCCCAAGTGAGGTGGCAGTAGGACAATGAAGGACATGGATGACAAGGAAGCGGTCCGCAAGGCTTGTTTGCGGGACGGCAAATCTCAGCGTGCGGTTTCCCGGGAATTTGGAATAGCCAGAAATACAATCAGCAAGCTCTTGAAAGACCCCAGCCCGCCCCGGTATCGATTAGACAAAGTGAAAAACAGGCCGGTACTGGGCGATTACCAGGAAATTATTCACACCTGGCTGGCAGAAGATGAAGCCGCACCACGCAAGCAGCAGCACACGGCCAAGCGGATTTACGACCGGCTGGTGGCCGAGCATAGCTTTGGGGGCAGTGAACGGACGGTACGGCAGTATGTAGCGGAGATTCGCCAAAAAACGCCGGAGGGTTTTCTCCCGCTAACGTTCCAACCGGGAGAGATGGCCCAGGCCGACTGGATTGAAAAGATGCGGGTCATTCTGGCAGGGCGGCTTTGCACCGTGGATGTGCTGGGGCTGGTTTTGAACCACTGCGGCAGTTTCCATTTTGAGGCTTTTGAACATATGAAGCAGGAAGCCTTTTTTACAGGACACGTTCACGCCTTTGAGTTTTGGGGCGGAGTTCCCCGAACTATTACATATGACAACTTAAAAGCTGCCGTAAACAAGGTACTGACCGGCAAGAACCGACTGGAGAATGAACGGTTTGCGGCGTTTCGCAGCGCCTTTCTCTTTGACAGTCGCTTCTGTCAACCCGGCAAAGGCAATGAGAAGGGACGGATTGAGAATATGGTCAAGTTTGTGGAGCGCAATCTGTTTACCCCCATTCCCCGGGTAGACTCTCTGGCGGAACTCAACGCCTTGCTGAAGGAACGCTGTGAGGCGTATCTGGCCCATACCCAGGCTCGCCAGAGTCAAACCGTGGGAGAACGTCTACAGGTCGAACAGGCACATTTGCTGCCTTTACCAGAACGCATGCCCGAATGTTGCCGAATCGTGCCGGTGAAAGCCAACCGCTTTGCCATGGTCCAGTTTGAGACCAACCGCTATTCGGTGCCCAGTGAATATGCCTACCAGGCACTTTGGGTCAAAGCCTTCGTGGACCGGGTAGAAATCACGACCCAGACCCAATTGATTGCCACTCACGCCCGGTTGAAAGGCCGGTTTCAGGAATCGATTCAGGCAGAGCATTACCAGAAGCTGCTGGAGCGAAAACCCGGTGCCAAAGACCACTTCAGGGGCAATCGCGGCAATACGGCAATCCTGCCTTCTGCGGCTTTGCACCAGGCCCCACCACCACCGGCTGCCCGCCTGAGTATTCAAAAACCCAACCTGTCCAAATACAGTCAACTTCGGAGGAATTCACCGTATGAGCTCACCCCAAACCTTGCTGCTGGATGTGTATCTGAAACGGCTCCGCCTGCCCAGTATGCTCAAACAGTACCGTAAAATGGCTTCCCAAGCCGCTCAGGCCAATATGACCCATGAACAATATCTCCACGCCCTGGCGGAACTGGAAGTTCACAACCGGGACAATAACGCTCAAGCCCAGCGCATCCGGCAAGCCCGCTTTCCGGCAGAAAAAACGCTGGAGCAATTTGACTTTGCGGCCCTGCCCACCTTGAACAAGCCCCTGATTCTGAAACTGGCCCAGGGAGAATTTATCGCCAAAGCGGAAAACGTGGTGTTCGGTGGGAATTCCGGCACCGGCAAAAGTCATCTGGCCATTGCCCTGGGGATGGCCGCCTGCCGTCTGGGACATTCAGTCGGGTTTTATACCGCCGCGGATCTGGTCAATACCTTGCTGGAGGCGCAATCCAAATACCAGCTCAGTCGTTTGGAAGCCCGGCTTCAGAAGCTGGATCTGCTGATTGTGGATGAACTGGGCTATCTGTCTCTCAGTGAAGCGGGAGTCAAACTCCTGTTTTCCCTCTTCTCTAACCGTCATGAACGCAAATCCACCCTGATTACCACCAACCTGCCCTTTGAAGAGTGGGACACCGTCTTTAAAGATC
>CABHPA010000076.1 GCA_902168245.1 Candidatus Melainabacteria bacterium
TTTTTTTTTTCAAGCAGAAGACGGCATACGAGATTCGCCTTAGTCTCGTGGGCTCGGAGATGTGTATAAGAGACAGGAATCTGAAGGTTGCAAGGACGGCATCTTTTGGGCTTCCGGCTGCGGGGCGGGCTTGTTCTTTTTAAAAAACATCGGTGTGCGGATCCTCGACTCTATCCATTTGAGTGGAGGCGATATGGGTGAGACGAAAATGGCTCAACATCGCCCAAATTTCTATTATAATACGGGCAGCTTCCTGAAAGGGGTGGATGCGGCCAAAATCCCCCGTACCGATTATGGCCCGGCTTCCCGATGCGGCTTCCTGTGCCTCTCTAAAGAAGCGCCCAATATAAAGATCTGTTTTATTCACTCAGAAACGATGATGGCTATACCATGACGACATTACATACATCTCAACCCGTTGCGCCTGCTGCGCTGGACTTTTCCCATTTGCCCGAACAGCCTTTATATGGCGGCGGGGATAAAGACACGGAAGGCATGGGTTGGCAGCTTTCGCCCGCCCCGTTTGTGCTATCGAAAGCGCAACTGGAACGGTTGAACCAATTGGGCGACTTGCTGCAACGCTTTGTGCAAGGTGTCGATAATTTGTACAGGCAGTCCCAAAATCCCAATTTGCCGGTGCCGCCGTGGGTGGCGGATCTCTACGATCAGGGCAAGCCGGAGAGTCTGTTGCAATTTGCGGGGATGAAACGGCTGAAGTCTCATCTGCCGCTGGTGTTGCGTCCCGATTTGCTGTTGCAGGAAGACGGCTGGACTTTATGCGAAATAGACGCTGTTCCGGGAGGAATGGGCTTTACTTCCGCATTGAATCGGTTTTACCGTAAGAATGGCTTTTCGGTGCTGGAAGCAGAGACGGGGCTGCCTGGCGCGTTTTTGGAGATGCTGAAAGCGTTTGTTCCTGAAAAGGAAAACCCGGTGATTGCCGTTGTGTTGTCTGATGAGGCGGGAGATTACCGGGCGGAAATGGCTTGGTTCGTGGACACCATTCGCCGGGGCGATGACCTTGCGCCTGCGTATGAAAATATTTTCCTGGCGCACCCCAAGGATTTAGATTTGGTGCGCGATCAACTGGTGCTAACCGATCCGGAAACGGGTGAAGAGCGGGCCATTGATCTGATTTATCGCTTTTTTGAACTGTTTGATCTGGCGAATATTCCCAAAATCGAGCTGATTCAGTACGCGGTTAAAAAGGGGCTGGTTAAGTGTACGCCGCCCTTTAAGCCCCATGTGGAGGAAAAGTTGTCGCTGGCCTTGCTGCATCATCCGGCGCTATCGGAATTCTGGCAAAAGGAGCTGGGCAAGGACGGTTTTGAGCAATTGCGGCAATGGGTGCCGCAGGGCTGGATTGTAGATCCCGCCCCGATTCCTCCGCAGGCGGCCATTATGAATCTGTTGCCCGGTGGGCGGGTGGTGCAGGATTTTGCCGCGCTTAAAAACCTCTCCCAAAAAGAGCGCGAGCTGGTGCTGAAGCCTTCCGGTTTTTCGGAATTGGGCTGGGGCAGCCGGGGGGTGACGATTGGGCATGACCATTCGGCGGAAGCCTGGGCCGAACGCCTGGGTACTGCCTTGCAAAGCTTCGGTAAAACGCCTTATATCCTGCAAAAATTTGTGCCTTCCGGTATCCAGCAGGCCGAGCGCCTGGACATTGCCACGGGCGCGGTGACGCCGTTCAAGGCCCGTACCCGTTTATGCCCCTATTATTTTGTGCAGGACGGCAAAGTGACCCTGGCGGGTGTATTGGCGACTTGTTGCCCGGCGGATAAGAAGCTGATTCACGGTATGAAGGATGCCGTGCTGGCCCCTTGCATGGTTGAACCCGACCCGTCCTCCATGTAGTTGATTTTGGGGCGTTTGCCCTTCAGGCTTTTTTGCTTTTTGCCGAAAGCTCGATAGAATCCCAATACCCGGTGTTCAGGCCGCTAAGGATAGAACCAGGCGCCGGGCGGGATTTGTTAAACAGTATTGTTCGTTTCCAGAGACCCCGGATTTCACGATGGCCCGTTTTGTCTACCGTCTGCAAAAAGTGTACGAACTCCGCGAGCGGAAGAAAAAAGAGCACGAGCAGCGCGTGATAGATGCCCAAAAGCGGGTTCGAGACGTTGAAATCGCAATTGAGGAAAAAAAGAACGAAATGCGCATGGTGCGCAAAAACATGCTGGCCTCCCCCCATACCTTAATGGCCGCGCACGATCAGTTTTTACATCACCTGAACGACCGTCTTGATGAATTGTATGAAGATCTCACCATTGCCAAAAACGAACTGGAAAAAGAAAGGCAACTACTGATTAAGGCCCAGGCCGACCTCGAAGCGCTGGTCAAGCACAAGGAAAAAGCGCGGGAAGAATGGCTGGAAGAGGAAAAAAAGCTGGAACTTAAAATGCTGGATGAAATTGCGGGCCAGCGCTACTTTCGGGCAAAACTGCAAGAGGAACTCGATAACGCGGAGTATGAACAATTAACTCAGGACACTGAAGCCGAAAATTATTAATGCCGCTCAGCGCCATTGGCAGGGACTGATCCTCCCTTGCCCTCCCCCAATCAAGAGACAAGTTACAAGCGAC
The DNA here is from genome assembly GCA_902168245.1 of Candidatus Melainabacteria bacterium. Classification (GTDB taxonomy): domain Bacteria; phylum Cyanobacteriota; class Vampirovibrionia; order Vampirovibrionales; family Vampirovibrionaceae; genus Vampirovibrio. Next base: position 2,580 of record CABHPA010000076.1, read on the forward strand.
CTGAAAAGGAATCCTTGCCTGATGAAAATCGAAGATTCCCCCTATCAATTTGTCGGCGGTTCTTCTCCCATGGAAAAATTGCGCCGAAATGCCTCCCCTTATTCCCTGGAGGCCACCTTGGAAGACCTGGATTTGTCCTTTCTGGATTTGCTGACCACGGTGGCCAACGATTCTGAGGTGGGCATCGTCCCCAAGATTGATGAGGCAACCCAAAGCGCAAAGGTCAAGGAAAAGGCCGCCGTAACAGATTCCGCCAAGGAAGGTAAGGCGTCCGGCAAGCTGACCCTGGTGGGTAAAGTCTCCGAGACCCATGAGGCGGATGAGGCCAGCGCCCAGGTGGATAAGGACATGGCCCTGCTCAAGGATGAGCTGTCGGAGGTGGATCGCCAATACATGAAGCAGGTGGTGATTCCTGGTTTGCCGATTCTGGTCGGCAGCGTACCGTTTCAAAGTGTTTTTCCCGCCGGAAAAGACGGGGAAATTAGCTACAAAGGCTTTGATGTTTCCCCCAAACTGGCCGAGCTGATTGAAAAGGGCTATAAATCGGGCCGCCCCATTCGGGTGGAGCTGGACACCAATTCCGCCGTGGTGTTGAAGATTCGCAATGGGCAGGTGTCCGCCGAATTTGTCTCCACCGACAAGGCGGCCGCCTTCGCCATGCAGCAGGAATTGGACGACTTGCGCAACCGCATGGCAGCCCGCAACCTGCCGGTGGGAACGCTGGAATACAAATACCGGGATCCGGCCCAATCGGGCAACCAGTCCCGCAAGGATGACGATGAGCAAGATACTGACGCCGAGCGTTGATTGAGAAAACCGAGGAGGATTTCCGCAAATGCAAGATCCTTACATAACAGCCCTGAATACCCAGAAAGCCGCGCTGGGTTGGCTGGAAACGCTGTCACAGAACATGAGCAACATGTATACCCCCGGCTACCGGGAAATGAAAACGAATTTTTCTGACTATGTAAACGGAGTCCAGTTGTTCGAGATTCCCCGAAACGAGTACCAGGGTAAGGCTATGCCCGGCCGTGGCCCGAACAACCTGATGATTGAGGGCAAGGGTTACTTTGTGGTGCGTAAGCCGGACGGTAAAATCCTGTTTACCCGCCTGGGCGATTTTGACATGAACGGCGAAGGCAACATGGTGAACGCCCTGGGCTATACCGTGCAGGGCTATTTGTTGGGCGAGGACGGGCAGGAGGTGAATACCGGCGATTCCAACCCTTCTTCCGGCGGAAATAACCCCAACCACAGCGCGGGCGGGCCGGGACATATTCCCACCACGGAAATCAACCTGTGGGTAGACCCCAGCAATGGCAAATTCTTCGGGAAGTACGACGAATACAAGATAAAGTCCGATGGAACGGTCATGGGCGTTGCGGACAAGGGTAAAACCCAAACTCCGTTGTATAAAATCGCCATGGTGAATTTCATCAACCCCAGCGCCCTGGCCATGCCGGAAGACCAGATGTGGGAGCCCACGGTGCTTTCCGGGGAGCCAGTCGAGGGTTCCGGCGAAGTGCGGGCACATGTGCTGGAATCCTCTAACACCGGCATGCGTGATAACGTGAACATGCTGCAACAGGCTAAATTGCAACTGGATGTCACTTCCAAGCTGATTAGCACCAACAAGACCCTACTGGAAGAGGCGCTGCGGCTGATCCAGTAATTCGCCCCCATTGGCGCAAAATTGCGCTTTTACCCATTTATCAAACCGCTTCGGGCCTGCTAGACTAGTAGCGGGCCTGTTGCTTTTTGGGGGACAGGTTGAGCTAAGCTGTAAGAGCCATAATGCAACCCTGGATGGAGCAAGAGCGATGAATCAGTCCGAGCGCGGCGGTCAGTTGTCGGTTTATTACCATACCCACTGGGATCGGGAGTGGTACATGCCTTTTCGCGCTTATCAGGTGCGTTTGGCCGAAGTGGTGGACGAGATTCTGGATCGCCTGGAACAAGGTGTGCTGCCTTGTTTTATGCTGGACGGGCAAACCGTAGTGTTGGAAGACTACCTGGAACTGCGGCCCGAAAACCGGGCGAGGCTGAAGCGGCTTGTGGAAAGCGGCCAAATCAGCATCGGCCCATGGTATGTGATGCCCGACGAATTCCTGGTGGGGGGGGAAAGCCTGATTCGCAACCTGGTGCGGGGTATTCGGGAATCTCAGGCATGGGGTTGCTCCCTATTTACCGGCTACTTGCCGGACACCTTCGGTCATTCTGCTGATATGCCTACCATTTTTAAGCATTGTGGCATTGATTCCGCCGTGGTGTGGCGGGGCGTAAACCCAGCCAAGAGCCTTTTTCGTTGGGAAAGCCCCAATCATGCCTCGGTGCTGGCCTTGCACCTGAACGACGGCTATTTCCAGATGATGCTGCATGACTGGGCGGCTACTGAGCCTCAACAATTAGACGCATTAGATGCGTTGGTGAAAAAGCTGGAACGGGTGAGCGTTCCCGGAGAGCGGGCGCTGTTGCCTATTGGGGGCGACCATCTGGCCCCGGTGACGGAACATGGACATGCGTTGCTGAAAGGGCGATTCCCCAATCTGGATGAAACCACGCCGGAAAAATACCTGGCGCGCGTGAATGTTAACGGTAAGCTGGCGCATATTGCCGGGGAGTTGACTGATAACAGCGGCAGTTTTTTATTGCCGGGCGTGTATTCGTCCCGGCTGTATTTAAAACAAGCTAACCGGAGGCTGGAGCATTTGCTGGTTCATAAGCTGGAGCCGTTGCTGGCCATGGCGCAAGCCTGGCTGCCGCAAGGCCGGTTCCGTCATCCGGCGCATGAATTGGACTTAGCATGGAAAACGTTGATTCTGAACCACCCGCACGACAGCATCTGCGGCTGTAGCGTGGATGAAGTCCATCGGGAAAACGAGGTGCGTTTCGATCAGGTTGAGCAACTGGGCGAAGCCATGCTGCATCGGGCCGAATATGCCTTAACCCAGGCGCTGGCTGGATCGAATGAGTGGCTGGTCTTCAATACCACGGCCCAGCCTTACACCGGCGTGGTGAGCGTGTTGGAAGACCTGCCGGACGAGCAGGCGGAATCGCACGTTCAGGCTCCGGCGCAAACCGTGTTGCAGGATGAGTACTTGCATGATGCGCACCGGATTCCCTTGTCCCATTTAACCAAGCTGCGCAAAGTCGGCCATCTGTGGGTGGAAGGCGTCCCGCCGTTTGGGGTGAAACGGATTCCAAAGCACTCCGCCGGACAAGCAGGCTCGGTGACGCCTCCGCCTGTCATCGTGGACAGGAACCGGCTGGAAAACGAACTGCTGCATGTGCGGGTAGAGGGCGATGGCACCCTGACGGTGAGCGATAAGCGAACCGGGCAAAAAAATCCGGGGCTGATGGAGTTCCGTTTGCAGCCGGATCAGGGGGACTCCTACAATAGCGCGCCGGTTCCGGGTCAGCCGGGCGTTAAGCTGGAATTTCGCGGCTGCCAGCATTACGAAGGTTCCGGCGGCTTGCGCGGGCAAATCGTGCTGAATTATAGCCATACGGAAGAAAAAGGCGGTTATGCATTTTCCTATGGCTTTACCACCACGCTTTCGCTGTCGGCGGGCAGTGATTTGCTGGAATTTGAAACGGTGTTCGTCAACCAGTGCATGCCGCAGCATAAGCTGCAAGTGGGCTTCCCAACGGGTAAGCCGATAGAATCCGTGGCGGCGGAAAGCCATTTGGGGATTGTGGCGCGCGCTTACGATCCGGCCTACCGCCCGCAAGACCATATGCCGGTGGAAAAAATGAAAGAATTGAAGTCCAATACCGGCCCGATTCAGCGTTTTATCAGCGCCAACGGGCAAAGCTGGATAACCGAAGGGCTGACGGAATACGAAGTGTATCAGAAAACCCTGTTGATAACCCTGCTGCGGTCGTTTCAGGCGCTTTCCAAGGCGGATACCGGTGTACGTGGCGCGCAGGCCGGGCCTCCGCTAGCGACGCCCGAAGGGAATTGCCTGAATCGGCAAATGGTCTGTCGCTATGCCTGGACGCCCACACCCTCGGAGCCGGAACGTTTGTATCATCAGGCGGCTGCCTGGTATGGCCAGCAAGCCATGTCGCCGACATACAAAGCGGTTTGGGCGCTTTCGGGCGCGGGGCAAAAGGATCAGGACCCTGATGTCGATAGTCAAGCCCTGTCTCTGTTGAGTTGGGAGCAGCCAGGGTTGGTGGCTTCCGCCTGCTATTGGTCGGACGGCAAGGGGTTGGTGCTACGCCTTCTGAACACCAAGCCGGAGTCTCTTTCTGCAAGAATGACGATAGGGTTTTCTTACCGGGTCATACATGAGGCGGACTTTCTGGAGTCTGTCCAATCCACATTGACGGAGCCTGTGGTGACCGTGGGGCCATTGGATGTCAAAACTCTCCTGTTTGAGGTGTAGAATAGGACTATTGAACGAGGTGAATCCATGACGCTCCGCCAGACTACCCCATTCCTGCTTTGCCTGTTTTGCGCCGCAATTGCGTTCGGCGCGTCTGTTCCAACGGCCAGCGCGCTGCCGTTTCTCAAGAAAAAGCCTGTGGAAGACCCTGCTGTTGAGCAGGTGAAAACTTACCAGCCGCCGCCGGAAAACGCGGTGACGCTTTATTGCGATCCGTATCGCAAGGAAGCGGCCCTGCTGGATAAAAAGCCCGGCTACTTAAAGCCGTTTTACATTCCCCGGCGGTTATGGCTGATGAGCGAACACCGCAAGTGCAAGGACGGCCTGATGGAGCAGGAGCGCATTTATCTGAAACATGCCGATATTGAGCAGTCCCCCAGTTTGCCCAAGCTGAAGACCGATATGCCGCCTGTGGACGTGAAACCGGGGGAAGGAGCGCCAGAAGATGCAACCAGCAAGCCCGAGTGATTGGCTATTGCTGCCCGCCCTGCTGGAGTGGCTGGAGTTTCTGACGCTGGCCCTGCTGGGCTTTTTGCTGGTGCAGTTGATCCATTGGGAAACCGCCTTTCGCGATAACCAGGCTGGGCTGCTGGCTGGCATGCGGCAACGGGCGGGGCAGTTGCGCACGGTTCGCAGGCAACTGGACAGCACGGGCGGGGAATGGCCCGCATTGCCAATGAGCGCCTCCTTGCGGAAAAAATGGAATGTGGTTCGCTGGGCTGGCAAGGCGTTCTCTATGGCGAAAAGGTCGCGTTCTTGACGCTGGGCCGCTGCGGGCGTACACTGGGAATAGGTTAGCTCAGACTAAAAGAGGTAGGAACGGTGTCCAGAGAAAGTGATGACGGAATTTTTGCTTTCCTTGCCGGAATGGCGCTTGGCATGCTTGGCGGGGGATTGATGGGCATTTTGTTTGCCCCCAAGTCCGGCGATGAGTTGCGGGCCGACACCAACGCCTTTGTGCGCAGTCTGCCGGGCCGCGTCAACGAAGAGCTGAGCAATCCCAGCACCAAAACCCGCGAATTCATTGAGCGAACCAAATATAGCATTGAGAACCAGGTGGGAAAGGTCAAGAAAGATCGCGCCGCCGATCGTATGGCCAAGGCCAAACACGCCGAGGAGTTGGCGGGCGGCTACGACCTGAACTAGCATTCGAGGCAACGCAACAACGTCGCTCTGGGGAAGGAGCCTGATTCGATGGATGACGTGACACAACAGGAAATGGCCCACCTGATTCGGGTCAGTTGGATTGTCCTGATTCCCGCCGGGGTGCTGCTAAGCCTAGTGTTGTACAAGCTGGCCATGCTGCTGCATGGGCTGGTGGAATTTTTAACCCTGGCGCGTTACGAGCTAAGCCCGGCTATGAAAGATTTGCGGCTGACTGCGGAACACGTGGAAGCCTTGAGCGCCAAAGCGGTGGCCGGGGTCAAAAGCGTTGAGAGCGGTGTGGCGGCAACCGGCCCTGCCCTCAGGACTGCCGGGCGTAGCGTCACGCGCGGGCTGGAATCGGTTTGGAACGGATTGAAGCAATCTTTTGGCCGCAAGTTGTAGGCCCAAAACACAGGAGGCTATCTCTTATGACTACTTCATCTTCATTCGGCAAGTTCATGTTGGGCGCTTTGCTGGGCGGCGCTGTGGGCGGTGTCATCGGCATGTTGCTGGCCCCTCGCAGCGGTGCGGAAACCCGTGAATTGATTCGCGAAGAATTCGACAGCCGCTACCGGGAATCCGCCGATGTGATCCGCGAAAAATCGGATGTACTCAAAGAAAAAGTGGCTTCTTTCAAGGAAAAAATGTCGGAAATCTCTTCCGACCTGGAAGAAACGGGCCGCAGGACGGTCAGTCGCTTTACCGAGGCTGGCCATTCGCCGTCCGAGCCATCCTCATAGCAGGGTGGCCCACTGGTGACTAAGCTTTACATCTCTGCTGACCTGGAAGGCGTTTGCGGGGTGGTGTCCCCGCACCATTGTTCCGCAGAACCAGACCGCGCCGCCTACGAATGGGCGGTGAGCCAACTGGAAATGGAAGTGGGGGCCGTGGTGGAAGCGGCGCTGGATCATGGTGTATCTGAGATCCTGGTGAACGATTCCCATTGCACCATGACCAACCTGTACCTGGAGCAGGTGGATCCGCGAGTTTCCCTGCTGACGGGCAAGCCCAAGCGTTGCGCCATGTCGGCAGGGCTGGATCAGACCTTTGATGCGGCCATTTACGTGGGTTATCATGCCAAGGCCGGGGCGCATAAAGGGGTGCTGAGCCATACGTTTCATGGCAAGCTGTTCGATGTGTCCGTGAACGGGGTATCTTACGGCGAAGGCGGGATTAACGCCCTGTACGCCAGCCTGGTTTTCGGGGTGCCGCTGGTTTTGGCCAGCGGGGATCGGGCTTTTGTAGAGGAAATTCACCAATTGTTGCCGGGGCTGGAAACCGTGGAAACCAAGGAAGGTATCACTCAAACTTCCGCCAAATGCCATCCGTTGGAAAAAGTGCTGGAGGACTATGCTGCCAAAACCCGCAAAGTGCTGGAAAATCGCGCCAATTGGTCGGAACACGTGCTGGCTTTGCCTGGGCCGTATGAGTTGCAGATGACTTTTATCAACCCGTTGGCGGCGGATGCGGCCAATACCATTCCGGGGTTGGAGCGAAAAGACGGCAGGACACTGGTTTTTAATACGGATAATTTCCAAACGCTTTATCAGATGCTGCAATCCAGCTATAGCATTCTGGCGTTTACCAGTTACCTTGAATAGGTTGATTGGTAAATAATTGTAAAAATATTGCTGCGAAGATACGGCTTTTGTAGCAATCTGTTACGTTGTAACGGGTTTTATACAAATGAAGAGAAACATTCTTACTCTCAATTCAAGAACAGTAAGGGATTTATTCAATCATGTCGTCTCCAATCAATCAGCCAAGCGCATTGCTGGCCGCCCAAGTGGTTTCTTATAACGAAGGGCAAAAGTTCCAGGGAAGCCAATCGTCCGAGAGGAAGGAAAAAGAGCGCCTCTTCAACATGCAAATGGAACAGGCCCGCAAGCAGAAATTCATGCAGAAAACGCCGGAAACGGGCAAAGGCGTTCTGGCCTAGATCGGTTTTTGCCCTGCCTGTAAGGATACCGAACCCAGCATTAGTGTTTGGGATGTGACTTGAATGCATCCGGCGTCTTCAAAGGCGCGTTTCAATTGGGAGGGTGAGAGAAAATGACGGGTGGATTCCGAAAGGTATTGATAGGCTTGCGCGTCTTTGGCCAACGCGCCGCCAATTAGCGGCATAATTCTGGAAAAGTAGAAGCGCATACCCGGTAGCATCGGCGTGGGGCAGGTGTCCAGGTTCACCATCCAGCCGCCCGGCTTGATTACCCGGTGCATTTCCGCCAGCGCTTGCGGAATATCTGTGACGTTGCGCAGCCCGAAGCTGATAATGGCGGCGTCAAACGTGTTATCCGGATAAGGCAGCGCCAGCGCGTCGCCTTGGGTTAGAAAGACGTTGGGCTGGTTTTGATAACGCTTGCGTGCGCATAGTAGCATGTTCTCGGAGAAATCAAGCCCGGCCACTTCGCCGTGTTCCCCCACCAGCGGTAACAGGTAGGCAATCAGGTCGCCCGTGCCGGTGCAGACGTCCAGCGCTTTGCCTCCCATGGGTAAATACAGCTTCTGGCAGGCCAAACGTTTCCATTGCTTGTGGAAACCCATGGAGATCCAGTCGTTCAGGGTGTCGTAGGTACCGGCAATCCGGTCGAACATCTCCTGCACCTGGGATGCCTTGTTGACTGCCGCCTGGGAGGGGTTGGGCAGCACGTCGGATAAGGGAGATGAAGATAAGGAGGATGAGGTGGCATCATTCATAATGCACCATTGTGCCACGAAGGGAGCCGTATGACGATGCGCCGCGCTTTTTTACCCGCGCTTGCCCTAGCTGTGAAAGTGGGGATAGGTGAGTTTGGGCGGGGTTAATACGCCGTAAATCACCCGATTTTTGCCTTGTTTCTTGGCTTCGTACAGGGCGGCGTCCGCCTTTTCAATAATATCGTAGGCTTTGGCGTACTCAGGATCTAGTTGGGCCACGCCCACGCTGATAGTAACAGTCATGGGATTATCCGGCAGGCAGAACACGGTGTGTTCAATCAAGGCCCGAAGCCGCTCCAGCAGCTCATAGGAATCAATCTGCCCCGTTTCCGGCAGAATCAGCGCGAATTCCTCGCCGCCGTAGCGGGCCGCCACATCGGACTCCCGAACGTTTGCGCTGATGAGCTGGCCCAATTCCTTTAAAATGCGGTCGCCAGTGGGGTGGCCGTAAAAGTCGTTGATCTTCTTGAAGTCGTCAATATCGAACAGGGCCAGCGAAAGCTGGCTGCGGTGCCGTTTGGAGCGGGCAATTTCGGCATCCAGTTGGTGATTGAACTGACGGCGGTTAATCAGGCCGGTCAAGGCATCCGTAGCTGCCAGCGATTGTAACTTGGTGACTCGCGTGGAGGTGGAGCGCAGCAGTGAACCCACGATATCGCCGTAATGGCCAAGCGCCAGCACAATTGGGGCCAGCATCATGATGATTTGTACACTGGTTGGAATCATATGGAAAGCGGCAGGCGTAAAGCCTATCAGAATGGGGTATCCAAGCGGCAGGGTGATGGCGTACAGCAGTAAAAACAGAATGAGCATGACCCGCGAAATGCCGTTATGCCCGAACAATTGTGCCTGCAACACCACAATGGTGGAGAACAGCAACACCCCCAACTGCCCGGAAAGCAGATAGCAAGCCGCCACAAAACCACAACTGGCCACTGGCAACAACAGGCTCAGCTTTTCCAGCAGCAGTCCTTCTGTTTTGGGGTGGCGCTTCAGGGAACGCAGGCTGGCTTCGTTGAGCAGCAAAAATCCGATGGTCAGGGTTGCCATGGCGGCGAGGCGCAACCCCGGCATACCGGACACGGTGCCGGTGGAAGGCATTTTGAGCGAGACAAGCAGCATGATTTCATACGCCACAAACGAGAACCCGATGGTCCGGTTCAGTCTGAATCCCTGTTTCAGGTGGCTATGGTGCATAAATCAGCCTCCTTCCGGCTGCGGTCTGTGATGGGGTTAGGGCTTTTTGGCTTCCGTCTGGTTTTTGGCGCTTTTTAATGCGGCGTCAATTACCTCCATGCGGCGAATAGCCTCTAATCCAATGGTATTGCCGATTTCTACCCCTTTGGCTTTTTCGTAGTAGCCTCTGGCCTCTTCCAGTTGGCCTTCGTTTTCCAGCAGGGTTCCCAGGTTAAACAAGGTTCGCTGGTCGTTTGGCTGTATTTTTAATGCCTGGTTGTACGCTTTTCGGGCGTCATCCAGTCGGCCTGCCCGCTGCAATACGCTGCCCTTGTTGAAAAAGTACTGCGCGTTGCCCGGATCCAGCGTGGTCAGCTTGTCGAACGTCTGGATGGCCTTTTCGATGTTATTGTTGAACGCATACGCGGTGGAAAGGCCGTTCAGAGTGTTCAGGTGCTTGGGGTTAATCACCAGCGCCTTTTCAAAGGCGGAAATGGCTTTTTTGTAGTCGTGCATGGTCAGGTAGGCAAACCCAATGTTGCTTTGGGCCTCCACCAGCTTACTGTTCTGGGAAAGGGCGGTTTCAAAGTGCTTGATGGCTTCCTTCAGCAATTGTTTTTGGCCGCTGGCATTGCCTTTTTCGTTTTGGATCTGGGCAATCTGGAACAGCTCCACGCCCTTATTGTATTCCACCGCGCCGGGGGGCAGGTTGTGTTCTTCCTGCTTGGCCGCCGGTTGCGTTCCCGCCGCAAGCGAGGGCTGCGCGGCCTGGGCATAGAGGCCGAAGCCGCAAGTCAGTACCAACCCCAGGGCTAATAAAGGGCGTGTGCGTGAGGTTTTTGTGTATCGTTTCAGAAATGGCGCCGACATGGTGTTTTAGACGACCTCCGTCCAGGCATCGTGGTTGTTGAGGACATCGCGGTTCAGCTCGCCTTCGCTGGAAGCGACCAGTGCCGCCACGGTGCAACTGCTCATTACGTTGACTACGGTTCTGCACATGTCCAGTACCCGGTCAATCGACCATAGCAACGCCATGCCGCCTGCCAGGTAATCCATCTGGAACTTACCGATGCTGTTCAGCACGATGGCGATGGTGATTAGCCCCGCGCTGGGAACCCCAGCCGCGCCAATGGAAGCGATAATGGAGAACAGGATAATCATGCCCACATTATACGCGTCAATGGGAATATGATACGCCTGAAGCAGAAACAGCACCGCAATCACCTCGAACATGGTGGTGGCGGTCTTGTTGATGGTGGCGCCCGTGGGCAGCACGAAGCTGGCGATTCGGTTGGATACCCCGGCCCGACGCTCCATGCAGGCAATGGTAATGGGCAGGGTGGCGGAACTGCTGGCGGTGCCGAAAGCCACCATAATGGCTTCCGAAATGGCCCGGTACAGGTTCATGAAGTTGATTTTAGCCAGTGTCTTCAGCGCCAGCGGGAAGATAATGATGATTTGGAACAGCAGGCCAATCAGCACGGTGGCCACGTACAGCCACAATTCGTTAAACACGCCGATGCCCGATTTGGCGACCGTGGTAAAGGCCAGGGAAAACACGCCCGGCACCGCGAAGATCATCACCCAGTCGGTCAGCTTCATGGTGGCGGTAAACAGGGCTTCAAAAAAGTGGATGACGGGTTTCCCGGCGTCCCCGATGCTGGCGACGGCTGCCCCGAACAACAGGGTGAAGATAATCACCGGCACCAGATCCGCGTTGGCCAAAGACTCAATGGGGTTGCGAGGAATCATGTTGAAGAACAGGGCCTGCAAATCCTGGTGGGGGGATTGTTGTAGCTGCTGGATGATACTGGCGGTATCCGCCTGGGAGAAAAGATTCTGCTGCAACTGCATGCCGGGTTGTAGCCACAGGGCCAGTCCTGCGCCCAGCAAGGCGCTAACGCCCATAAACAGCAGGAAATAAGTCAGCACTTTGGCGCCCATACGGCCCAACTGGCGGGAATCCCCCAGGGAGGAAACCCCCACAATCAGCGAGCTGACGACCAAAGGCACCACAATCATGGTAATCAGGCGGATAAACAACTGCCCGACGATATTGAAGAACTGGTGGATGAAGAAGAATCGATCGGGTTCCGCCGCCAGGGTGGGATATGGCAGATTAATGCCCAGAATTACGCCCAGCAGGATGGCCACCAGGATGTGCCAATGTCTTTTCGTACCTAGTCCCAACGCCACCAGGATCAACCAGAAGGCTTTCGCTCTCATTCACATGTCCTTAAAATCAAATGGAAAGTTTAACTTCTATTATATGTCAAGACAGCGAATACGGGCTTTTGTTGCACTTCTGTTGCGGATTTTATCGGCGCTTTTGTCTGGAGTGCGGCCGATTGCCCAGGCTGGAGCATAGTTTATCCAGCAGGATGTGCAGGAGCGAACCTGTCCAGATTCCCAAGCCGAGCCATAAAATATCGTGAATGTGGGCATGGGCGAAGCGCAGGATGTCTTGTCTTGGCGAATGGAAGGGAATGCCGCCCAGGCGGGAGAGCGTGAGGGAGGCCGCCATGTACAGGAGCGCCAAAACCGCCGATAGATATAGCAGCCGTAGCCAGGAAGCGAACCAGACGCCATGCGACAGCACGGAGCGATGTCTGACCGCCCAGTGGTAAGGCCACCAGATAAACCGCAACAATCCCCAGCGGTAAAACGGGCGGCTGCGGGTGTCCAGGTCGGGGCTGAGCCAGAACCCGCCGATGAACGCGCCCAGCGTTACCAGCGCGCAAACCCAGAAGCCCCAATGCAGCCCCCACCGGCAAATAAGCCAGACAAAGGGCAGGAAGGCCAGCGTTACCCGGTCATGTATTTTTCCCGAAGGCATGCTCACACTGTAGCATATGTGGCTTTTAAGGGGACGGCCGGGGTAATGGAATTGCCATATTGCGCCAATTTGCTTTGCGATATAATGAACGCCTGACATAAACCCATATATAAGTTGAGTGAGGAGGGTGTATCCCCATGGCAGCCGCTACGCAAGCCAATCCCCAAAGCCAGTTTGAAATCAAACCCGGCAAGTTCAGTGGACAATCCCAGTTTTTGAATTATATCGGCGGACAATGGGTTGCCGCCAAATCCGGCAAAACCTTTGAGAGCAGAAACCCCGCCGATCCATCCGACCTGATTGGCGCATTCCCCGCCTCTTCCCCGGAAGATGTGGAAGCCGCCGTGGCTGCCGCTAAAAAAGCGTATGAAACCTGGCGTCTGGTTCCCGCCCCGGTGCGTGGCGAGATTCTCTTTAAGGCCGGGCAGATTTTAATTGAGCGCAAAGAGCAACTGGCCCGCGAAATGACCCGCGAAATGGGCAAAGTACTGGCTGAAGCTCGGGGCGATGTGCAGGAAGTAATCGACATGACCTTCTACGCCGCCGGTGAAGGCCGCCGGATGTTCGGGCAAACGGTTCCTTCCGAATTGCAGAACAAGTTCGCCATGTCGGTTCGGGTGCCGCTGGGCGTAGTGGGCTTAATTACCCCCTGGAACTTCCCGATGGCCATTCCGAGCTGGAAACTGATGCCCGCTCTGATTTGCGGCAACACCTGTGTGTTGAAACCGGCCAGCGACACCCCGCTGCTGTCTCACCGTCTGGTGGAAGTGCTGGAAGAAGCGGGCGTTCCCAAAGGCGTGGTGAACATTGTTTACGGTTCCGGTCGCGAAGTGGGCGAACCGCTGATGGGCCATAAAGATGTCACCCTGATTTCCTTTACCGGCTCCACCGATATCGGTCGCCGGGTGAACGAAGCCTGCGCGCCCAGCTTCAAGCGCGTTTCCCTGGAAATGGGCGGCAAGAACGCCATTTTAATTATGGAGGACGCCAACCTGGACTTGGCCGTGGATGGTGTGCTGTGGGGCGCGTTCGGCACTTCCGGCCAGCGTTGTACCGCTGCCAGCCGGGTAATTGTGCATAAAAGCGTTCATGCCCAAGTGCGTGAGAAACTGCTGGCCCGCATCGGGGAACTCAAGTTGGGTTATGGCTTGAACCCGGATGTGAAAGTGGGGCCGGTGATCAATGAATCCGCCATGAACAAGATTCTGGAATACGTTGAAATCGGCAAAAAAGAAGGCGCCGAGCTGCTATCCGGTGGCAAACGCGACACCAACGCCGGTTCCGGCTGGTTTGTGCAGCCCACCTTGTTCGATAACGTAAAACCCAACATGCGCATTGCCCAAGAGGAAATCTTTGGGCCGGTGACTGCCCTGATTCCGGTCAACGACCTGGATGAGGCGCTGAAAGTAGCCAACGGCATCGCCTTTGGCTTGTCCACCGCTATTTACACCAAGAACGTGAACAACGCGTTCAAGGCCATGCGCGATCTGGAATCCGGCCTGTGCTACGTGAATGCGCCCACCATCGGGGCGGAAGTCCATCTGCCGTTCGGAGGCACGAAAGAAACCGGCAATGGCCACCGCGACGCCGGGCAAACCGCGCTGGATGTATTCTCCGAATGGAAGAGCCTGTACGTGGATTACAGCGACAAGCTGCAACGTGCGCAGATCGATCACGGCGAATAAATTGACTTAACCTCAACTCCAATAGGAAACCCTTCGGCTGCCCGGCTGGAGGGTTTTCTTTGCGGCCGGGCTTCGCCTTGCCATGGTTGTGCCCGCCGGGATAAGATATCGCCATGATTATCGTCATTCCTGATGACAAACTGGAGATTTTGTGATGTCCCTTGAAATCCAAACCCCGTTGAAACGAATTTACGTTGAGGATATCGGTGCGCACGAAGGGCAAACGGTAACGTTGCAAGGCTGGCTATATAACAAGCGTTCCAGCGGCAAGCTGCACTTTTTGCAATTGCGCGACGGCACCGGCATTATTCAGTGCGTGGTGTTCAAGGGCGATGTCTCCCCGGAGCTGTTTGAGGCCGCCGATAAGGTCAGCCAGGAATCCAGCATTGAAGTGACCGGCGTGGTGAAGGAAGATAAACGTTCCCCGTTGGGATTTGAGCTGTCCGTCAGCGATTTCAAGGTGCTGGGCAAATCGGTGGAATACCCCATTACGCCCAAAGATCACGGCGTGGCGTTCCTGATGGATCACCGGCATTTATGGCTGCGTTCCTCCCGTCAAAACGCTATTATTCGCATTCGGGCGGAAATTATTCGCGCCATTCGCAATTATTTCGATCAGCACGGCTTTACCCTGGTGGATGCGCCCATTTTTACGCCCAATGCCTGCGAAGGCACGTCCAACCTGTTTGAAACCGATTACTTCGATCAAAAAGCCTACCTCACGCAAAGCGGGCAGCTTTATATGGAAGCGGCGGCTGCGGCGTTTGGCAAGGTTTATTGCTTTGGCCCCACCTTTCGGGCGGAAAAATCCAAAACCCGCCGCCACCTCACCGAATTCTGGATGGTGGAGCCGGAAGTGGCCTTTATGGATTTGTACGAGGACATGGATCTGGCCGAGGATTTTGTCTGCTGCATTGTTGAGCAGGTGCTGAAAAACCGCCGCGCCGAATTGAACGTGCTGGAGCGGGACATCAGCAAGCTGGAGGCCATTAAAAAACCCTTCCCGCGCATTACGTACGATGAGGCCGTTGAGCTGATTCGCAAGTACGGGCCGGAGGAAGAGCATCGCAATTTCCCCTGGGGCGAAGATTTTGGCGGGGATGAGGAAACGATTATTTCCAGCCAGTTTGAGCGCCCGGTGTTTATTCACCATTACCCCACCGAGATCAAGGCGTTCTATATGAAGCCCGATCCGGCCAACCCCAAATACGCGCTGAACGTGGATATGATTGCCCCGGAAGGCTACGGGGAAGTGATTGGCGGCGGTCAGCGGGAAGACGATCTGGATGTGCTGATTTCCAAAATTAAAGAGCATGATCTGCCGTTGGAAGCCTTTGACTGGTACCTGGACGTTCGCAAGTATGGCAGTTTCCCGCATGCCGGATTTGGTCTGGGCATTGAACGGACGGTTTCATGGCTTTGCGGCCTGCACCATGTGCGGGAAACCATTCCTTTCCCGCGCCTGATGGATCGCTTGCGCCCATAGGGTTTGATTGCTGAGAATTGAAAATAGCCGGGGCCGGTTTTGCGCTTCGGCTGTTTGGTAGCGGCGCGGCGGTGGTTTGAGGCTGCTGGTGGGGAAGGGTTTGCAACCAGGGGGCGGAAGTTCATTCGGATAGGGGATAAGGGCGACTGGCGGGGAATTGTATGCTGAAACGTAGGAAGGCTTAAACTTTTTCCGATTACTGTCGATAGCCTGATTTGACGAGCAATGGCAATCGCCTTCTTCCCCGGAT
>CABHPA010000077.1 GCA_902168245.1 Candidatus Melainabacteria bacterium
GCGGCGGTTCGCAACCCAGGATACACCGTCGGTTCGGCTAGGATGACGTCTCCAGGCTCCGTCAGCGCCAAGATAAGTGCGGCGATAGCAGCCTGTGCACCAGGGCAGACGACTACATGCTGGCGGGGGACACTCCCAAACATAGGCTCAATCCAATTTGCGCCGGCCTCGCGTTCTGTAATGCTGCCTCCGCCAAGATGATAGGTCATCAGCAAGCTAGTATCGACACGCATGAGCACCTGCGCCAAGCCCTGCTTCAACAGGTCATCAAAATCTACAGCGTCCGGGTGCGGCGGGATATTCATACTCAGGTCAAGGACAGCCGACAGTTCCGCCTTCGGCGCCGCCACATACGTGCCGCGCGCTCCGCGCCCTTGTAGCAGATTCCTGCGCCGGGCTTCGTCGTAAGCGCGCGTTACCGTCGTAAGGTCGACGTCCAACAAAGCTGCGAGCCGGCGTTGTGGTGGGAGTCGGTCACCAGGCATCAGTAAGCCATCTGCCACGGCCTGCTGTAACGCATCCGCTATCTGAAGAAATCGCGGCCCGCCCTGCGATGCTAAACGTGGCAGCCAGATTGGAAGAGCCTCATCTTGTTTGGCAGTCAACTGGGACATTTTGTCTCAATGTATGGATTTTGCTTCTACGTAGTATGCCCAATGTGGGAGGCGGCGCCAAATTTGCATCAGCCTGCATTCATGCTTTTTCCATATCAGTTGTTGAGCACCTCCAATAATTATGACCGTAGGCGCACTGGCTCTAAACCACAAACAAATCTGGACCAGCATGTTTCCTTTGTATATCTAATGGAGTTTGTATGAACACGCAATCAATCACTTCTTCTCCTTCGTCTCGCGGCAGCTTCGGCAGCCTTGCAGTTCGCCTAGGATTCTCTCTTTTGCTGGTCATTGGTCCGATTGGTGCGGCCATGAGCGGTGCTCGGGCATACCAAACTGGAGAGCACGGTTCGCTCTTGGAATTGAAGTGGACGACGCTCTCGAAATAGCAGAGCAAACTGAGGTTAGTGTTTCCAGCGCCGACAAGCAAACCGGCGCCTCTCGACCCGAAGCAGACGTTCAAGTCACAGAATCTTCTTGGAGATGGTTATCTGATGGCAGCCATTAATCAGCAAGTTGCTGCGGATTACTGTTAATTCTGGCGTCACGCCTTTTCGGCTTTATCCAGAGGCTGACGACGAACCACGTCAGCGTGACCGCGCCGACAGTGAAAATCAGATCGCCTGGGACGCGCATCCATACCAGCGTATCGATGAGGGGCCTTTGCATAAATTCCGCGGATCGCGCATACCAGTATCCATGCTCTACTGCCGCTAATAGTTGCAGTGTGCCGATGGGCAGCAAGGTCAATACAGCCATCAACGCCAGCCCAATATTAAATGACCAAAAGCTGACTTGAAGAAGGCGTTCGTTCCATACAAGATCGGGCTTGAGGCCGCGCAGACAGAACAACACAAGGCCAATGCCCAGCATGCCATACACACCAAACAATGCCGTGTGCCCATGTAGCGGTGTGAGGTTGAGCCCCTGCATGTAGTAAAGCGAAAGCGGCGGATTGATAAGAAAGCCCAACAGGCCGGCACCGACCAGATTCCAGAATGACACCGCAAGAAAGAACATCACGGGCCAGCGATATCGTTGCATCCAAGGCGTGGCATGTCCCAAGCGATAGTGGTGGTACGCTTCAAAGCCGAGGTAGGCCAGCGGCACCACTTCCAGCGCAGAGAAACTTGCACCAATCGCGATGACCGCGGTTGGCGTTCCACTAAAGTAAAGGTGGTGAAGCGTGCCAAGTACGCCACCCGCCATGAAAATAATGGTCGCGAACAATACAACGGTTGTGGCTGTTTTAATTGGTATGAGTCCGAGTCTGACAAAGATGATTGCCAGCACCGCTGATGCGAAGACCTCAAAGAAACCTTCAACCCACAGATGCACCAGCCACCACCGCCAATATTCCACCATCGAAAGAGACGTGTGCTCGCCCCACATCAGCGCAGCACCGTAAAACAGACCGATAGCAACCGTCGCGAGGAACAGCAAGCCCACGATTGATCGTGAAGCGTTGTCAGCACGCAAGGCAGGCCACAGCGAGCGGCCGACTAGCGTCAGCCATAGCAGCAGACCGATAAAAAGGAACCATTGCCAGAAGCGGCCCATATCGGCGTATTCCCAGCCTTGGTGACCGAACCAGAAATTGTGCTCTAGTCCCAACTTTTGCATGACGGCGAACCACTGACCGGTAAACGCACCAGCCACGATGAGTAGTAGACAGACCCAAAGAAGGTTGACACCGAGCCTTTGGAACCGCGGCTCATATCCGGAAATGGCTGGTGCAATATAAAGTCCAGTCGCCAGCCACGCAGTCGCGATCCACAGAACAGCCAACTGCGTGTGCCAAGTACGCGATAGTGAATAAGGGAGAATTTCGGATAAATTGAAGCCGTATTGCTGCTGCCCCTCAATCTGATAATGCGCTGTGATAGTCCCCAGCAGGATTTGCAGCAAGAACATACCGAGCAATAACCAAAAATATTTACCTACCGCTTTCATTGAAGGAGTAATCGCCAAGGCGCGCATGGGATCAGTATCCGGAATAAGGTGCTGTTCTTCGCGACGTCCATTCGACACAGCATGATGCCAACCCAGCAGGGCAATACCGGCGATGACAAACAGTACGCTAAAGGCCGACCAGACGAAGGTACTGGCCGGCGGCCTGTTTCCGACTAGCGGTTCGCTAGGCCAGTTACTGGTGTAGCTAATCGTGCTGTCGGGCCGTTCCGTCACTGTTGCCCAGGCAGTCCACCAAAAGAATGCCGAAAGTACCTCGCGATGCTGGGCATCAGGTACCGTGTCATTTTTCATCGCATAGGCTTCACGCAGATCTGCGGTGGCCGGATCATTTCCAAACAGGCTCTGATAGTGACTGGAGACATCTGCAATCGCAGCTGTGCGTTCTGCATCCAGTGTGATGGTTTGTTTTGCGGGATCGTAAGTGTTCTTACGCATGACGCTTTCCAACCTGCCTCTTAGGGCCGACTGGCGTTCAATGGAAAGATTGTCGTAGCTTCGTTGATCTTCTTTCTGCGCCCAACGATCAAGCAAGGTCACAGCCTCGCGATGCAACCAGTCCGCACTCCAGTCAGGCGCGACATAACCACCGTGCCCCCAGATAGAACCGAGTTGCATGCCGCCAAAAGATTGCCAAACTTGGCGGCCCTTCTCGATATCAGCACGCGTGTAAAGGATCTTGCCTTCAGTCGAAACCACTTGTTCAGGCATGGGTGGCGCTTGCCGATAAATTTCATTACCCGTCCACAGCAACGTGGCGAACGATAAGGCGAGCAGCAATGCCAGATAAAGCCAAAGCTTTTTTGTACTGCTCACGGGTTCTGTTCTTCGCTGGAAGGGAGATGATCGTAGAACTCGACACGCATTCGCATATCACCTATCGGTTCAACATGATGATGCTGTTCTGGCAAGACGAGTCCCGAGCAAGCAGGTGTCAGAATGTGCACGTCGCCTGTATCTTCGATGACATAACGGAGACTGCCTTCGAGTACACGGATGACACCCCATGTACCGACTTTAGTTTGATGCGCTTTCCGTAGTTTTTCCGGAAGAGTGCTCTGATCAAAGATTGGTGTTGCTTTGTAATAATGAGGTAACACCATATCTTTTTGCATCATGCCTCCCAAGGGTTCAACTCACCATAGCAGGCATTGACCTTAAGATGCTAAAAGAATACTTACGGCATAACTAAGTTTATTGGAAGATGGCAATATTCATGTTGACGTATCGCTTCACGTCAGCTTCTGGCCGATTGCAGACATCTTTAACGCGAATTTTCCGCAACTTGAGACGCGATTTAGTGACAATCTTGATGTGAATATTTAGCGATGCGTAGCTTTGCCCTGTTGTATATCGTGGCGACTATACAAGAGCAAACAAACATGCAAGCTACCGGCCTTAGGTCGAACACGTCAGCATTTTCATCACGCTTTTCTTCATATATTCACTACGCCTATAGTATTTCTTCCCGCTAGAAGCAAAATACGGGGCCTGCAACAGAATGGTTTTCTTCTTCGCACGCGAACATGCCACATAAAGCAGCCGCAACTCCTCCTCTACTTCACCCTTCTCGACCTGTTTATAAAACGGAATACAACCTTGAACTACGTTGAGTACGAAGACATAGTCAAACTCAAGCCCTTTAGCGGCATGAATTGTCCCAGTTACAATACCCGGTGCCTCTGAAATATTCGCAATGCCCTGTCGAATTTCAGCGACAGATTTTTTGCCACTAATATAGGGCTCCCATTGCCCCAAAATATTACGAACATGGTTCAATTTCTCGTGATCAAACACCTTGGCAGCCCTTAGGAGCTTCAAGTGCAAGCGAACCATTTGTGTATAACGACCAGATAGAGATGGCGTCTTAGCGGCCTTAACAAACATGCGGCGGCATTTTGCAATCACGTCTTCCGTCAATTTTTTGCCGTTAATTCCGGCAACACGAAGAATCTTCTTTTCGATTGAACCCGCCTCGATCTTCTTCTGCTTTGAAATCGCCTCATATCTATCAAGCAGTTCAACGAGTTCCAGAACGGCGTCGACTTCTTCGCCTCGCTTGGCTTTCAAAGGTTTTAAATTGATACCCTCACAAAGCAGGTGTGTTTCTAGGTAACGTAACTGTGCTTTAGTCCTAGCCAAGATTGCGATTGATGCTAAAGGTTCTTTCGCAATGATCTTTTGAACGCGGTCGACAACCACGGCTTCTTGTTCATCCGTCTTGATCAGTTCAGGTTTAATTCGCGAAGGGCGTCCCTGAAGAGCCGGCGCATTAATATCCATCTGTTTAAACAACGCATTAACCAGATCGGCGCTCGTCTGAGTCAGTCGAAAAGACTTCGTCAAACCAAATTCCGTAACCTTCCTGTCCAGAAGTTCACTTAGATCTCGATACGCACCTCCAGCAAATCCGTAGATCGACTGATAGGGATCGCCAAATATCATTAAGTTAGGGATACACGTTGCCAATTCCTTTAGCATCAACGACTGACTTAACGTCATGTCCTGGGACTCGTCAATGAATAGATATTGATAGTCCCAATCCACTGCAGCTACTGAGGACAGCTTGATTCCGTGCGACAGCATATCTGGATAATCAATCACTCCTGCTTTTTGTTTGAGCTTGTTGAAACGCTTATAGATCTTTTCGACGTTTTTTAAAACGCCGTTGTAACAATAAAATTCACCGCCGGTTTCGTTAATCAGCGATTGTGCCAGCGCTCTATTACCTTGGACTCGATCAAAGAAGCGAATCAACCGGTTCAGTTCACTGCCTTCCTTCAAATCGATTCCGTTAGTGTCTCTAATCGTCTTAGCACTTTTCTTGCTTTCTTCAACCGCATCCTTCAGAAGCTTGATTTTGCTGGCCCCTTCCAACAATTTTTTAGGCTGCTTCTTGAAGCTAAGATTCTTATAGTATTTCCTGACCAGCGATAGCGAGAAAGCGTGGAAGGTTTGGATATTGATGTTCCCATCCATGCCCTTTCCTAAATCGTCCGCCGTTGATTTAGAAAAACTAAGAGCCAATATCTGACCGGATTTAATACCTGAATCTAAAAGGTGCCTAATACGTCGCTTTAAAGTTGTCGTCTTGGCGCATCCCGCATATGCCTGTACTTCTACAATAGATTTCTTTGTCCTAATGATCTTTGCTTGTTCTTCTGTATTTTTCATTCCGCAGGTTGTATTTTTGTAGAGTTGAAACCATCGAATAACGCAATATTTATTAAAAATTTCTTGTTATTCGATGGATATTCAGTGATTGGTTAAAAAAGATTTCGCTTATATATCATTGGCTACGGCTCCCGGAACAAATGCGAATTGTCCATTTCCAAACGTTTTTTTCTGAAAAACTCTGGATAAGACAATTTAAAATTTTGTAAAACAAAGTAGCCTTCAACATTTGCGACGTCTAACACCGTATCGGCCTTCTTTATATAGGCAGTGTCCGATAGCGTCTCTTTGAAGTTTGAAAGCGATTTTCCGATGTCCTTCTTTTTGGGAAGACTAAACAGTGCAAAGGTATCCCGCCAAAAACATAAATGGTCGAAATCTAGAATATCCTGCAGGGTCGAAATTCCGATGGTATGCAATTTTGGCGATCCAAAAAACCGATGCTCCATATGGCAGCAAGCTTTGCCTGCCCACTTCGTCGCCAATTCGCTTGGCTGATCGAAATAGATGACAAATACATGTGGACTTTTCGGTCCGTTGGACCTTCTTTCATAATAAAAAGTCGTGCTGTGGTCACATTCAACGGGCTTCCTTTTATATTTCAACATTAGATGCCCAAGAACGAACCTAGCAGTACTTTTAGCGTGATCCAATGCATCAACAATTAGATCCCACGCCAATTCCACGTAGACGATTTTGGCGCGATACCGTCCCTTTCGAACAGCATGATCAATAATCTTTATGGTTTTCTTCGAAGGTTGAAAAATCCTTACTTCGCATTGCCAGTAAGGTTCATTTTGATGACGGAAGATCGTGCAGCCACCACATGAATCAATGATTTGAGAAATCGGCAATTCAGGCGATGGATGATCGATCAACAACGTTATTCTGTCGTATCCAAACGCATTAGCGATTCTCGTCGAGAGCACCGTTTGGTAAGCAATAGGTAACCGCGAGATAGAAGTCAATTTTTCTCCAAATAATATGTGAGCCGAACAGATGCCAGTTCAGAAAGAACTGG
Organism: Candidatus Melainabacteria bacterium; assembly: GCA_902168245.1. Lineage (GTDB taxonomy): Bacteria > Cyanobacteriota > Vampirovibrionia > Vampirovibrionales > Vampirovibrionaceae > Vampirovibrio. The sequence goes on from CABHPA010000077.1 coordinate 6,781, forward strand.
CATGCGGGAGGGTTATATAAAATTGGATCTTCAACCGCGCTTTGCGTTTGGACCGTCCTGCGCTACCTTGTAAGAGTCGATCTCAGACAGCAGCCAATAGCTACCACGGCCACCATTGCGTTTTCGCTGCTTTGGGAAAAAACCGTTATTGATTTTGCGATAGATGTTTGAGCGAGATTCGCCAACGTATTGAATGATGAATTTCAGTCGCACCAATGGATCGCCACCCGCATTCTTTTCTGCAGCGATCTTTGCCAACTGGTCCGCATAGGATTTAGAATCCGCTTCCGAATTCGTTTCCTTTTGGGAACGACGTTCGCTCTGCTTCAGAGTGTTGCCATTGTTCCCGCTCTTGTGTGCAGAAACTGACGACAACTGTTTGATGACCGCGCCCTTTACCAGATAGAGCCTGCCAGTTTTCTTTCCAACGGCAGAGAATTTTCGATCAGACGAAGCGGGGACGTAATTCGGACTTTTGTGAATCCGAGATTTTTTACAGCCCAACGGATTCAATTTTTTGGTGCTATGAATTTCTTGAACAACACCACGTAAGTAGAACTTTTCCCCATTTCCTTCGACGAGGACGTTCCCTTTAGCAGTCTTCTGAATAGTGAAATTGGAAGAATTTTTTAAAACATTCTTGTTTTGTTTCATGGGCATTTGAAGCTCCGTTTGTTAAGGAGCCACAAGTTTGCAATTTTCGTTAAGCCAACCCGCTTAGTGAAAAATCCCGAGGTTCATGTTTTCCCTTTAACCATTGCGTTTATGAAGTCCTGCACGTTATTGGGATGCTCCACCGCTTGAAATATAAGCCTCAGGTATTTTTTATTATTAATGAATTGATCGGCCGTTCTTCGATAGCTTTGCACATCGAAACTTTCCTTAACCTTTTTGGATGTACCCTTCTTTGACTTTTGTCGTTTATTTTTTAAAAGCTTATTCTTCTTGAAGAATTCTTGACCAAGCACTTCTTTGACTTCTTTAGCCGTGACCATTCCACTCACAAGGGCGTCATAACATCGTAGTGAAAACGGAGCCCGTTTATAAATGTCTTGTTGTATCCGGGAAAAATGCGATGCCGTACTAGCTCCCTCAGGCCCGCTACGTTTTTCCTTAATAAATTCAAGCAATTTATTCCGAGCCATTTCGAGCTGAAGATCAACTGGAAACTCCGCATTGAATTTGATAACAAATTCATTTGGCAATAAGTACTCTTTTATTCGGCCGTCTTTCTTTCCTCGCTTGAATTGTATGGATGTCGAAAAAACGACTTCGCCTTGCTCATACTCGACGTTAGGTTCCACTGGCCCTTCTAAGCACCATCTTCTTTTAAAGAACTTGATTGGCTTGTGAATCTTCCATCCGACGACGCCATCATTTTTCATCCGCTTTTTATAATCTCCGGATGTTTCTTTCGGCAATGCAGGTGGATTACATATCGTAGTGTCCAAGCACCATTTCCCATCTCCTATTTTGCCTTTTTCGCGAGCCGAGGCAGGAAGCGCTAAAAGCTGCGTTACCTGAATTGCGTATTCTTTATTTCGCCGTAAAAACTCCCACGCCAGTCGAAAATACATTTCCGATCCAACATTCTTTTCGGTATAGATGGGCGGATAGTTTTCGGCAATTCTCCAATCGGCACTATAGCTTTGCATATTCGAAATCGTGTTTTGTTTGACTTGGGAAAAAGGAAATTTCCCGTAATGGCACCACCCACTAATGTGGGTTGGTATTAAAGAGCTCCCGTCAGAAGCTATCTAAGCTTCAATTTTTTTCTCCATAATATCGCTATCATTTTCTTTCAGACTTCCTGTACTCCCACGGTGGAATCGGTGCATCGTCGGCCCACAATCCTCGTCTTTTCTACTTGGCGACATTCTGAATTGCGACATAGAACGGGTCTTTGTTATATTTTAAATAGACCCAAGCCATCCCTCGCCGAACCTGCTCTCGGTTAACGCCGTATTCACCACATGTGACGATCGCTACCGTCCGCTTGTATCGGTCAATCGATTGCTTTTCGTACTTCGCATCTTTACCCCAGCACATATCCGACAATGATTCCTTCGACTTCTGGCCGAAGGGTTGCTTTTTCTCTGGTGCGTCAATATTTGCAAGGCGGATTTTGAGAGGTCGACCATTGACCTTCAGCGTCATAGTGTCGCCGTCAGAAATGCCGATGACCTGATACGCGTGCGCAAAACAAGGAAGTAAAAAAGTGAATGCTATAGCAACAAGCTTCATGAAAAATTAATTTGTTTATTGGATTTGTATTTTATATGTTGATATGGGACGAAGCGTATTGGCACGCACGTTCGATAATTGAGACCATTTCATTACAGAGATCGGTCTAAAAAATCCATTGAGGATAACGGAATTCAAATCTCGACCTGCACCGGCATTGAGCGCGATGACATGTCAGCTAGTTCGCGGTCGAACGACAGCAGAGCATGGCAGAAGTCTATCCATATCATCAAGCTCCTTGGCGTGATGCGTACCCCATTCGATGAGAGATTCCAGCACAGGTCGCAAACTTTCACCCAACGGAGTGAGCAGATACTCGACGCCTTGACTATCCTCCTGGCTAAGCTGCCGACTCACCATGCCATGCTCCTCAAGCGCGCGCAGTTGTTCGATCAATACTTTCTGCGAGATACCCGAGATACGATTCCCCAGCGCGCACATGCGCTGCGGCCCCTCCAGCAATACATGGAGGATGACTGCCTTCCAGCGCCCGGAAATGACATGAAGTGCACGCTCGACCGGCAATCCCGGCAGCCGCTTGATGATTTTCATTTTGCGTCCACTTACTAAATGGTGTGTAGATAGGAGAACTATCGGGAAGTAAGCTTTCCTTTTGATGCAACTGATCTAAAGGAAGATCCATGATAGACCTGTTTGAATCTTGCATGCTTGGCGGTACCGTTTCTTTGAAGAACCGTATTGTCATGGCACCCATGACGCGCACGCGCACCTCTGACGGCGACGTCCCAAACGCGATGATGGCCTCCTACTACGCGCAGCGCGCCAGCACGGGCCTGATCGTAAGCGAAGCAGTCGATGTCGCCCAGTCCAGCAATGGTTATGCGATGACGCCGGGCATTTACACGGAAGCGCAACGACAGGGATGGCGTCTGGTAGCCGATCAGGTTCACCGTCATGGCGGCACGATATTCGCGCAGCTGTGGCACGTCGGCAGGATGGCGCATCCGTCGCTTCTGCCGAACGGTGAAGCGCCGTGGGGCGTCTCCGATAAAAGAGCGGACTCGGAAGTATTCGCGCATGACGCAGATGGCAAGCTGGGCCATATTCCCGCAGGCACGCCGAGACAGCTCGGTACCTGTCTCTTATACACATCTCCGAGCCCACGAGACTAAGGCGAATCTCGTATGCCGTCTTC
>CABHPA010000078.1 GCA_902168245.1 Candidatus Melainabacteria bacterium
TATTACCCCGGTGTATGAAAAGAGCGATTTTCAGGAGTCAGCGTAGCGCACAGAGGGCTTTTGGAAGTACGCCTGAACCTTGTGGGGTTGTTTCTGAATGGAACATAACCGCGCTTTCAGCTTGCGTTTAAGGTCCATCCTGTTTTTGGGTCTTCCGCTTTTGTAGACGGTCGCTTTGAGTTCCTGGTTCAGCAGTTCGTCAGGGTTACGGTCCGGGCTGTAAGCTGGTAAATAGAAAAGCTCTATTTCCTGAGATCTTTGGGCAAGCCACTCTTTGACGTTCTTTGCCTTGTGAACAGGATGCCCGTCGGCAATCAGGAATACTTTGCGTCCCTTGGCGCACTGAATTAAGCGCCCCATAAATGCGAGAAACACGGGTACGATAAAGTTCCCCTCAAACACGGAAAACGCGAGTTGGCCCCGGTTAGTCAGCGCGGAAATCATATTGCAACGGAATCGGTTGCCGCTGACTTTAACGATCGGAGTTTTCCCTTTTGGACTAAAGCTTCTGCCAGCCTGATGATCGGAGCGCAAACCCATCTCGTCTTCCCAATAAATAATCCCATTTTCGGCTTTGGCTTTTGCTTCAATCGCCGGATACTCCTTCTCCAGCCAATTCTTAACAGCTTCCGGCTTTTGCTCAATGGCTTGTCGGGTTGGCTTTTGTGGGGTAAAGCCCCAGCGTTTCAAGTAATCCGTCAATGTTCTCAGTGGAATCACCAACCCATATTTTTGCTGAATCAAGGCGGCAATCGCTTCCCGTGTCCACAGGGCGAAAGGGAGTTTTAACTGTTCTGGATGCTTCTCTTCAATGGCTTTACGTATCCAGTAACTTTGTTGCCCTGTTAAACGACAAGGTTTACGTCCCCCTCGTTTTTTCTGGGCAATACTCTTTTTCCCGTTGGCTTTCGCCCGTCTGACGCAATGGCTCACCGTACTCTGGCCCATGCCCAGTAGTTGGGCAACTTGAACCTGCTTGGTTCCAGCTAATACCATTTCTACTGCTTTTTGACGAAGTAAGGCTTGTTCTTCCTGCGTATGCCGCTTGGATCTTCTCTGACTCTCCATCCCCCTATGAAAGCATAAACAGGATTGTTGTACGCTATTAAATCACCGGATTAATA
>CABHPA010000079.1 GCA_902168245.1 Candidatus Melainabacteria bacterium
TGTATTTGGCAAGATAAAAATGTACCAGAGTGGCGATGTAAAAGTGTACCACCCGTCGCAACAATCCATGCTTCCCTTCTTTCCTGCGGTTGAAACACCAATCCCCTGGCAGAATGTCGTGGATTTAAAGTCCAGGGCATTCTGCCAGGGGATTGGTGAGCGGCTTTCGGCTAGCTAGCGACTTCCCTGTTTTTCAAGCCTTGGCGAAAGCGGTAGCTGTCGCCGTTCATTTCCAGCAGATGACAATGGTGGGTGAGGCGATCCACCAGGGCGGCGGTCATGGCGGCATCCTTGAACACGGTATGCCATTCTTCAAAGGGCAGGTTGGTGGTGACAATCAAAGATTTTCTTTCGTAGCGGCTGGCGAAGACCGAGAACAGCAGCTTAGCCCCGCTGTCATCCAGGGCCAGATAGCCCAGTTCGTCAATAATGAGCAGATCCAGTTTTTTCAGCCGAGCTTCCAGACGACTGAGCTGGTACTGGGATTGCGCTTCCAGCAAGCTGTTGACCAGATCTGCGGCAGTATAAAAGGCTACTTTCTTACCTTGTCTGCAAGCCTCCAGGCCCAAGGCTGTCGCTAAATGGGTCTTGCCTGTCCCTGAATTGCCTAGCAGTACAATGTTCTGAGCCTTCTCCAGATATTCTCCCTGGCCCAGTTTCAGAATCAGTGGCTTGTTGAGTTTGGGGATGGCTGTAAAATCAAAGTCGCTGAGGGTTTTCTCACCGGGAAAACGGGCCTGGCGAACGCGTTGCTTGAGCGCATTCTGTTCCCGAGTCAGGACTTCCTGCTCAATCAGGAGTTGCAGGAACTGCTCATGGGTAAGGTTCCCTTCAGCGGCTTGAGAAGCCAGTTTACGGTACTGCTTGAGGATATTGGGCAGACGCAGTTTCTTGAGATGGGTTTCCAGTAAAAGTGCCTGTGGCTGGGTCATATTGGATGCTCCTGAGTAGTTTTGAGTATTGAGATAGGTTGGGCGGTTGGACATGGACTTGGGGAAAGGGGGACGACTCGGATTTTGGCGCTCTGGGAGGCAAGGGCTGTTTGCCCATAGTCTTCAGGTGCTGGTGTCCACCGGGCTTTCGCTCCAGCACTCTGGCGTAATGTTCAAAGCGGATGGACTCTTCATACTTCCCGCTGAGCCGAGAGTGAATGGCGATCGTCTTTTCACGGGTGGTGATTTCCACCCGGTCTACAAAGGCTTTCAGCCAGACCGTTTGGTAAGCGTATTCGCTGGGTACCGAGTAGCGATTGGTTTCAAATTGAACCAGAGCAGTCTTGCTCACTTTAAGTGGAATTACCCGACAGCATTCCGGCGGGAATTTGGGCAGCGGGATGAAAAGCTCCTGCTCGGCCTGTAAGCGTCCCTGGACGGTTTCTGTTTGCCGGGCCTGGGTATGGTTTAAATACGCTTCACACCGCTTTCTCAGCAAGGCGTTCAGTTCGTTCAGGCTTTCTACTTGAGGAATGGGCGTAAACAGATTGCGTTGCACGAATTTCACCATATTCTCCACCCGTCCCTTTTCATTGCCCCTGGCCGGGTTGCAGAATCGGCTGTCAAACAAATAGGCTGAACGAAAGGCTACAAATCGCTCGTTCTCTTCCCGATTCTTACCTTCTAACATCTTTTGTACGGCTGATTTCAGGTTGTCGTAGGTGACTGTGCCCGGAACGCCACCCCAGAATTCAAAGGCATGGCGCTGGCCCTGGAAAAAGGCTTCCTGGCGAGCATGTTCGAAGGCTTCGCAATAAACGCTGCCCGAATAATTCAACACCGCATTCAAAACTTGCACCTTGCAAAGTTTCCCGGCAATAACTACCCGCAGATCTTCAATCCAGTCCACTTGCGCCATTTCGCCCGGTTGGAACGCCAAAGGCAAATAGACTTCTTTTGGCTTTTGGCGAATGGCGGCCACCACCTCTCTAACCCGGCGGTATGAACCGTGGAACTGGTGCTCCTCTACCAGCCGGTCGTAGACGCGCCTGGCGGTGTGCTGCTGCTTTCTGGGAGCTATTTCATCTTCCTTCAGCCAGGCTTCAATAATAGGGATAAAAGGCCCCATAACGGGATAGGACCATTCCTGACGCTTGAAGCTGGGACACTGACCATCTTCCTCAGAGAGCAAATGGCTTACCGTATCCCGGTGAATACCCAACTCACGAGCGATCTGACGCTTGCTTTTACCTTCGCGGTAATACGCCTTGCGTACCAGCTCCTTCATATACGCATCCTTCAAGGCCACTCACCCTCCAATCCCGTCCAGACTGATTCTTTCAGTCAAGCAGATTTTGGCGGAGGTGGTACACTTTTACATCGCCATTTTGCTCAAAAATGGTACGTTTTTATTCTGCCATCTCCA
>CABHPA010000080.1 GCA_902168245.1 Candidatus Melainabacteria bacterium
CTGACTACTTGAAATGGTTTTCTCATACTCTTTAGCCAAGAGCCGACAAGGATTGAGCCAACCAAAGGTTCGTTCCACAATCCAGCGATGAGGCAGAACTTTAAATCCCGCTTCGTTGCGTTTGACAGTTTCTAAATCGATTTTCAAAACTGTTTTGGCCCAATCTTGCAATTTGCCACTGTAAGCTGAGTCAGCCCATATCTTTTGGATGGAATGAAATTGATTTTTGAGCGCCATTAGTAATAATTTTCCGCCATCCCGATCTTGAATATTGCCCTCATGCACCAGCAATTTTTGAAGCAGCCCCAAAGTATCCACCAGAATATGCCGCTTTCGGCCTTTTACTTTCTTTCCTGCGTCATACCCGCGAAGCCCCCCTTTTCTGCTGTCTTAATGGACTGACTGTCAATAATTCCAGCACTGGGCTGCAAGGAGCGGCCCAATTTCAGACGCAAATTGTCCCTCAAGACCGCATGAATCTTTTCCCAAGTGCCATCCAGCGTCCAGGCCCTGTAATATTCATATACCGTTTGGTGTGGCGGGAAAGCATGGGGCAGGTCTTGCCAAATACAGCCGTTTTTAACCCGATACAAAATCGCATTCACTACAGACCGCATGTCATGGGAACGGTGCCGTCCGCCCGGCAATGCCTCTGGAATATGGGGCCTTAAATACCGCCACTGCTTGTCGCTTAAATCACTGGCATATCGCTTTTGAGTGTCCATTGTGCTTCCCCCCCAACTTTACAGGGAAAGACGACCTAAACACTCAATTTGTTGCACTTCTCAGATAGCCTCTGAGCGAATAACTGGGCGAAGGATTCCGCCCCTGCCTAACACGGCTCGCCTCGACCAACCTTTGGAGCATCCTGTCCCACTTCCCACTTTGTCTGGCTCGGCGGTAAAAGCTCTCTACTGCTGTATACGGAGGAAAGTCATTGGGTAACATCCGCCACTGACAACCGGTTTTATTCAGATAAAAGACCGCATTCAATAACTGCCAAACCGGGTGCTCCCTGCTTTTCCCGTAGTTCCCTACTGCAAAAATGTCCGCTACCGCTGCATACTGAGACTCTGTCAAATCACTCGGATATCCCATTCACTCTCACCGGGGCAAACAAACCCTATTCTATAGGCTTATTCCTTCTCTGAGGACAGCTTCTTAATTGCAGTGAAGCCAACTGGCAAAGCCACAGACTCTAGACATGCAGTAATGGCAGCTCTGGGATGAGACAGGCAAATAACAGCCATTCATGCCCATTCCCACCCTCTCAACAGCAAAGATTAGGAGATTCCTACCCTTTGAGGTATGCTTTTTATATCGCTCCAATATAGAAATCTCTGCTTAGCGTGCAAGTAGTATAATATGCTGGTTCCAATCTATCTTTTGCCCCTTGCATAAATCTTGAGAATCGAATGAAAAATAAAGCCACTAAAGCAAATTTAGTTATCAGGAACGCGAAGCCTGCTGATCTGGTCGAGATTCAAGCTCTCTCTGAAAAGGTGTATCCTGACATTCCACCTTACTCTGTGGATGTATTGAGAGGTCAGCTCAACAATTACCCAGAAGGACAATTTGTGGCAGTGTATGACAATAAAATTGTCGGGTATTGCGCTACTATCCGGGTTTCTGAGCAAGTCGCACTGGCACCCCACACTTGGCGGCAAATCACGGGTGGAGGATATGGATCAACACATCTGGCGACAGGGGAGTACCTGTATGGCATGGAAATATTCGTGGATCCAAACTATCGGGGGTTGCGAATTGGCGAGCGACTTTACAGCGAAAGAAAAAAGCTCTGTCGCTATTACCGGCTAAAGGGCATTGTGTTTGGCGGTCGCATGCCATTGCTGCAAAAACGGCTGAAACAGGTTGGCACGGTTGAGCAGTACATTGAGCAAGTGAAAAATCGAAAAATAAATGACCCCACCACCAGCTTCCAGTTGCGTCAAGGGTTTGAAATTATTGGGGTTCTAGCAGATTATCTGCCCAGCGACAAGGAATCGATGGGAACGGCAACGCATATGGTCTGGCGAAATCCAGATGCTCAAGAACCCGAAAATGCGTCCCGTAAAAACGCAGGCCGACTCCCAGAATCGGTTCGTGTGGCAACAGTCCAATATGAGCAGCGGCGTATTCAGTCTTTTGAAGAGTTCGAGCAGATTGTAACTTATTTCGTGGATGTCGTTTCCGATTACCGATCCGATTTCGTGGTGTTTCCTGAACTCTTTACGCTACAGCTTCTCTCTATTGAGAATGAACCTATCCTACCGGATAAGTCTATCGACAAGTTGACTGAATATACGACCAAAATTAAAGACATGTTTCATCGCCTGGCCATCAAGTACAACATCAACATCATTGCAGGTTCTCATCCTACCAAGATGAAGGACAAGTCCATCCAAAATGTGACATTTGTGTGCCTGCGTGACGGTTCCATTCATGAGCAACCCAAAATACACCCGACCCCAAACGAGCGGTACTGGTGGAATATCGAGGGCGGCAACAATTTAAGCGTCATCCAGACCGATTGTGGACCCATTGGTGTATTGATTTGTTATGACTGCGAATTCCCGGAACTGGCCCGGCACTTGATCGATCAGGGTGCTAATATTTTGTTCGTTCCGTTTTGTACGGATGAGCGTCAGGGCTACCTACGAGTCCGGTATTCTGCCCAGGCCCGAGCAGTGGAAAACCAGTGCTATGTTGTAATGTCAGGCAATGTAGGTAACTTGCCCCGCGTGCACAATATGGATATTCAGTATGCACAAAGCTGTATTTTAACCCCATGTGATTTCTATTTTGCCCGCGATGGTATTGCGGCCGATACCACACCCAATGTGGAAACCGTGGCTTTTGCTGATTTGCGTTTGGAATATATTTATCGAGCCCGGCATTCTGGAACGGTTATGAACCTGAAAGATCGCCGACATGACCTCTACAGTGTGGTTTGGCATAAGAAAGAAAATTTAAAATTAACGATTGTAGATCCGGAATTGTGAAATTCTGGATAACAACTTAGGGCAACCATCACCAGCAGATTAACTCGGCGGCAGGCCTCTGAGGTCCTTGCAACTGCTGCGGAGCAAATGACAGATGCTTCTGCTGACTTGGATTGAAGGTTTGCACAACAACTTTTATGCCCACCCTCGGATTGCGAGAATGAGCATAAAATGGTTTAAGTTTGGCTTGAATTATCCATTGTCTGTAGTGTGGACCGGTACCTGTGCCCCTCCCTTGTAGAGGACACCAAATTGACAATGGCCGAAAATGTCTGGAGCCCTAGGCCGGTAGTTCCTGCTTTGAAAGTTTGACATTCGGGTACTTGCGAATTTCTCGGAGCTGCTGAAATTCACCATTTTCCACAAAGGTAAATGCTAGACCTGATTTTCCGGCTCTGCCCGTACGCCCAATGCGGTGAACATAAAATTCACTGTCTTTGGGAAGGTCAAAGTTAAACACGGCCTCGACGTTGTCCACATCTAGGCCCCTTGCAGCTACATCAGTTGCAATCAGCAATTGTGTGTTTCCTTTACGGAACCCTTGCATGATTCGATCCCGTTGAGACTGGGTTTTACCGCCGTGCAGCCCGTCTGCCGAATAGCCAGTGCTTTTCAGTTTCTGAACCAGGGCATCCACTTTCCACTTGGTATTGCAGAACACCAAGGCCAGCTTGAAGTGGTGATGCTCCAGCAACTGGAGCAAGGCGGCCATCTTCTCTGTCTTATGGACTTCGTAATAGCATTGCTCGATTTTTACCAGTGGCTGATCATGCTGGGATACTTTCACATGCAGCGCATTGCGTTGATACTTCGCAGTCAGTTCTAATATGGATTTCGGCATGGTTGCTGAGAAAAACACGGTCTGCCTGTCAGAAGGTGTTTGCTGCAGAATATGCTCAATATCATGACGGAAACCCATATTCAGCATCTCATCAGCTTCGTCTAGAACAACCATCCGGACACCATTCAATTGCAGGACGCCGCGTTGAATCATATCTTTTACACGTCCAGGCGTGCCAATCACAATTTGGGGTCGCTTCTGGAGTACACGTACTTGGCGCTCTATTGGCTGGCCACCGTAGATCGACACGACTCTGAGATTACTTTTATATTTGGCCAGTTTCTCAAATTCAGCAGTCACTTGCAGAGCAAGCTCTCTCGTGGGACAAAGCACAAGTATCTGGACATTTCTACAACTTGTTTGAGTCAGCTCAATTGCCGGAATAGCAAAAGCGGCAGTCTTGCCGGTACCAGTCTGGGCTTGGCCAATGACATCCTTCCCCTCAAGGAGACAGGGAATACTTTGGGCCTGGATGGGAGAAGCCTCTTGGAAGCCCATCTCTTGGATGGCTTTTTGAACTTCTTCGCTTAACTTTAAATTTTTCATGCACTACTTTCTATGCAGCTTGAATAAGCTGTCAATTCATAACAAAAGAATACAAGTCAAAAGTAAACCGAACCGTAAGCATGACTTTTAAAGCCCGAAGGATCGGTACGTTTCTTCTTGTATGTAAGAGCGTTGTCCCAGTTACGGGCCGCTGTCTCTTTTTTCTAAGGCTTCTTGGCTATAAAAGCGCTTCCTAATAGGAAGCGCGAGCCTGGAAGCAATCCCGGCAATAAACAGGCTTGCTGCCGTTGGGCTGGAAAGGCACCTGAGTGTTCATGCCACAGCTGGCGCAAACAGCATCATACATAGCTTTCTGCGGACGGTCGTAACCACCGCCATATCCGCCCCGGGTGCCATTGCCACCATCACGGTTTTGTTTAGCGGCATCACGGCAGGACTTGCACTTTCTGGGCGGTTGAAACCCTTTGGATTCATAAAAATCACGATCTTCCTGCGAAAAGGAAAAGTCAGTGCCGCAAGCAGCACAAGTAATATCAGTGGTTTGCATTAGTTTGGACCTCTTTTCTTTTATAAACCAGACTTTTAAGATGAGGCCCATGATTTTGGTGCAATAAAAAAACAAACCTGTAGCCGAAAAATCTATTTAAGTATTGTTAACCAAATCGAAATAATATTCAACCCTGCTGATAGCTGAGAAGCTGTCGTCAAAGATGGGCGTACGGGATAGAATAGGGCTTGTCTGTCCAGGTAATTAGAGAATGGGATATCCGAGTGATTTGACAGATGGGCAATATGCAGCGATAGCAGACATTTTCAACGTAGGGAATTACGGTAAAAATAGAGAGCATACGATTCGAGAGCTATTGAACGCCATTTTTTATCTAAACAAGATAGGATGCCAGTGGCGGATGTTGCCCAATGATTTTCCTCCTTTTACAGCAGTAGAAAGCTTTTACCGTCGCGCCAGACAGAGCGGGAAATGGGACATTATGCTTCAGCGTTTGGTTGAAGCCAGTCGAATAAAACAGGGAAGAAAGCCCTGTCCCAGCTATGCGCTGATTGATTCTCAAAGTGTCAAAACAAACGGTGCGGCTAAAGGTCGAGGCATTGACGGCGGAAAAAAAAGTAAACGGTCGTACGCGTCATATTGTGACCGATACGCAAGGTCATTTGCTTCACGTGAAAAGCCATCCAACCAATGAGCATGATTCAATAAGCGGTTGTGTGGTCTTTGAGGAAGCGCTAACCAGGTATCCTGCCTTGCAAGGCGTCTGTGCGGATGGCGGGTATTGAGGCACATTTGTTGACTACGTCCGCCTCGCTCTCGAATGCCTTGTTGACGTTGTCCTCAAACTCCCGGAAGGATGGACTATTCTTCCAAAACGCTGGGTTGTTGAAAGAACGCTCTCCTGGCTCAATGGCAGCCGACGTCTAAGCAAAGACTATGAAATCTCTACTGATTCCTCTGAAACCCCGGTAAAGCTCTCCCATATCCACCTTCTACTCCGGCGGCTATTTCATCTTTGACGACAGGTTCTTAGTACTACAGTCGTGAGTTAAGTTGGTTTCTCGCCAGCCGTGTTGCCTGGTGACATTGTTGAGAAAGTCTTTGGTGCCTTCGTCGCCAATGGGACCAATGCTGAATCAAAGACCAGGGTATGGTTTGTCTAAAGAGCCGGTGAGCCAACAGCCTGCGAATTTCCG
>CABHPA010000081.1 GCA_902168245.1 Candidatus Melainabacteria bacterium
CTTCAACTGTTTTCCCAATAATTCTAACTGCTCAATCTCTTGGACATGCTCAGCAGCCATCTGACGCTCTCCAACCAACTTTAATTAGAAAAGCTTACCAAATGCCCTTGTTTAATGGAATTGGTATTAGAGGCTGTTTTGCTCTCTCTGCTTCACGCTTCAGGGCTTGAGCATTATCTCTTTGAACCTGAAAAAGCTCTATAGTGGCCTTGCTAATGAGGTAGCGAGTTTTACTGCCAAAAGGCTGATGAATGGCGGGAAGCTTGCCCGTCTCACACCAAAGTCTAGCCGCTCGCTCTGAAATCCCTAACTGCTTGGATGCCTCGGAAACTGATAGAAATCCATTGCCGACTTTTTTGCCGACTTTGGATAATTTTGCCGAGACTGTTTGAGCATTCTCAATGAATCGGGAATCTTCTGAGACTGCTGTTTTATCCCTTAAACCCTCTAGTTGTAAGCCTTCCTCTTTGAGATAAGTGGTCGGGATGACAGGATTTGAACCTGCGACCCCTTCGTCCCGAACGAAGTGCGCTACCAAGCTGCGCTACATCCCGATAATATTTGATTGTGTAGGTCATTATGCGTCAAACCCCTGCGGCATGCAAGCCGTAAAAATCGTTGGCGTATTGTCTTGGCCTGGCATACGAGGAAAGAGGGCTTTTAAGCATTGGCTCAGGCGTATTTGAGACTTGCGCCACTGGCGGGCCAATTGGCAAGACATGGCATGGTATTGTCTAACTGGGCAATAGCATGAAACTCAGCTGTATACTACAATGATTGTTACGGGCGTAAGAGCCTGGCGGGATGATTTCCCATCACCTAAATTCAGTCCCCAATACCCCAATCATAAGAGGAAGGATGGTCGGCTTATGCCTGGGCCATACACGTGCTGCCCAAATTGCGGGCATTCAGACCTGGCACCCCGAAAAATACTGGTCGGCTTACCGCATCGACAACCCGGCAAGTCGGAATACCGGGAAGTTACAACCCTTAAGTGCCAAGCATGCGGCTGGATAGGAGAGCAGCCCGTGTCGGGCTCCACCAAAAGCTGTTAGCGTAGAGCGCCCAGGCTCTCCGATATGGCCCAGCCTTCGCTCCAGCAAGCCTGGAAGTTAAATCCGCCTGTCAAACCGTCAATATCAATGATTTCGCCCCCAAAATGCAGGTTGGGAACCTTTTTGCTTTCCATGGTCCTGAAATCAATTTCTTTCAGGGAAACGCCGCCGCAGCTCACAAATTCTTCCTTGGAGGGGCTTTTGCCGCTAATGGGCAGTCTCAGGCGTTTCAGGTTTTCTATCAGTCGGTTGAGCGTCTTTTTGCCAATGGTTTCGCAACGTTCTTCCAGGTTAGCGCCGCTGTTTTCAAGCAGAGAAAGCCAAAGCCTGACGGGAAGCCGCTCAAAGCCGGTATTGACAAGCTTCTTTTTTGCTTCCGCCTTTAGCAGTAACTGCTCCAGTTGGTTGCGTAGCTCCTGCTCCCCTATGCTTGGCAGTAAATCCAGTTGTAGAGTGCCCTGATAAGCCGCTTGGGCAAGCGCTTGGGCGCCCCAGGCGGAAAGCCGGTAGATAAGCGGGCCGGAAAGGCCGGTGTGCGTAATCAGGATGGCGCCTTCCGCCTCAAACTTGCGGGTTTTTCCTTCGGTGGCAATTTCCAGCCTGCCAGCCGCATGGGGCAAAGAAATGCCTTGTAACCCGTTAATCACCGGCGATTTTACCGTAAAGGGAAACAGCGAAGGCACCGGCTGGATTACGCGGTGTCCCAGCGATTCGGCCAATTTCCAGCCCGGCGGGCTATAGCCGGTGCTTAAAATGCACACATCAAACTGTTGCGGGGGCTGCTCTCCCGTCTGAATGACAAATTTTCCGCCTTCTGGTCGAATGCTGGCGACCCGGCAGCGGGTGCGGATGTTGATGCGGTACTTTTCCGCGATGTCCAGAAACAGGTCGATCACATCCTGCGAATTGTTGCTGGCCGGGAAAACCCGGTTGTCTCCCTCGGTTTTTAGCCGGAGTCCATGGTTCTCAAACCAGCGCATCGTGTCTTTGGGCTGGAACCGGCTGAACAGGGATTTCAGCTCCCGCTGTCCCCTTGGGTAGAACTCGGTGAGCCGGAGCGGGTCGAAACAGGCGTGTGTCAGGTTGCAGCGCCCGCCGCCGGAAATAAAGACCTTTTGCAGCGGTTTGTGGGATGCTTCAAAAATGGTAATGCGCGCCTTGGCATTTTTCTCGGCGGTGTTCAGGGCCGCAAAAAAGCCCGCTGCGCCGCCTCCCACGACCGCAATGCGCAAGTCGGCTTTTATGTCTGGCGTTGTTGGCATGCTCTCAGTATAATCAAAAGGCCATTTATAGTGTGGTTTTTCAAATTAAGCGGAGGTGGCGTCATGCCGGAAGCCCTGTCTCAACCCTTGCCCAAGCCCCCTGTGAGTCTGGCTGCCATTGCCGCCTGTACGCCCGATGCGCAAGTGCATGGCAACGGCGACCTGCTGGTGACTGATCTGGCGCACCCTCGAATGATTGCCGCTGACACGGAAATGGTGGTTATTCTGGAGGCGGCCGCCCTGGAGTTGCTGAAGCAAAGCCGGGTAAAGGTCAAGGCGGCCCTGGTGGCCAAAGATGTTGCGGTGCCGGATGGACTGCTGGAAGGCTATGTGTCGGTTGCGCGGCCCCGTTTGGCTCTGGCGACCCTGCTTTCCATTTTTGAAAAACCCATTCACGCGTATCAGGGCATTCATCCCAGCGCCGTCATTGAGGCTTCGGCCCAGGTGCATCCCACGGTTTCCGTTGGCGCGTTTGTTTACGTGGGCGAAAACGCAAAAATTGGCGCGCATTCCGTTCTAATGCCGCATGTCACAATCGGCGCGGACGCCGTGGTTGCCGAAGGCGTGGTATTCCATCCCGGTGTTCGCATTGGGGAGCGGGTTATGGTCGGTAACCGGGTGGTGATTCACCACAACGCCAGCATTGGGGCGGATGGCTTCAGCTATGTGACGCCGGAGCCGGGTAGCGTGGAATCCGCCAAGTCCGGCGGGGGTAAAATTTCCGCCCAGAACACCCAAATTTTAAAGATTAACTCCATCGGCACCGTCATTCTGGAAGATGACGTGGAAGTGGGCGCCTGCGCCACTATCGACCGCTCCAACCTGGGCGCTACCCTGATTAGGAAAGGCACTAAGATTGATAACCTGGTGATGATTGGGCACAACAACGTTGTGGGCGAAAATTGCCTGATTGTTTCCCAGGTGGGTATTTCCGGCAGTTGCGAAATCGGCGACCGGGTTGTGATTGCGGGTCAGGCCGGTCTGGCGGATCACTTAAAGGTGGGCAATGACGCGATTGTGATGGCCAAATCCGGCGTAATGCGCGATATTGAGCCAAAGGAAGTGGTGGTTGGCATTCCTGCCCTGCCGCGCCGGGAAACCCTGCAAAATGTCCTCTATATGGGCAAGTTACGGGAGCTTTTTCAGGAGGTTAAAGCCCTTAAAAAGCGCGTGAACGAGTTGGAAGCCGAACAGAAGAACCCGGTGGAGGTTTAGCCGCAAGTGTCTGCCTCTATTGCATCGCCTGTGTTTGTTTCCGGCATTGGGGTTATCACCGGCAAGCTGGTTGAGGTGCAGGTTTTGCCTGCGGAACCCGGCCATGGCATTGTGTTTTATATAGATGGCGTGTCGCCGATTCCTGCCAGCCTCGCGTCCGTGGTGCATACCGATCGCGGGGTCACGCTCGCCAACCGTGAAGGCAAAACGCTTTCCATTGTGGAGCATTTTTTGTGCGCGGCGGCGCTGTCCGGGCTGCGCGACCTGAAAGTTGCGGTCAGTGGCGCGCCGGAAATGCCCATTCTGGACGGCAGCGCCCAGGACTGGCTGAAGGTGTTCGCCCGTGGGTTCGATATCGAGCTGCCCAAGCCTTCCATTGGGCTGGAACAGGCCGTTTTTTACCGTCATAGCGATGAGATCGCTCTTTACGCCCTACCCGATACGCATTTTAAACTGACCTACAGCGTTAACTTCAATCATCCCGACCTGAAATGCCGCTGGACGCGCTGGGATAGCCAGGCTGATAACCCGGCGCTGGTCTCGACGGCCTGCACGTTTGGCTATATTAGCGAACTGCCTGCCTTGCACGCCAGAGGGCTGGCCTTGGGCGCCAACCTGGAAAATTCCCTGGGGCTGGTGGAATCCGGGGGGTATAGTCGCCCATTGAGGCATGACGATGAGCCGATTTACCATAAAATGCTGGATTTAATCGGGGATTTATCCCTCAGCGGCTTAAATCCCCTGACGCTTAAGGCGCACGTGTTCGCCCTGAACGCGGGACACAGCAGCCATGTGCCATTTGCCGTGAAGTTGCTGAAGGCTGCCCAAAAGCAGGGCTGCTGAGCGCGGTTTAAATTTGGCCCTGCTTTGGTTATAATGCGGCCAGATTGACTGAACACGGAGCGCCCCAAGAGCAGTGGAAACCATGGTAATGACTGAACCGCGCAGCGAACAGAACACAGAAGACATTTTGCTCCCCCCCAAGCGGATTCGGGAGATTATGGACACGCTTCCGCACCGCTATCCCTTTATTCTGGTGGATCGTGTGACGGAGTTGATTCAGGGTAAAAGGATTAAAGGCTATAAAAACGTTACGATTAACGAGCCGTTTTTTCAGGGGCATTTCCCCGGTGATCCCATTATGCCCGGCGTGTTGCAATTGGAGGCATTGGCCCAGTTGGGCGTTCTACTGCTGTCCACGGTGCCGCAAGGCCAGGGCAAGCTGGCGGTTTTCGCCGGTATGGAAAACGTCCGGTTCCGCCGCATGGTGGTTCCCGGCGATCGCTTTGATATGGAATGCATCCTGAATAAGTTGCGTCCCCCCATTGGCAAAATGTCCTGTAAAGCCTACGTGGATGGTGAGTTGGCCATAGAGGCGGAGATTACCTGCTCTCTTTTAACACGGGAATAGGTCGCTCTGCGCTTAGCCTGTTTGCCACACCCCAAGTTTTCGCCCAAATTGAGGATTGCCCGATGATTATTCACCCTACCGCCATTATTGATCCCACCGTCGAGTTGGGGCCGGGCGTGGAAGTTGGGCCGCATGCCTATATTGGCCCGCACTGCAAGGTGGGCGAGGGTACCCGGATTTATGCCAACGCGGTGCTGCAAGGGTATACCACGCTGGGTAAAAACTGCCAGGTTTCCCCGGGTGCAGTATTGGGCGGCTTTCCGCAGGATGTGAAGTTCAAGGAATGGCCCAGTTACGTGCAGATTGGTGATAACGTCATTATCCGTGAATGTGCCACCGTCAATCGGGCGACCGGCGAAGGGGAAGCCACGGTGGTTGGCGATGGCTGCATGTTGATGGCATATGCGCATGTGGCCCACAACTGCACCTTGGGCAAAGAAGTAATTCTGGCGAACAGTGTGCAGCTGGGCGGCCACGTGGAAGTGGGCGATTACGCTTTCCTGGGCGGAATTCTGGCAATTCACCAGTTTGTGAAGATTGGCCGTCTGGCCATTATTAGCGGCGGCAGCGCCAGCCGCCAGGATATTCCGCCGTTTTCCATGAGCGACGGTCGCCCTGCGGTGGTGGTGGGCATTAATAAAGTGGGCATGAAGCGGCGTGGTTACGATTTGGCTTCCCGAACCAGGATTAAAAAGGCGTTTCAGCTTCTGTGGTTCTCCGGCCTGAACCATAAACAGGCGCTGGAGGCCATTCGCAACGAGGTTGAGATGGACGATAGCGTTCAGGAACTGGTTTCCTTTGTTGAGAATTCCAAGCGAGGCGTACGCCGTCCTCATGAGCTGATGCGGAATGATTTGGATCGTCCGGATGCCCAGGAAGGCGCTTCGGAAGCCATAATTGAAAATTTGATGGAATGTATGTGAAAAGAGGCTTGCTGATGGAAGGGTTTCGCGCTGTTATTCTGGCTGCCGGTAAAGGAACCCGCCTGAAGAGTGAATTGCCCAAGGTATTGCACCCTTTGTTCGGGAAACCCTTGCTTCTGCGTGTTTTGGATACGCTCAACTGCCTGAACGTCGAGGAAGCTTGCGTGATTGTGGGGCATGGCCGTGAGCAGGTCGCCGAGGCGCTGAATGCTGATGAGGCTGCCTGCGCAGTTCGCGCCGTAGTGCAGGAACCTCAATTGGGCACCGGGCATGCGTTGTTGCAAGTACGCCAAAAATTGACGGACTGGGCTGGCTATGCGGGTAACGTGCTGATTTTGTCCGGGGACGTGCCATTGCTGGAAGCAGCGACGCTGCAAGGTCTGCTGGATACGCATGCCGCCCAGGGGAACGATTTGACCCTGCTGGCCGCCACCATGCCCAATCCCTTTGGTTACGGGCGAGTGATTACCGAGGGCGATTCCGTCCGGCGCATTGTGGAGCAGAAGGACGCAACTGAAGCCGAAAAGCTGGTGCAGCTTATTAATACGGGCATCTATTGCCTGAATTGGGCCAAAATTTCCCCGTTGTTGGATCGGCTCTCTAACAACAACGCCCAAGGCGAGTTTTACCTGACGGATGTGATTTTGCTCGCGGTTCAAGCGGGTTTTCGGGTCGGCGCGGCCCGCCTGGACGATCCGGATGAAGTGCTGGGCGTCAATTCCCGCGCGGATTTGGCCCAATGTCACGAGGTGCTGAACCGGCGCACCCTCAATCGCCTGATGGCCGAAGGGGTGACGATTGTGCATCCCGCCTCCACCCTGATTGCGCCGGAAGTGTCCATCGGGGCGGACAGCACGGTGCTGCCGGGCTGTTACCTGCAAGGGAAGATCAGCATTGGCAAACGGTGCGTGATTGGTCCGCATACCACCATGAGCGGTGTTGTGGCGATTGAGGACGAGGTGAAGGTCGTGCACTCCATGGTTCGGGATGCCCGCATTGGAAGTTTTACCAATATTGGTCCCTTCGCCCAGTTGCGGGACGGGGTGGAAATCAGCCACCACGTGAATATCGGCAACTTCGTGGAAGTGAAGAAAACCCGAATCGATCACCATACAAACGCCGCCCATTTAGCCTACCTGGGAGACGCCACTTTGGGCGCGGAGGTGAACATTGGCGCAGGCACCATTACCGCCAATTACGACCCCATTCGGGATATTAAAGAGCAGACGGTGATTGAGGACGGCGCGAAAGTCGGCAGCAATTCTGTGCTGATCGCGCCGGTAACGGTGGGTCAAAACGCCAGTGTGGCGGCTGGTTCCGTAATTACCAAAAACGTGCAGGCATGGGATTTGGCCATTGCGCGCGGTCGCCAAGTGGAAATTTCCGGTTGGGTGAAGCGGGTCAAAGGCATTTCCGCTGAGGAAGCGACGAGCAAGCCCTGAGTTGAATGGGACGCTTCTGTCTTACGCCCTTGCAGGAGCGTTGATTCGCTGGGATACGCAGGTATTCAGCCAGTGAAAATAGGGTTTGCCGGTAAAGTTGGGGCCGAATTCGCTTAAAATGGAGAGCGCCACTTGATCTTCCAGTTGGAGTCCGTTGGAAGGGGGCATGGTAATTGGGATAGACATGGTAGATTCCGCTTTCGGATTTTGGGATTCCAGTTCGGTCAGGTTCTGGAGAGAGGGATCGAGCCAAGCCAGCAGGCTATGGAGCTGTTCTGGCTGGTACGCTTCCAGCATGTTCTCGATAATAGGATTGAGGCTCATAAAAATTCCGTATGAATCCCTTTGAATGACTCTGCTCAGTAGCAACTATACTAATAAAAAGGGGCCATGGGCCGAATTGATCAGGGACGGATCTGCATGGTGCAAAGTTTACAAAAATTCAAACTGAAAAGCTTATGGAACCGCTTTAGGGCTGTAGGGGCATGCTGTTTAATGGCGCTGACTCTGGGATTAACCGGCTGCGAGGCTCAACGGACGCAAGGCGTTTCCATTCATCTTTCCACCTGGGGTAGCGCGCAGGAAGTAACGGTGCTTAAAGGCTTAATACGGGAATTTGAGCGGGAGAATCCGGCTATACATGTGTCGTTGCTGCACATTCCGGAGAATTATTACCAGAAGCTGCACATTCTGGTGGCCGGAGATATGGCTCCGGACGTGATTTTCACCAACAGCATCAGCTTTCCCATCTACGCTTCTCAAGGGATTTTCAGGGATTTGCGCCCGTACCTGGCCTCTCGGCAAAAAGCGGACGGCCTGAGCAGTGGGGTGTTTTACCCTTCCGCCTTAAAAGCGTTTACCTGGAAAACCGCAAGCGGCAAGGAAATTCTGGGGGCTTTGCCGCGCGATATTTCGGACGTGGTGATTTTTTATAACCGGGATCTGTTCCGAAAGGCGCATGTCCCTGAACCCCAAGCGGGTTGGACTTGGCAACAGTTCGTGGACACCGCCCAGCAACTGACGCTGGATGAAAACAACGACGGCGACCCGGATCAGTTCGGCTTTTCCTTCTATTCCACCCCGCCGCTGTTCTGGCTGCCTTTTGTGTGGAGCGCGGGCGGCTCGTTGTTCAGCCCGGACCTGAAACAGATGACGATTGATCGGCCTGCGGCAACCAAAGGCATTCAGTTTTATGCGGATTTGCGGAATACCTGGCACGTGGCCCCCAAAAAGGTGGAAAGCGGCGGCGTGACCATGAGCCAGCTCTTTATGCAGCAAAAGCTGGCTATGATGGCCAACGGCCGCTGGAGTGTGCCGGTGCTGCGGGAACAGGCCAAGTTCCACTGGGATGTGGCGCCGTTTCCGGTTGGCCCCAGTGGGAAATCACGGGTGGGCATCGATGCTTCCGGGTATGCGATTTCCGCCAGAAGCAAGCACCCGCAGGAAAGTTTTGAGTTGATCCAATTCCTGTTAAGCCGCAAGGCCATTGAAAAAGTGACCGAAAGCGGCCTGATTGTCCCCGCGCGGATGGATGTGGCGGAATCGGGGCTGTTTTTATCGCCGGGGCAAGCGCCGCAACATGGGCGGGTGTTTCTGGATGTCATCCCCGGCGGGGTGCCAACCCAAAGCCCGCCCCGCTGGAATGAGCTGGCCGAAGAGTTAGGGCTGGCGTTAGAGCCGGTTTGGGATGGGAAGCAAAAGGCGACGGACACCATGAAAGCCGCCCAGCCCCGGTTGCAGCACTTGCTGGAGGTCAGCCCATGAAGGAGTATTCCGCCAGTGAAACACGCTGGGCCTGGATTTTTCTGGCCCCTTGCCTGCTGGGACTGATTATTTTTACCTATCTGCCGGTGTTTGCCTCGCTGGGGTTAAGCTTCTCGTATTGGAACCTGCTGGGAACGCCCAGATTCATTGGGCTGGAAAATTACGCTACGGTACTGAACGATGCGCTGTTCTGGAAATCCTTCGGGACGACCTGCTGGTTTGTGGCGCTTTCCGGTATTTTAGAACTGGCAATTTCTCTGGTGCTGGCGGTATGGTTGAACCGGGCGGTTCGGGGGCAATCTTTCTTTCGTACGGCGTACTTTTTGCCGTTTATTACGCCCATGGTCAGCGTGGCGCTGGTATGGGGCTGGCTGTACGATCCGTCTTACGGGATGTTTAACTGGTTATTACAGCAGGCGCATCTCATCGGCAAGCCGATTCCGTGGCTGTACGATCCCCAAACCGCATTGTGGGCGGTGATTATTTTACGGGTGTGGAAGGATATTGGTTATAATATCGTCATTTTTCTGGCGGGCTTGCAGGCCGTGCCGCCCTCGCTATACGAATCGGCCAACCTGGACGGAGCAAGCGGCTGGCGCACGTTCTGGCTGGTGACGTTGCCCATGATTACCCCCACCCTGTTTTTTGTGGGCGTGATGACCCTGATCAACGGCTTTCAGGCGTTCGATTCGGTGTACCTGCTCACCCAGGGCGGCCCGGAACATAGCACCGAGTTGCTGGTGTATTGGATGTTCAAAAACGCCTTCGAATTCTACAAAATCGGCCCCGCTTCGGCCATTGCCTACATTCTGTTTATCGTCATCCTGCTGCTGACGCTGGTTCAATGGCAACTGCGCAAGCGCTGGGTGCTGTACGAGGATGAAACTGCATGAGCCTAGGGCATGAAACGCGCGAAAAGTTGAAAAGCGCTATTCTTTGGGCGCTGATGCTTGCCGGGGCTTTGCTGATGGCCCTGCCGTTCTGGGTGATGGTGGTCACTTCCCTAGTGAAGCCGGATGAAGTCTTTCAAATGCCGCCCCGCTTTTGGCCGGGGGCGTTCCATTGGGAGAATTACGGGCGACTGTTTCAGTTGGCCCCCATGGGTGTTTATTTTTGGAATAGCGTGTGGGTGGCGACGTTAACCACTCTGGGGCATGTGCTGTTTTCGGCCATGGCGGGCTATGCGTTTTCCCGGTTGCATTTTCCGCATAAAAACAAGGTGTTCTTCCTGTTTTTAATTACCATGATGGTGCCGCCGCAGGTGAACATTGTGCCGCTGTTCTTCCTGATGAAGACGTTTCATTGGCTGGATACCTACCTGGCCCTGATTGTGCCGGGTCTGTTCGGGGCATTTGGGGTGTTTATGCTGCGCCAGTGGTTCAATGGCCTGCCACGGGAATTGGAAGACGCCGCCCGCATTGATGGCTGCAACCAGTGGCAAATCTTCTGGCGAGTGGCGCTGCCACTGGCGACCCCCGCGTTGGCGGCGCTGGCCATTTTTGTGTTCATCAACACCTGGAACAGCTTTATGTGGCCCCTGATCGTGACGAACTCGGAAAACATCCGAACCCTGCCGGTGGGAATCGCCACTCTAAAAGGAAGCTTCCGTGATACAACCGACTGGACGGTGCTGATGGCTGCCGCAACCCTGTCGATTCTGCCGGTGGTAATCGTGTTTCTGCTGGGGCAGAAGCAATTTATGAAAGGGATTATGGCAGGCGGCTTAAAAGAATAAGCCTCTTTAGATGAACAGGGCGTGGCGCTCCAGCGCCTTGAGGGATTCATAGGGCATCCCGGCTTCAGAGAGTTCTTCCGGCACGATGTTGAACAGGTCAATCAGGCGCAGGGCTTCCGGGTGCATGGTGGCAAATTCCATGTGGCGGCAAATTTGCGCCAAGGCGTCCATGCGGCTAATGCATTCGCCTTCCCGAAAGAAGCGGGGTACGTTATTAGATTTTAAGCGGATTTTCTGGTTTTTTCGCATAAGCACATCACCGCCTGGAGACTCTCCAGGGCGATTTTCTCTACCCACAAAACTCTATGACTCCAGCATAGGGAACATGCGGGGCGATCTCAAGGCCGTAAACCTACTACAACGGATCAGAGCAGGAGCGGGAAAAGCCTTGGCTTAACCAGATCAAGGGGGATCGATCTTCTTTTTACGTTTTGAACTTTTCTGTAGTTTCTTCAAGTATTATGAATATTAAGCGAGGGAGAGGTTTACAAATGGCAAAGGCAATCAACTGGCCCCTGCAATTTCGGGATGAAGTCATCGCAGAAGACACGCAGAGCGAGCATATCGCCCTGCGGCTGGGGCAGCTTTATTACGAAAACCGCTACTGGGTGCCGGATGAAGTGGTGGATATCCGCGTGAACCATAAGAAAATCCGAAAGGCCATGGTGGTGGGCGACTTGCGGCAATGCGCCATCCGGGATCTTTCAGCGGAAGACCTGGCCCGGCTGAAGAAGCCCCTGCAAAACCGGGAGGCGGTTCTGGCGTTTCTGGCGGAAGCGTACAATCAAGCGGTGGATGAAGACACCCTGGTGACGATTGTGGCCTACAAAAACCATCCCATCGTGCCGGAAGAGATGGAACAGCAGGATGACCCGCACATGTAAAAAAGCGGCCTGGGGTTGAGAGGCCGCTTTTTGGGGTGTTTCGGGCAGCGTTTTAAGGCAGCAGCTTGAGCGCGAGCTGCGGCTGGATATTGGCCTGGGCTAGCGCGTAGGCCGCCGCCTGCTGGATGATTTGCAGGCGGGTGAGGTTCGAGGTCTCCGAGGCCACATCCGTATCCCGAATACTGGACTGGGCCGAGGAAGTATTGGTTTGGGCGATGCTGAGGTAATTCAGCTGGTCGTTCATCCGGCTTTCAAAGCCGCCTACAATAGCCAGGTTGCTGTTCAGGGCCGCAATGGCGGTATCGGCTTGCCCCAGTAATGTTGTGGCGTTGGCGACGCTGGCCAGTGTGCTTTGGCTAACGCCCAGGGTGGTGGCGGAATTATCCGCAAAGGCGGTTTTCATATCGACGGTGTCGCCGCTATTGGTACCCACCTGTATGTTAAAGGCTGCGCCGGAAAGCGAGCCATCCAGCAATACGTTGCCATCTAGCTTGGTGTTGGCTGAAATGCTGTCAATGGAGGCAATTTCCGCCTGGAGGCTGGCCTGGTACGCGGTGAACTGATCGGCGGTGGTGGCGGTGTTGCTGGCCGCCACGGCAATATCCCGGATGTTTTGCAAATGGTCGTTGATTTGTTGCATGGCGCTGTCGGCGGTGTCCAGATAACTTAGGCCAAGTTGGACGTTGGACGTGGCCACGTCGAAACCCCGGATCTGGCTGGTCATGGTTTCGGAAACCATCATGTCCGCGGCGCCGTCGGAGGCGTGGTTCAGTCTGGAGCCGGTGGACAGGCGCTCCAGGCTTTTATTGAGCTGGAAGCTGACCCTGGCAAGTTGCGTACCGATATTAAGCGCAGCAATGTTGCTGCCATATGTAAATGTCATTGGCGATATCCTTCTCTCTGTACCCTGATGTATCCTTACGAACCAGGTTTTTGGTTGGGCTATTTGCCCATTTTGAATGTTTTTACCGCTTGCAGGGCGTTATCCAGCGTTCTGAAATCCGCGCGGTGGGCCTGTTGGTTTTCCCGTATGACGGTTTGGTGATTTTCCTGCAGGGTGGTATGGGACGCCTGTGGCGGGCCTTCCAGCACAATGCCGGTTAAAATGGCCGATTGTCTGGGCATGAGTTCCATCCGTGTACTCTGTGGGTTGCTTTGCATCATGCTGCTCCTTGCAAATTGTGGGTTTTCAGATGGTTTGCTTCCCGGTCAGCCAAGTATCCTTGCCAGGCTTCGCCGGGGCTGCGTGAACGGTATGATCGGGGCGCGGGCGGGGGACTTTATAAAGCCCAGCCTGAAGGCTTGCGGAGCAATCTTGCTCAACGGTAAAGTTCCGATGTCCCGTGGGGTTCCCTGATCATCCGTATGTCCCTATAGGCGCGTGGCCGTATAGGGCCGAAGTTTCGGCGCATCGGGATCTAAGCGCCGCCTCAATCTGTCCACCGCGTTATTGCGGGTGGCGCAAGCACACAACTCGTCTCGTGAAGCGATAGTCCTGATGAAGTCGAAGGGGCTTCGGATATGTATGGTGCTTATCGATCGTTTTCGGGCGTGACTGAAGGGTATTGGGCCGGAAGCGTTACAAAGCTTTACTTTGATGCTGAAAGCCGGACAAAATAAAAAAGCCCCGAACGATGTGTCGGGGCTTGAGGGTTTGCGAAAGTGAAACAGGGGGCTTTAACGGTTGCGGGTGGCCAGCGCCACGGCAACCCGGCAACTGGAAAGCGGGGATTCCGATGCGGCGCGGTTTTCCATAATGACTTTCAGCATGGAGGATGATACGCCGGTGGGCAGCGGTGGCCCGCCCAGGCTGTTGATTTGGTGAATGGCCGCATCCGAAATGGACAAGGGGGTTAATGTGGGCATAAAGCTCTCCTTGGTCAAAAAGGGTAGGGAAGGCAAGAGGAGTAAGGGGCGCTTGAGCGTATCAAGGCGGAAAATGTCAAAGAGAGGGAAGGGGAGAGAGGATTAAACAGATGGAAACCTCCTAATGATGTTATGAATAAACAGGTTTGATGCAGAGAAAACAGTGGCTTGGCGAATAAAGAACGGTCAATCTCTTATGCAAGATGGACTAGTGGCTTTGTTGCAGCAGATTGAGAACCATACGGGGCAGGTTGTTGGTTTGGGACAGCACCATGGTAGCGGCCTGGGTCAGCACCTGGGCCTGGGTCATGGTGGCGCTTTCGGCGGCTACGTCCACATCGCGGATTCTGGAGTTGGAGGCTGAGAAGTTCTCAATGCCCTGATCCAGGTTGGTGCTGACGCTTTCCAGTTTGTTCTGGTAAGAGCCGATGTTGGCGCGCTTGACGTTCAGGTTGCGAAGGGCGGTGTCCACATCTGTCAGGAAGGCGGAGGCCGTGGTGTTGTCCGCTAAATCCACCGCGCCAATGCTGGCGAACGTGGTGCCGATAACCCCCATTGCGGCGGAGGAGGAATCGGTCATTACGGAGGACAGATCCACAGTGTTGGTCACGGCGTTGGAATTGGGGCCGATCTGGATGACCGCGTTAGTGGAGGAGCCGTCCAGCAGTTTAATGCCGTTCAGGTTGGTGGCGGATGCAATACGGTCGTTATCGTTCAGCAATGCCTGCACTTCCGTGGTGATGGAGCCTCGTGCGTTGGTGTCGTTGGTATCGTTGGCGGCCTGCACGGTCAGTTCCCGAATCCGTTGCAGGTTGTCGCCCATTACCTGCAATGCGCCTTCCGCCGTTTGCAGAACGCTGATGCCATCCAAGGTGTTGCGGGAAGCCTGCTTCATCCGGCGAATCTGGCTGACCAGGTTCTGGGAAATGGTTAATCCGGCAGAGTCATCGGAGGCGTGGTTGATTCTGTAGCCCGAGGCCAGGCGCTCCAGGGATTTTTGCAAAGTTCTGGTGTTCTGGGTCAGCCTGCTTTGCGCAATCAGGGAGCTGACGTTGGTATTGATGACTAATGCCATGGAACCGTTCTCCTTAACGTTGCCCAAGCCGCCGTCCTGGTGGCTTATAGGGCTTATTTCCCTTCGTTCTCTTTTCGAGAATCTTGTCTTGAATTGGTCTTCGGTTCGGACGTGAAAAAACTTGATGGCTGAGCGATCGGATTTCCCCCCGATGGAGTACCCAAATTCCCGTAGCGGGCATGGTGTAAGGAATACACCACTTGCTTTGCCACTAAACCCCTTGCGGAGCCTGCGTTTGTGGTAAAGTAGAGAAAAGTTTGTTCGCCATTATTAAGAAAGCGAGGGTTGGCAAGTGAAAATCGCAGTCATCGGTTCGGGGTATGTGGGTACGGTAACGGGCACTTGCCTGGCGGAAATGGGTCATCAAGTCATTTGCGCCGATGTAAAAGAAGGCCGCATGAAAAACCTTCAGGAAGGCAAAGTCCACTTTTACGAAGAAGCCCTGGAACCGCTCATCCGTGGCAACCGTGAAGAAGGCCGCCTGGAATTCACCACCGATATTTTGCAGGCCGTGCGCTCGTCCGAAGTGATTTTCCTGTGCATCGGCACTCCGGTTCTGCCTTCCGGCAAGCCGGACTTCAGCAGCCTGACCGCCGCCGTTAAAAGCATTGCCGCCGGTATGGACGGCTATCGCCTGATTATTGAAAAAAGCACTATGCCCATTAAAACCGGTGAATGGCTGCAATCTTTGCTGCGGGAGCAGGTTCCCTCCAATATTGAGTTCGATATCGCAGCCGTGCCCCAGTTCTTGCGGGAAGGCCATGCCGTAAAAGACTTTATGCACCCGGATCGTATTATTATTGGGGCCGAAAGCAAGCGCGCCATCGACACCATCGTGGAAATTTACCGCCCGTTGAACGCGCCCATTCTGGTGACGGACACCAACAGCGCCGAGCTGATTAAACACGCCACCAACGCCTTTTTGGCCACCAAAATCTCGTTTATCAATTCCATTGCTCAGGTGTGCGAAAAAACCGGCGCGGATATCACCAGCGTGGCCCGAGGGCTGGGCCTGGATCGTCGGATTGGGCAGGAGTACCTGAGTGCCGGGATTGGCTATGGCGGCATCTTCTTCCCGAAAGACATCAATTCCCTACTGAATATTGCCGAAGACTTCCACATTAACCTGGATTTGCTGAAACAGGTGGATATTATCAACCGCTATCAGCGCATCAGCTTCATTGAGAAAATTGATGAAGCCCTGGGCAAGAACCTGAGCGGCAAGACCATCGCCATTTGGGGCTTGTCTTACCGTCCGCATACCGATGACATGCGGGATACTCCCAGCCTCACCATTATTCGGGGACTGGAAAAGCGCGGGGCCAAAATTCGGGCGTTCGATCCGCTCTCCATGGAGCAGGCCAGGGAGCAGTTGCCGGATATTACCTATTGCGCCAGCGCCTACGAGGCCGCCAAAGGGGCCGATGCCATCGCCATCCTGACCGAATGGGACGAGTTTGCATACGTCAACTTCCTGAGATTGCGGCAGGAAAGCCAGTGCCGCCTGATTGTGGATGGTCGCAACCTGTTCACGCCGGAGCGCATGAAAAATCTCGGCTATACGTATGTAAGCATCGGGCGCAGACAGGTGATGCCGGATAAAACGCCGGTCAAAGCCTAATCGCTCCACGCAAGCAAATTTGCACTAGAATATAAGAGAAAACCGGAGAGGCGGGACGCTCGATTCTGATTGGGCTGGACGGTCTCTCCGGCAAATTCCCTGAACCCAGGCACTTTACGACAAAGGAAGGCGTGACCAGTTTTATGGCCAACCTGCAAGACAAATTCCTGCAAGGCGGTTCGCTCTCAAAGCGCGCATCCGAAGAATGGCCGGGCAGCGCCTTTTACGAGCCGAACGCGGTGCGGGCCATCCAGCAAAAAGTGGATATGCTGGCCTCCCATATGCAAAAGCAGCTTCAGGAGCATGAGGCGGCCATGCGCAATACACGGCAGGTTTTTGATTATCTGCTTCAGGATTTGGACAACTTTGTGGAGTGCTTTGCGGAAGCTTTTCAGGAGCGCCTGACGAACCCCAACGAGCTGAACCCGCCCCGAATTCAGCACCAGGTAGACCCGGATCGCTCGGTGGGCATCCTCAATATCCTGTGGCATTCCATCAGCTTTACCACCCGTGGCAATACCAAGCCGCTGGCGTTGAACCGGCCGGGTCGCCCGCCCTTGTTCGCCGGTCGCATTGTTGCCCTGAACGGGGACTTTCTGGATACCCGCAGCAACTTGCACACCGCCAACTTTAACGAGCTGTTGCACCATGAGGTCGCTTCGCTGTTTGTGCCTGCCGATCCGGCGGCCCCGGCGGTGATGAACATCAAGCACCTGTCGGGGGAAGAACTGTATTTTCATCAGGCCGATGCCCCGCGCCGCTTTTTGCTGAAAGTGGTGGAAATTATTTGCGGCGGCGGCTTTTTCCACGAGCAATAGCCGAAACGGTTTGTGTTGACTGATTGGGCAATCGGGCTGCCCTCTTTTGCCTGCTCTGGTTTAATCCGGGTAGCTGCTGAGCGTGGTTTCAATCATTTGGGCAATGGAGGGAATCAGGCTTTTCTGCAAGTCATCGGGAGCGTCTGCCAGAAGCTGAATGGCGGAACCCAGGGTTTCATGCACATCATACCAGCGCCGGTGCTGGCGATGCCCGTCCCAGGAGCGTTGGCGCGGCACCGCAGTGTGGATGGCCCCGATTGAGCCGTCCGTTTCTTCTTCCATTTGATGCTCAACAATAATTTTTATGATGTTGAGCGCGATTTGCGCCTGGTAGTTGTCCGGTGCTAAGCGCAACTGTTCCATGGCTGTATGCAGCGCAGGATCGGCGTCGTACCAGCGATTGCCCGGCCTATTGTGGGGTTCTTCCTCGAAGGCAGTCATTTTCAGGTTTCAGTCTATAACAATAATAGAGCTATTATAGACTTGCTCCGGTTGACAAGCACCCTCCATTCAACCCATAATGTTTACTCACTTGGCATAGTAGCTCAGATGGCTAGAGCACGCGGTTCATACCCGCGGTGTCGCTGGTTCGATTCCAGCCTATGCCATTTTTTCGTTTTATCCCCTATGATAGTGGTGTGCCTGCAAGTGTTCAGCCAAATTTTAGGGTAATGCAGGCGCAGAACAAGGGAGAGTGCGGGATATGTCTTCTTCACCTCAGTCCGCTTTGCCGCTTAACATGCAGGTTTCGGTGCTGGTGTTCATGAAATCCCTGGCTACGCCGCTGGTTTTATATGCGGATAACGCCAACCAGCTTTATGATGAAATCAAGCAGCTTATTCGCGGCGCCAATGCCCAATCTCCCAAACTGATTGAAAAACAGGGCGTTGGCCCCCTTAAAAAGGTGGCCTTTCTGGATACCGAGATTTCCGGCGTGGCCGTGCAACTGGAACCCGTATTCGGGCAGCGTTAAACGCAATTATTCCAGCAGCTTTTTCTTGAGTAGTTCAATGTGTTCGCGAATCTCTGTCGCTTCCGCCTCATCAATGCCTTTGTCCAGGTAGGCTTCAAACATGCGGATGGCGTCCTCGTAGCGATTGGCCTTCTGGTAGGCGTAGCCCAGGTTGTTATAGGCGTTGGCGTAGCTGGGATCAATCTGGATGGCCTTTTGGTAGTACTCAATGGCCTCATTCATCTGCTCCTTGCAGTAATGGGCCAGCCCCAACTGGTTGTACGCCTTGGCGTAGTTGGGGTCAATGGCGATCGCCTTTTCGCTGTAGGTAATGGTGCCGTCCCAGTCGCCCTTTTTGGCCAGTGAGATGGAAATATCGTAATTGGCTTCCAGGTTATACGGATCCAGCTCCAGCACTTTCTTGAAGTTTGCGATGGCCTCATCCAGTTGCATGGTCTGATCTTGTAGTTTGCCCATAAACAGGAAGGCGTTCAGGTTGTTCGGGTTATGCGCCACCGCCTGCTGATAAGCGGCAATGGCTTCTGGCGCTTCCTTGCGGGCTTCATGCACCAGGCCCAGGGTGTAATAGCAATCGGAATCCTCCGGGTGGCTTTCCAGCGCGGTTTTTAGCAGCGTTTCCGCGTCATCGAAATCTTCGGCCTCATAGGCCAGCAGCGCCAGGTTATAAAGGGCGTCCAAATCTTCCGGGCGAATGGTCAGTACTTGCTCAAAGCAGGACTTGGCTTCGTCGCGCTCCCCCTTTTGCTGGTAAATAAGGCCCATGTTGTAGTAGGCGTCCGCAAATTCGGGATCTTTGGCCAGGGCTTTGTTCAGCAGGGAGAGGGCTTTGTCTTTATTGCGGGTTTTGTACAGGTCTATGGCCTTGTTGTAGTACCA
Source organism: Candidatus Melainabacteria bacterium (assembly GCA_902168245.1). Taxonomy (GTDB): domain Bacteria; phylum Cyanobacteriota; class Vampirovibrionia; order Vampirovibrionales; family Vampirovibrionaceae; genus Vampirovibrio. Next base: position 18,921 of record CABHPA010000081.1, read on the forward strand.
TTCGGGCGTGCGCTTGCTGAACCTGTAGGCGATAAAAATTCCCGCCACAACCAGGACGCACACGCCGATGCCTGCGCCAATATACATGATGCCAAGTTGCTGGGGGGTATCCATATGCTCTTATTGTAATGGATGACGCAACTTATTGGCTGGTCAGAGTGGAGGATACGCCGCCTTCTAAAATCACGTCCGAGAAATCCAGCGTAAAATTGCAAACCTGGGCGGTGGAATGGCCTTCCGGAAAAGTGAGGTCTACGCCGCCACTGGCTTTAACCCGGTTGGTTCTGGCGCTCCAAACCATGGTGGGGGCCAGCATGGTGCCGCCCTTACCGCCTTTGTCCTTGTCTTTGGTGGATTTGGCGACCACGCCGCCGCTTAAGGTCACGGCGTTGTTGCGGGTGGTGTATTTGCCGGTGGGCGCGGTAAACTGGACAATCGGCTCGCCTTTCTCGTTGTAAAATTCGCCCCGCACATCGGTCAAATCGGCAACGGTGCGGTTCTCGTTATAAATGGCCTTGGTGGCGTCAATCTTCCACTTTTTCACTTCGCCTTCCGTCACGGTAAAGGAAACGTTCTTGCCGATCATGGCGGAAGCGGCGTTGGGCTGGACTGGTTTGGGCGGGTGCTTGGCGATTTTATGCTCCGCATTCCAGATGGCAAGCCCTCCTCCGGCCAGGAGAAGCACCAATAGAAGAATAACCAGGTTGCGGTATGACGACATGAGATTCTGTTTTTTCCGGTTTTATGCGGGTTGGGGTGTGGGGGACACTACGGAATCATACCAGAATTTTTTGCTGCGATCCCCAATTTCATCCACGTGGATATGCTTGATTTCGGTGTACTCCTCCAGCGCGTCCTCGCCCAGTTCGCGCCCCAGCCCCGATTGCTTGTAGCCGCCGAACGGCGCTTTCTCGCTAATCAGGTGGTATTCGTTAATCCAAACCGTTCCGGTGCGAAGCTTTCTGGCAACCCGCATGGCCTTTTCCGCATCCTGGCTCCAGACAGCCCCGGCCAATCCGTATTTGCTCTGGTTGGCAAGCTGAATGGCCTCTTCTTCGGTTTTAAAGCGCAGTACGGACACCACCGGCCCGAAGATTTCCTCCTGGGCAATGGCCATGCCGTTGTCCACATCCACAAAAATGGTAGGCTCCACAAAGTAGCCCGCTTTCAGTTCGCCGCTGTCCGGCGCGGTGCCACCCAGAATGCACCGGGCGCCTTCTTTTTTGCCGGTGGCGATGTAGCTTAACACCCGTTCCTGCTGTTTTCGGGAAACCAGCGGCCCCAGGTCGGTGCCTTTATCCGCCGGGTTGCCCAGGCGAATGGTCTTGGCCTTTTGGGTAAAAAGCTCAATGAACCGATCATAAATCTCGTCCTGCACAAACAGGCGAGTTCCGGCGGTGCAGCATTGCCCGCTATGGAAAAACGCACCGTACAGCGCGCCGTCCACGGCCATTTCCAAATCCGCGTCGGCCAATACAATGTTGGCCGATTTGCCGCCCAGTTCCAGCGTAACGCGCTTGAGATCGCGGCTGGCCTCGCCCATCAGCTTTTTGCCGATTTCGGTGGAGCCGGTAAAGGCGATTTTATCCACCCCCGGATGCTCGGCCAGTGCAGCGCCCGCCTCTTCCCCGTAGCCGGTAATTACATTCACCACGCCTGCGGGCAATTCGCTGTCCGCAATAATTTTCGCCAGTTCCATGGCCATGGCGGGGGTTTCCTCGGCGGGTTTTAACACCACCGTGTTGCCAGCGGCCAGGGCCGGGCCAAGTTTCCAAATGGCCATTTGCAGCGGGAAATTCCAGGGAATAATCTGCGCGCACATGCCCACCGGCTCACGGGCAATCAGGTTCCGGCTAACGCCCGGCTTGGAGAGCGACTCAATCGGCCGGGTAAAGTCCCGGTTGGCCAGCTTGGCGAAATAGCCCATGTTCTTGCCGCTCAACCACACTTCTCCCTTGGCTTTGCGGTAGGTGGAGCCGGATTCCTCAATCATCAGCGCCACCAGATCGGCGGAAGCGGCCTCAATTTTTTCGGCGATTCCTTTTAAAATGCGGCTGCGCTCTTCGCCGCTCATGCGGGGCCACGGGCCTTCATCAAACGCTTTGCGGGCGGCGGCCACGGCTTTGTCCACATCCGCTTTTTGCCCACGGGCCACACGGGCGACCGGCTCTGCGGTAAAGGGGTTCACGCTTTCAAAAGTTTTTCCGTCGGCTGCCGGAACAAACTTCCCGTCAATCAAAAGCTGATATTCTCTCACTGGTGAACCCTCCCTGTGTGTATCAACACTTCCACCTCCCAGCCTAGCAAACAAACCGCCATACCACAAGATTCAGCCAAGGCCCGGCATGGGGTCGCCCACCGTAAACCGGGAATGCTTGTGTTACTATGTGCGAAATCTCAAACTGGTTATCAAGCCCGACTATTTTTTGCCGTTTTGCCCTATGCCTCATTGCCCATCTAAAATCAAGCCATTGCAAGCGCTCCCGGCGTTCCGGTTTTTTGCGGCGGTGCTGGTGGTGTTGGCCCATTTTCGTTATACCTTCTGGCCTGCGGACAGCTTTGGCGTGTTCGATGATTTCGGGCAGGTGGTGTCCTTCTTTTTTATGCTGTCCGGCTTTACGCTAGCTTATGCCTATCCTGATTTGCAGTTAAAGGATGCGGGCCGCTTCCTGCTGGGGCGCATTGTGCGAATTTGGCCCATTCACCTGCTGGTATTGGGACTGACCTTTTTGCTGCTGCCCAGAATTGTGACGGAAAACATGGCCTTTCCCGATTCCTGGCGCATTGTGACGGCCAACCTGTTGCTGGTGCATGCCTGGGTGCCGGTGCAAAGTTATTTTTTCTCGTTTAACACGCCCACCTGGTATTTATCTACCCAGTTCGCCCTGTATCTCCTGTTTCCGCTCCTGATTCACAATTTTCGCCGCAATTGGCCGCTCAAGCTGTTGGGGGCTGCACTGTTGGCGCTGGCCTGTATTTGGGGCGCTTCGGGGCTGGAATTGTTTTCGGTTAAAACCATAAGCGGGCAAGGCTTGCTGTATGTTTCCCCGCTTTGCCGGGGGCTGGAATTCGTGCTGGGCATGGCGGGCGGCTTGCTGTTTTCGGGCAGGGTGGCGGCCTATCAGCCAAGTTGCTTCCGGGCGACTGTGGCCGAGGTGTTGGTTCTGCTGCTGGCGGTGGCGGTCATGGCGACAGGCTCCCCCGTTTCAGCCTGGTTGGGGCAGCTTCCGGTTTATGGAAAAGCGTTGGGTTTTTACATGGGCTTTGCGGGCTTAACCTTGTTGCCGTTTTTCCTACTCATCCAAATTTTCGCGCTGGGGCGGGGATGGGTGTCCAGAGTGCTGGCCTTGCCCGTGTTTGGCTGGCTGGGCGGCATCAGTTTCGGCATCTACATGTTGCATATTCTGTTGTTGCATTACTATCTGTATCCGGTGGCGCTCAGGCCGCATACGCCACACCCTTCTGTGGAAAAAATCCTGCTGTACTGGGCAATGCTTCTGGTGGCGGCGTATTGCTCCCAACGCTTTGTGGAAACGCCCATTAAAAATGGCCTGGGATCTTTTCTCAAACGGTGGAGAGAAAAGACCCCAGGCCAATTAACGACTGAATCGGAATCCCTCGCCCAGGAACCTAGCGCAGGTTAAACGCCAGCACCTGAGAATGATCTTCCAAGCCCTTCAGGATCAGGGTTTGCCCTTCACTGGTTAGCGAAAGCGCATCGCCTTCCTCCAGCAACTGACCGTCCAGTTCCACGGTGCCGGTGGCCACCTGGAACCAGATGTTTCGCCCTGCGGCTGCATTGAATGTGGCGGATTCCCCGGCGTTCACAATGGTCGCGTACAGTTCGGCATCCTGATGAATGGTCACGCTGCCATCTTGTCCGGTGGGGGAGGCTAGCAGGCGGAACTTGCCCTGCTTTTCCGCTTGCGGGAAGGACTTTTGCTCATAGCTTGGGTCAATGCCCTGGCTTTGCGGCAGAATCCAGATTTGCAGCAAACGGGCGCCGTTTTGGGCGGATGGGTTGAACTCGCTGTGGAACACGCCGGTGCCTGCGCTCATGCGTTGCACATCGCCGGGGCGAATGACGGAGCCGTTGCCCATGCTATCCTTATGCTCCAGCTCGCCGTCCAGCACCACGGTAATAATTTCCATATCCCGGTGCGGGTGCATCCCGAAGCCGCCGCCGGGAGCGATCACGTCGTCGTTGATGACGCGCAGGTCGCTAAAGCCCATATGGGCGGGATCATGGTAATCGCCAAACGAGAAGGAATGGCAGCTGTCCAGCCAGCTCAGGCGGGTGCGGCCGCGTTCTTGGCGTCCTCTGGTTTTAAAGGCTTGGGTGGTAGTCATGATGGTTTTCTCCTTTGCGTGTATTAATTAAGTTTGCAAACTGGCTTGCTGATTGCGGTAAGAACTTGGTTTCAGCACTTTTAGCAACAGGTAATCCAGCGAGAATTTGCCGGGGCTGTTCAGCAGGAACAATACCGCGCCTGCCAGGTAGGCCAATGCCAACTCGTAAGAACCTTTGCCGGGCATTCCCACGAACGGGTCGCCGCTGGGAAGGTGGTGTAGAAACAGCGCGCCGGACATGACGCCGATTAAAGCCAGGCTGGCCAGCGGTGTGAGGAAACCCAGCGCCAGGGCCGCGCCGCCCAGCAGTTCGGAATAAGCGGCTGCCGCCTGCAAAACGCCGGGGACGGCATCGCCCATCCAGGTGGTTGCGGCAGGGATTTTCATGAGGCCGTGCAGCACGAAGGCGCTGCCCATTGCCGCCCGAAAGGCTAATAAGCCCAGGGATTGCAGGGTTTTGTGCTGAAAATAGGCGTTGGGGGTCAGGTTGTTGCTCATCGTCGTATTCTCCTTCTGATTACATCGTTTATGCGGGATTTATGGGGATTCTTTCAGTAATCGACCGGCTTCTCTTCCCAGTTTTTTCAGTAGTTCAACCAGGGTGTGCTTTTCTTCTTCATTTAGCCCGGAAGTGGCGAATTCCAGCGCCTGTTGGTGCGTTTCAAACGCGCCTTCAATCAGTTGGCGACCGGCGGGGGTTAAATGCACCAGGCGAATGCGTCGATCGGTTTGCGAGGATTGGCGCTCTACCAGTCCCTTTTTTTCCAGCCGATCCACCGCCGTGGTGATGGAGCCGCTGGTGAGCTGGACTTTTTCGCCAATAACATTAACGGGCAACGGGCCTTTGTGGAGCAGCACTTCCAGGGTGGTAAAGTCTGACATGCACAGGTCGGTGGCCTCTATGCTGCCTTCGGCGTGTTCTCGCATGGCCTGGAAAGATTTCATCATGACGAGCCAGAGGTGGGTGCTGAGTTGTTTGTTTTCGTTCGGCATTGGCTTCACCGTTTTATATCTTGATATCAAGATACTTTATTTCAAGATAAATTGCAAGTCCTGCAAAATTCCCCTGAAATCCTTGGTGAATAACCGAAGGCAAGGCAAAAATCCCGCCTTTTTAGGGCAGGAAAGCGCTTAATTGAAAATAAGGCGGCTACAGCCTTGTGTAGACCTCATTCTGTGCGGTGGGGCCGCGTAACTTGATGCGCCACAGGCCATTGGTGACGATTTGGCGCAGCGCGTTGAAATGCCGGGTATGCATCGGCTGGAATAAAGATGAGATTTTTGGCCCCTCTGCCGCAAATTCCCGCTGAAGCTGGCTAAGGGCCAAATCCAGCCGAATGCAGTCTTTCTCGGTGCGAACCAGCCCGCTTTCCACAAACTGCCGGAATAAATCCACCAGCGGCACCTTATGCGCCAGCCGGTGCAGTTTCAGCACTTCCAGCGTGGGCCATTCCGGATTGCCGAGATCGGCCTCCAGGGCTTTAAACAGCGGTTCCTGCAACTGGGTGAAAATTTCCGGGCGGGCCAGAATGGTAGCCAGCAACGCTTGGCTGGCCTGGTGGCGCTGGGCTTCCGGGTACAAAAAATCGAACAGCGGCTCTAAAAACTGTTGATGTGAGAGAAACGGCAGTTTTTCCGACTCCAGCAACTGGTGCAGCCAGCCGCCCCGGTTCTGGGAAAAACCGTCCTCTTCCTGAAAAATGAGTTGCCCGTCCTGATACACTGACCATACCGGCTTTTCCTGCCAGGAATCCGTTTCCCATACCAGCAGGTACAGGGCTTGTGCGTGGGGCGCCCATCCGGCAGTCCATTGTTTTGCCCGGTTTCCAAACAGCATGCCCAGCGGATCGTCGTATTCCGAAGAAAGCCGCCGCCAGCGGGATTTAACCAATCCTTCCAATAAAGCGTCCGCTTCTTCCGGAAACAGGCGTTCCAAAGGCTCCTGCCTGTAAGCGGCAGGTGGGGGCGCGGAGTGTTCCGCTGGATAGGCAGGCGAAAGGGATGAGTTTATCATGGTGAAAGTGTATGGGTTCGGTCTCTAAAAGCAAATAGCTCTTTTGGTCGATTGATTTACCTACTAATAAAACCCTGCGCATTCAAAAGTGTGCTATGGCTATGTTTTGCCTTGAGGCGGCCTGGAAACTGTTTATATATCCTTATCAATAGCCTCGTAAGGCTAATATAAAGCAATATAAACAAAAAGCTAAAGGTTTTACCCCAAGGGTCGATAAATTTGAAATCATACCTATCGTCAGCCTTTGAATCAAAAATCTGGGTGAGCTATCCGAAGTATGGAGTACCGAAAAAACAGATGAAAATGGCTTCCGGACAAGCGATGACGGAATATGTCATTATTGGCGCCCTGGTTTTGGCCGTTGGGATGGGTGGCCTGGTTATGCTGGCCTCATCCCTGAAAGGACAGTTGACGGGCATGATTTCCCCGCCCGCCCCATTGCAACCCAAAGCAGTGGCGATTGCGGTTAAACCGACTGCCGTGCAGCCCGTTCCGGTGGTTGCTTTGCCAGCGGCTTCGGGCAGCAAGAAAATCAAGCTTTCCGATGGCACCGAAGTCCTGCTGAATCAGGTGGGCGAAAGCCTTCAAAAAACGGTGGAAACCGCCGGGGCCAACGGCGCAACCGAAAAAATGCTGGCCGATCTGCAATCTCTCACCCAGCAGCTTGTCGCCAGTGGGAAAATTACCGAATCCCAGGCGAACGATTTATACGTCCTGGCCAACAAGGGATACCAATTGGCCGCACTGGAGCGGCAGATTGAGGATGCGGCCCAGGCCACCAGATCCGACAGGTCGTTTTTGAATACGTCAATTGAATACAACGGAAAGCAATATACCGTGGAGGAGGCTGGCGACCTGTTGGGCTTTACAAGCGGTGTGGATCCGGATAGGAATATCCAGAGAAACCCGGATTACGTGTTGAGCCTAACGGACGCCAATCCGGAAACGAAAGCATTTATTCAGCTTTATAATAAGGTCCTGAAAAACGGCAGTATGGATGATCCGGCTGTGAAGGATGTGGTGAGCCAGCTTTCTTCCAATATTACGTACCTCACAGACGTGGTGGTGGATGTGGTGTGGGGCGTCCAGAACAATGATTTGTCTGTATCCCAGACCCAGAACCACTTGGTTTCCCTGACCACCGCCTTCGACTCAAACGGGATTTGTGGCGCCGGAAAAGGAAACTCCAAAAGCCAGACCTGCAATTAGTTAAGCGTCGTACTTTTCCACAATCGTGGCGATTCCCTGACCAACGCCGATACACATGGTGGCTAACCCGTACCGGCTTTGCGGGCGGCGGCGCAGTTCATAAACCAAGGTGGTTAAAATTCGCGCGCCGGAAGCTCCCAGCGGATGCCCAATGGCAATGCCTCCGCCGTTGACGTTGAGGGTATCCATATCCAGCTTGAGTTCTTGGGCGCAGGCTAGCACTTGGGTGGCGAACGCCTCATTCAGTTCCACCAGTGACAGATCCGAAACGGTAAGCCCTGCCCGCTGCAATGCTTTTTGAGATGCCGGAACCGGCCCCATGCCCATAATGGCCGGATCGACCCCGGCGACGGCGGTAGAAATAATTTTGGCCAGGGGATTAAACCCCAGTTCCAGCGCCCGCTTTTCCGACATGATAATTAACATGCATGCCCCGTCGTTAATGCCGGAACTGTTCCCGGCGGTGACGGTGCCATCCTTGCGAAAGGCCGGTTTTAAAGAAGTGAGTTTCTCCAGCGTGGTATCTGGTCGAGGATGCTCGTCTTGCTCGTACACCGTGGTTTTGCCTTTTTTATCGGTAATGGGCAACGGGAAAATTTCATCCTTGAATTTGCCTGCGGTTATGGCAGCCCCGGTTTTCTGCTGGCTAGCAAGGGCATAAGCATCCTGCGCCTTGCGGGAAATATTGTATTGCCGGGCCACGTTCTCGGCGGTTTCGCCCATGTTGTAGGGGTAATGCATTTCTGCCAGTTTGGGGTTGGTAAAGCGCCAGCCCAGCGTGGTGTCGTAAATTTCCGCATGTCGGGAGAACGCTTCCGTGGCCTTGGGCATGACAAACGGCGCGCGGGTCATGCTTTCCACCCCACCGGCCAAGTAAATCTCCCCTTCATCCGCCATAATGGCTTGCGCCGCCTGATTCACCGCCATCAGTCCGGAACCGCACAACCGATTCACCGTGGCCCCCGCAATGGAAACCGGCAGCCCTGCCAGTAAGGCGCTCATGCGGGCCACGTTGCGGTTGTCTTCCCCTGCCTGGTTGGCGCAACCAACCAGCACATCCTCAATTTCCGCCGGATCGAGCTTGGGATTCCGGCGCAACAATTCGACAATGGTTAAGGCGCACAGATCATCCGGTCGGACGTCTTTTAAAATGCCGTTATACCGGCCAATCGGGGTACGGATGGCATCAACGATCACGGCGGTGGTTTCCGGACTGCGGTTTATCTTGGATGGCATAATGCGGCTTTCCCTCTCTCAAGCGGATCTGCCGCCATTCTAGCGAAAAGCGCCCCTAAAGGCTACCGGCGCACATGCTCCGGATGGTAGGAGTAAAACCCTTCGCCTGCCTTTCGGCCCAGCTTGCCGGCGTTCACCTTTTGCCGCAGCAGCGGCATGGCGCAGTAGCGAACATCGCCATACTCGTCTTCCAGATGGTTCAGAATCGCCAGAATGACGTCCAGCCCCACCAAATCGGCCCACGATAACGGGCCGCGGGGGTAATTGGTGCCAAACTGCATGGCCGCGTCAATGTCTTCCGGGCTGGCGACCCCTTCCATCAGGGCCGAGGTGGCCTCGTTCACCAGCATGGCTAGAATCCGCCCCAGCACCAGACCGGGCGTTTCGGGCACTTCAATGGCCCGCAGGCCTAGGCTGCCGATAAACCGATGGGCTTTTTGCACGTACTGGGCTTCGGTCTGCATGGCGCGGGCAATCTCAATCACCGGGTTGCCGGTATACAGGCCAATGGCGCTATAACCCACCAAACACCTGTCATTATCAATCTCCGCCGCCGAACTGGTGGGCGTTTCGGCCAGGCAGTTGCTTAAAAACAGGCACTCTTCATCCAGCGCTTCGTATATACTGTCCGGCAAATGGTGCAGGTGGAAAAACGGGATTTCCACATTGGTGTTCAGCAGCACCGTAAATGGGGTATCCTCCGGGGCAGGCGCATCATCCGGGTCGAGGAACAGAGTGGTGGACATACCGGCGGCTTCACAATAGTTCCGCCACTGCAACACCATTGGATCGGCAGGATCGCCCAGAATCAACACATTATCCATATCAAGACTCATATTTATAAAATCCTTCGCCGGTTTTGCGGCCTAATAATCCTGCGTTCACCATCCGTTGCTGAATGGGATGCGGGCGGTAGCGCGATTCCTGAAAATAGGCGTTCCACACCGATTGGGTGACCGCGAAATTCACGTCAATGCCGATTAAGTCCATTAGCTCAAACGGCCCCATTTTAAAGCCGCCCGCCTCTTTCAATACGCTGTCGACGGCGCTGACCATCGCCGGGTCGCCGCCATGCTCGCCCAGAATTTTAAGCGCCTCCCCGTAAAACGGGCGGGCGACCCGGTTGACGATAAATCCGGGCGTGTCCTTGGCGATTACAGTGGTTTTATCCAGCGATTTGGCGAAGGTTTGCAGCGCTTCCATGGTGCTGCCTGCGGTGCGCTGGCCCTGAACAATTTCCACCAGCCGCATGCTTGGCACCGGGTTAAAAAAGTGCAGGCCCGCCACCTGCTGCGGGCGTTGGGTGGCTCCACCCAGCGCCGTAATGCTGAGCGAGGAGGTATTGCTGGTCAACAGGGTTTCCGGTTTGCAGATTTCATCCAGTTGCCGAAACAGCTTTTTTTTCAGTTCCAAGTCTTCTGGAACGGCCTCAATAATCAAATCGCAATGGGCCAAAGCGGTTAAATCCGTATGGAAAGTCGTTTTTTGCAACGCGCCGTCCAGTTTTTCGGCGGGCAATTTGCCTTTCTCCACGGCTTTTTGCAAGCCGCCCTGAATCTGCTGGCGCGCCCGATCCAGAAAGGCTTGCTCAATATCGTATACCAGTACGGCATAGCCGCTTTGGGCGCAAACTTGCGCGATTCCGGCACCCATGGTTCCTGAACCGAGGATGCCGATTTGAGTGAATAGGGATGGGGTCAATGGTAATTCCTGTTCAAACCAACAATACGGAAAACCGGACGCTAGACAGACTCGTCATAGTTGGGGTTCCATTCCGGTAAGGTCAGCCCGGTGCCTTCCAGCGCCTTTTCAATATCGGCCTTGAACGCCTGGCGCACTTCCTCGTTATCCCGCTGCTTCAGGCCCAGTTTGCGGTACAGTTTGTTCTTGCTGGAATGGGGACGGCCAAAAATGTTCATGGTGCGCGGATACCACTTGTTGAGGGCGGCTTGCACTTCCTCTTTAGTGTCCGGATTGGCGGCCAGGCGATTCACCCAGGTGTCGCCGTGGTTTACGTGCATCATTTCTTCCTTGAAAATGCCTTCAATGGTTCTGGCCCAGGGCGCATAGCTGCAATGCTTGGCGTCTTCCAACTGATGCCCGGCGCCGCGATCCATGCAGAAGTTGAACATGATGAAATCGGTCCAGGTGTCGATGGTGTAATAGAAAATATTCACCCGCTTGTCCTGGGCCTTGCGTTCGGTGCCAATATCGGCGTTGGGATCGTTCAGGCGCAGCTCATATTCCATCTGCTCAATGCGTTTGTCCACGTCAATACCCAGTTCGGCCAGCAATTTGTTCATGCGGTAGGCGTGGTTAATTTCGTCTTTCACGATTTGGGCGACCAGCAGTTTTTCGTGGATGGTGGGGGCTTGCTGAATCCACGGCACATAGCCATACGCGCCGGAGAGTTCCGAATCCGCCTGCTGCATCAGCAAGTTGAGCAGCGCCTCGCGATACTCCTCGCTCATCTCATCGGACGCTTCAATTTTGCGCCCTCTTTGAATCTGCTGGGCGAACTCTTCTGCGGTAACCATGGAACCCCTCCTTGCTACTCTTTTGAATACTCTCATTGTAGCCGAAGGAGGGTTCGGATTTAAGCCCCCGCAGGCGGTTTATTTTCCGGTGAACTGGGCAGTCCGCTTTTCCAGAAAGGCGCTGACCCCTTCCCGGTAATCCTCGGAGCGCCCGGCAATTTCCTGCAAGTCCGCCTCATAGGCCAAATAGTCATCAAAATCAACGGTCATGGCTTTGTTCATGGCCCGCTTGATCAGGCCAATTGCCTTGGTTGGGCCTTGGGCCAACTTCAGCGCTAGTTGACGCGCGGTGTCCTGCAACGCTTCTTCGGAAACCACCTGGTTGACCAACCCCCATTGATGGGCCATCTCGGAGGTAATGGCGTCGCCGGTCAAGGCCAGCTCAAAGGCCCGGCCAAAACCGGCCAGCCTGGGCAGTAGCCAGCAAGCGCCGGAATCGGGAATCAACCCCACTTTTACGAACGCCTGAATAAACTTGGCGGAGCTGGCCGCAATCCGCATGTCGCAGGCGAAGGCGATGCTGGCTCCCGCCCCGGCGGCGACGCCGTTGATCATGGCGATGACGGGTTTTTCCATGTTGCGGATTTTGGACACAATGGGGCTGTAACGCTTGCGAATGGATTCGCCCAAATGGGGCTGTGCGCCGTTGCCGTTTTCCACGCTCACGCTGCGACTGCGTAAATCCTGTCCGGCGCAAAAGCCCCGACCGGCTCCAGTTAGCAAAATACAACGCACGGCCTTGTCTTTTTCAGCCTCCTTCAGGGCTTTTTGCAGCTCAAAGCTCATTTCATCATTAAAGGAATTCAGGCAGTCGGGCCGGTTGAGCGTGAGCGTTAAAATGCCCTCGCTGACTTCATAGCGTATAAACTCATAATCGGCCATACCCCTGCTCCTTCTTTTATAAACGATCAACGCTCCAGCATTTTATGCGCTTCGGATGGAACTGTCATTGAGAATCTCGGATAAACGTACAAACCCTACCCTGACGCATAAGGCGCAAGAATGTTTGCAATGACTGAGCGAGTAAAAACTAACTATGCGTCCAAACGGGCGGGCGTTTTTCCATGAAGGCTTGCATGCCTTCTTTTTGATCGGCGGAAGCGAACAGCAGGTAGAACAACTTGCGCTCGTAATCCAGCCCGCCCTCTATGGTGGTGTCAAACGCCTTTAAAATGGCTTCTTTCCCCAAGCGAACCGCGATGGCGGGCTTTTCTGCAATGGCTTTGGCTAAATTCTTGGCTTCCTCAATGGTCAATTCGGCGGGAACTACCTTGTTAATTAGCCCCATCTCCAACGCTTCCTGCGCGGAAAACTGGCGACCGGTCAAAATCAGTTCCATGGCCTTGGCCTTGCCCACCGCGCGAGTCAATCGCTGGGTGCCGCCCGCGCCGGGAATGACCCCAATGCCGATTTCCGGCTGGCCGAACTTGGCGGTTTCCCCGGCGATAATCATGTCGCACATCATGGCCAGTTCGCAGCCACCGCCCAAGGCATAGCCATTGATGGCCGCCACTACCGGCTTGTGCAGCTTACGGATGCGATCCCAGCGGGCCAGTTGATCAACCAACAACATATCCATCGCCGAAGCGCTGGCCATTTTCTTGATATCCGCCCCGGCGGCAAATACTTTTTCCCCGCCGGTCAACACCATGCAACCAATGGCGTCATCCGCGTCAAAGGCTTCCAACGCTTCCACCAGCTCTTGCATCAGCTCGGGGCTGAGCGCGTTGAGCGCATCGGGCCGGTTCAACTGGACGGTGCCGACCCGCCCTTCCTGGCTGACCAGAATATATTGATACTGGGTGGATGTGGAAATGCTCATGGTTAGTTATTGTCCCAAACTTTTGCAAACAAATTCCCAATGGCTTCATCTTGCGGGATCACCCGCTCTCCGGAGAGGCCCGAATTCACTAAGGCGGCTTTCAAAAATCCGTCCGCGATATATTTACCGGGAACTGCGCCCGTGGTGACAATTTCACCCTGGCCGTTATGGGAACCCTGAAAACGGATTTCCACCCGGTCGCGTTGCAGCATTTCCTGAAAATCCGGGCGCATAAATTCAGGCGAATTTTTAATTTGCTGCATCACCGGCATCGGAATATTTTTGAATCGGCTGGTTAGCATAGTACTGCCTGTAATCATCTGCCTGATCTCTTCTTCACCTTTGCTAAAGCATTGAATACAACAAAAAAACTACGGGATCACTCGTATTGATGGGTTTATTGATCCAATTTTTAACAATTCCGAGTTTTAAGAGCCTCTACGAATCGCCGCGTAGTCCGGTTTCCGTTTTTCCACAAACGCCCGGGAACCCTCAATAGCCTCCAGGCTCCCGGCATGGATTGTTAGCCAGTCACGGGCATGGTTAATGGTCATGCCCCAGGAAAAATCTCTCCAGAAGTTGAGTTGCTGCTTGGTGTAACGGGTGCATTCCGGCAGCTTGGCCAGCAGTTTATCAGCCATGGCTTCCACGGCTTCATCCAGCTTGGCGCGGGGAACCACCTGGTTGACCAAGCCCCATTCCAGCGCCTTTTGCACCGGGATTTCCTCGCACAGCAGCAAAATCTCCCGCGCCCGGCGATCGCCCACGATGATGGGCAGCCACTGGGTTGCGCCCGCCGCCGCCACCGAACCATGCGCCGTACCGACCTGGCGAATATAGATGTCATCGGCGGCAATGGCCAGGTCGCAGGCCATGTTCAGTTCGTTGCCGCCGCCCACCACAATGCCGTTCAGTCGGGCGATGCTGGGCTTGCCCAGATTGCGAAGTTTTTCATGCAGATCGATAAACGCGCCCATCCACTTCCAGTAATCTTTGGGGCGATGGCCGAAGTACTCGTTCTGTTCTTTCATATCCGCGCCGGTGCAGAAGGCTTTGTCGCCCGCGCCGGTCATGATGAGGACGCCGATGTTGTCATCCCAGGAAGCGTCTTCCACCGCGCGGGTCATTTCCTTGAACGCCTGGAAATTGAACGCGTTGTAAACCTGCGGGCGGTTGATGGTGATTTTGGCGCGCCCGTTATATTTCTCGTAGCGAATCATCTCAAACCCGAAGCTGTCGGCGGGTTTTGCTTGAACGCCCGGATGCAGGCTGCTAGGGGAAGATGCTTCGGTCGTCATGTGCTTAACCTACTACCGCGCCTTCGGTCACTTCTACCTCGCTGGAAAGCATGGTGATGTAGTTGGAGGCGAAACTCATAATGTTGTTGCCTGCTTCTTGTCCTTCGGGAGAGGATAGGGCGGCTTTCAGCGCGGCCATGTCATCGAAGGTCAGCTCGGCAATCATGTAGTAAGGGCTTTGTCCGCCCATCAGGTTTTTGGGCTTTTTGCAAATGGCCATGCCGCGCAGCCCCGGCATTTTTTTCGCCAACGGAATATGGGACTCGAAATACTGTTTGTCGAACAGTTCCCGATCGGCTTCCGGCACGTTATACAGCGCCAAAAGCTTGGCCTTGGTTGCAGGCGTGGTCATCTTCTCTACCTCTTTTAATCCGAAAAAATATAAATCTGGTTTGAAAGTTAAAGAATAGAAGTAATGGGTCCTCAGTACGGACTTATTCTTACACAAAAAGTTTTTCAAATGAAACTGCCTAAGTTGAAAATATTTTTTTAGAAAACTTTAAAAAAATTCACACTTTTTAATGAACGCTGGTGGCGTCTGACGGGGATTTTCAACCCTGAATCGGGTTAAAGCCTGCTGGGAAAGCCGTAGATCTGGATAGCCAACTGCTCTTGAAAGTTTCTTAATGCGGTTTTATCCACCATCATCTTATGCAAGAGCTGGGTTGGCGCATGGTTGGCGGTGGCGTTCAATCTGAACGCGCACTCCCATTCTCCCGGTTCTCCTTGGGATAGCCCGATTTTCAGTATAGGCTCCAGAAAGTCCGATTGAAAACCGGCCTGCTGCCCTTCTATCAGTTGCCCCATCGCCTCAATCCATTCTTCAATTTCATGCCGCAACAGGAATGGGCCTTCTTCCAGCGTCGTTTGTCCATCTGTATCCAGTTTTGCCCGGCAGACCAGCCATTCATCGTAACGGGTGCAAGGCAAAATGCCGGTTTCCCACTTTATAATTTCAAGTTGAAACCGGCTTTGTTTATCCAGAGATGTCAATACCGCAGGCGGCGGGGACGTTTCCTCTTCGTTGGGCAGGTTTTCAGGCCGGGATTCCCCGTATAGTTTGTCCAACGGCACAATGGCCTGGGTGAACAGCCCATCGCCTATTTTGGCATGCTCGTTCCATGCCTCAACCCGGCAGATTACTTTGCCGGGCTGAATCTCCGCAACCGTGGCGCGAATTGTTACGCTTGCTCCAATCGGCGTGGCGGCCAGGTGCTTTACGTCCACATGGTAGCCCGCCCCTTCCTCGCCGGGTTCCAGGTAGGGCAAAAGGTGCTGGCGGGCGGCCCATTCCATATGTTGAATCATGGCCGCCGTGGAATACAACGGGTGGATGACGGTATCCCCGAACTGGGCCTGCATTTCCGGGCGAACTGCCACCGAAAATTCATAGGTTTGCCCTACTGCCAATCCCGGTTTCATCAGGATGTTCCTTTATCTGCCGGTGGGGATGCTTGGGGAACCCGATAAGCTTGCGCCAGAATGGAAATGGGATGGCGAACGATCATGGGCAGGCCGGTTTCCCGAATGCCCTTTTCCAGTTGCAGATGGCAGCCGGGGTTGCCGGTGGCCAGCGTGGTTGCGCCGGTTTTTTGGCAGACGGTTTTAATGTGACCCATTTTGGTCGCCAGAATTTCCGTGCTGAGCGCCGGTTGCTCCACGTTGTAAATGCCCGCGCTGCCGCAGCAGGCTTCGGCGTTCTCCAGCGGAACCAGTTCAATCCCCGGAATCTGGGCCAGCAATTCCACGGGTTCGTTTTTGACTTTTTGCACGTGGTACAGGTGACAGGCGGCATGGTAGGTAATTTTTTCGTACATGCCGTAATTCTTGAACGGTGCCAGCGGCTTTTTGGCCAGCAGCTCCATTACATCCACCACTTTGGAGGCAAATTCTTCCGCCTTTTGCGCGTAGCGGGTATCGGCGGCCAGCAAATGTCCGTATTCTTTTAGGGTGGAACCGCAACCCGCCGAGTTGACGACGATCCATTTGGGGTTGGACTGTAAGATGTCGTCAATATTCAGCCGGGCCAGCTCGCGGGTAATGTCCGTTTCACCGGCATGGTGGGCCAGCGCCCCGCAGCATTGCTGCTCCGGAACCGTCACCCGGTATCCGTTGGCCACCAGCACTTCCAGCGTGTCCCAATGGACGGGGTTGTAAAAAATGTCCATCACGCAGCCGGTCAGCAGGGAAACCGGCTCACCGCCCAAGTCCCCGAAGATAATGCCGATGGGTAGTCCTTTGCGGGCGGGAACATCCGGCAGTAATCTTTCCTGATACTCCAATTGGGGAAAGGGCTTGAGCAGTTTCAGCTTTCTTACGAGGTTCCGCAGGCCGCTACGCTGGTAAAACCGCAGCAACGCGCCACCGATAACCAGCAATAAATGATTTGGTAGCACATGTTGAAATATATACCGTTTGAATCGGCGTTTAAAGCTGGTGTCCCGCTGCGCGAGATCTTCCCGTGTGCCAAGCAGCACCTTGCCGTATTGCACCCCTGAAGGGCAAACCGTTTCACAGCCGTGGCAGGCCAGGCATTGCTCCAGGTGGGGGCTGACCGCTTCCGGCTGGAGTTCGCCTTCCAGCAGTTTTTTCATCAGGTATAACCGGCCCCGTGGGGATTCCGCCTCCGATCCGGTGGCCCGATAGGTGGGGCAAGCGGGCAGGCACATGCCGCAATGGATGCAGGCTTTCAGCTTGTCCAGCTCAACTTGCAGGTGGGGAAGCGGTGTTTGGGTTTCGCTTGGGGTGGGGTTCATGGGGCAGCCAATCGGGTTATAGCGGAAGGCGGGGTGTAAACAGAACGCCACTAGGATCATAGCCCTTTTTCAGTTCTTTCAGCAAGCGGCGCGTGGCCGGGTCTTCGGGCAAATTGAATTCCTCGTATAAGGCCAGCGCCTCGGAAAACGTGGCCACATCGGTCGGGGAGATCCGCAGGATTTGGAGGAATCCCTGGTGCCGGGCCACTTCCGCCTTCAGGTAAGGCAGGGCGCTAAACGGGAAGAACGGGGCGCTCAGCATGACCAGACCGGCGGCGGGCCGGATCTGAAAGCGCATATTATCCAGCGCGGACTGCTTCATCAATGCGCGAGCAAACTCGCTCCAGTTGGAAAGGGATAAGCTTGCTTCCAGTACGGTATGGTTCTCCGGCCATTGTTGCAGGCGGGCGGCCAAGCCTTTCCCGGCAGGCTCATCCAGCGCTTGCGGCGGCCTAGCGGCCAGGGTGTTCAGGGTTTGCAGACAATCCACCGCTACCCAGTCGTCCCCGGCAATTTCAATCAGCACGGCCCAATGGCCCTCTTCCCGGTAAATTTCGCAAAGTTGCAGGGGCAGGTTGCTGGCCAGCAGTTTCTCGCTTAACGCAAAGGCCAGATGGAACGAATCTGCAGGGAACCGCCAGTACCGGCGACACTGGGGCAGCGCCGCCAACTTCAGTGTCACCGAGGTCAGCAGCCCGAATGTGTGCCGACCGCCCACATACAGCTTGGCAAGATCGTAGCCGGTTACGTTTTTTACCACATCGGCGCCGCTAATGGTGATTTGGCCGTCCGGGGTGACCAGTTCGGTTTTTAGTACGTAATCCCGCGGGTAGCCGCGCAGGCCGCTTTCCAGCGCGGGCAGGTCGTTGGCCAGAATTTCGCCCAGCGTCAGCTCATCCGGGTAGGTCAGCGGAAACGCCTGCCAGTTTTTGCTTAATAGGGCCACCAATTGTCCAAATGGCATGCCGGTTTCCACTTCAATGATGAAATCATCCACCGGGTATTGGCGCACCTGCTTTAAATCGGCATGATCCAGCCATAGCGGCTCCTCCAGCAAGGCGGCCTCTTGCGGATGAAACGCCACGCGCAACCCGCTTTCCTGCGCCCAATTCAGCAACTGGGCGGCTTGTCCGGCCATTTTGGGCAACAGGCGATGCCCGGATCGCCCGTTAAAATCCCAGCCTTGGGCCAGCCCTTCGCTTTTAAGGGTTGAGATGGCGGGCAGCGTGTCTAAATCCATAAGCCCTCTCCGGTTAGCATGGCCGGGTTGGCGGCCTTGTGGGTTTCCCCGCAGCCGCTGCGCATGGGGAAGATCTTGTCCGGGTTGCTCAAGCCTGCCGGATCAAACACTTGTTTCACCAGCCTCATTTTTTCCAGCGATTCTGCCGAGAACTGCAAGGGCATATATTCGGCTTTCTCAATACCGATGCCATGTTCCCCGCTGAGGGTGCCGCCAACCGCCAGGCAGGCATGCAGAATCTCCTCGCCGCCTTCCAGCGCGTTGCGCACCATTTCAGAATCATCTGGGTCGAATAGGATGTTGGGGTGCAGGTTGCCGTCCCCGGCGTGGAACACGTTGCCGATGGTGATGTTGTAACGCTTGGCCACCGAGTCGATTTTCTCCAGAATAGGCACTAGCTGGCTGCGGGGAATCACGCAATCGTGCAGGTAAAAGGCGGGCAGGTATCGCCCGTAGGCGGCCACGGTGGCCTTTCTGGATTTCCAAAGGGCGGCGCGTTCGGCCTCCGTTTCGCCGATGCGAATCTGGCTGACCTGGTGATCGTTCAGGATTTCCTTGAGCTTCAGTTCATCGTGCGCGACTTGCGAAGAAGAACCGTCCAGCTCAATCAGCAACACGGCCTCGGCTTGTTCGGGAAAGCCGACATGGAAAGCCTGGTTGACGGCCCGCACGGTAAAGGCATCCATAAACTCCAGGGCGGAAGGCATCATGCCGCTTTTAATAATGGCGGAAACCGCCCCGCCCGCTTCAGCGATGGTGTCAAAGGCGGCTAAATATACCCGAATCTTTTCCGGTTTGGGCGTCAGGCGCACAACTGCCTGCGTAACAATGCCCAGGGTGCCTTCGGAGCCTACCATCAAGCCAGCCAAGCTGGGGCCGTGGCTGCGACGGGTGTTGCCGCCTATCCAGGTAATCTCGCCATCGGGCAGCACCACTTGCAAGGAGAGAATATGATCGGTGGTGACGCCGTATTTAATGCAATGGATGCCCCCAGCGTTCTCGGCAATGTTGCCGCCCAGGGTGCAGGCCGCCTGAGAGGATGGATCTGGCGCATAAAACAGACCGTATGGCTTGAGCGCCTCGTTCAGCCATGCGTTGACCACGCCCACTTCCACGGTGGCGGTTCGGTTGCGAGGATCAATCGCTAAAATCCGATCCATGCGGTTCATGCTGATTAAAACCCCGCCCCGCATGGGCAACGCCCCACCGGAAAGCCCGGTGCCTGAACCGCGCGCTGTGTAGGGCAACTGATGCTCGTTGCAAACCTGTACCACAAAGGCCGCTTCCTCCGCCGTGCAGGGCAGAACCACCAGTTCCGGGGATTTTTTAATCAGGGTGCAGGCGTCACACTCGTAAACAGCCAGCTCTTCGGGCTTGTCCAAAACATAACGCGGGCCCAGCTTGTTGCGGAGCTTTTGGATGATGGCTGGCAGCATGGTGTGGCCTCTTCAGGATTCGAAAGCCGTTTTGTCGTCGTCAAAAGGCTCGTGGATATCCGGGGGCATTACCCGTTGCCGCTCCTGGTCGGACTTGGAGAATTTGCGGCAATCCAGATAGCCAGCCAGCCAGCTCAGGCCAACCAACATCACCCAGCCGTAGAGGTCTGGCGTGTGGCCGGTGCCGAGCAGGGCGACCATAATGATGCATACGAGAGCAAAAAACATACCCTAAATTGTAGCTTGAAATGCCTCACATGGAAACCATGGGCCTGAGTAGCGAAATGTCTCGGTGTAGGGGAAGAGATAAATTGCTTCTCAGGGGTAAAATGGACTGTTTCTAAAGGCGTATAAATTTTTTTGGCGGTTTTGGATGGCGTTTTGCCCGGAGCGAAAAGGTTAAGGCATTTATGCCGGGCTAACTATGAGAAATTTAGGGTTTTGTCGGCTTGGGCTTGGTAAGTTTTTTGCCGGAAGCGCTGGTTTTGGGCTTTTTCTTTTTATTGGTCTCCTCGGCATCTGGCTCTTCAGCGTCGAGGGATTCTTTTCTCTTTTTGGTGGCGGGGGCTGCACTCTCCGTTCTCCTGTTTAGTGCGGCTTCCCCAATGCTGGACAGGGCGAAGTATTTTGGCGGCTCGTCTTTGGGTTGGGCGGCTTTGGTTTTGTGGGGCTGGCTGCTTGGCAGGCTCGATAACACAAGCGGCCTCCACAAGTCAGGATCAAGGTGATGAATGCCCGGTATATTGCACAGGGCTTTTCTGACCAGATCTTCGGGGGGAAGCAGTTTTTCCTGCCAGGCTTGGGCCTTTTGGGAGTGGCTTTTGGCGCAGGGTTTCGTGCTGAGTTCCAGGGTATCCTCCTGCTGCGGCTTATGCTTTTGGGAGGAACGTGTCGCTTTGGGTTTGTAATTGGCGGGTGGCTGTAACCTGGGAACAGTTTGCTTCAGCCTGCCTAATACGAGCTGACCGTAATGGCGTCCGTAGGAGCCGGGTGTTGTATCGGTGGTGGAGGTCATTGCGGCAGGGACTCCTTTTGGCCAGAGGGCGCGTGTCTGGAAGGGGGAGTGCGGTCGGGACATCCTTTAGGTTCAGGGCAGGATCAAAACTGTTGAAAGGATGCCGACCAGGCAATTAAACCAGAAAGCAAAAAATCTTTCTACTACAATATAGTGTTAATAAAATGGGCGTATTTTTGGGGAACGGAGATTTGAGCGCCTGCCCGGACTTAAACATGAGTTGCGGCCTGTTGGGCGCGCCATTCCGTCATCACTTTTTCCAGCACGGTTTTATTGGCCTTGGGGAAGGCAAATTGTTCCAGATCTTCAGGCTCCGCCCATCGCCATGCCTGGCAGGCGCGGGGTTCCGGCTCGCCTTGCTCGTAATCGCAGTGGTAGGCGTACAGGGTAATCTTAAAATGGGTGTAGGCATGTTTTACAGTGGCTATCAGCGTTTTTACCCGTACTTCTATGTTGAGTTCCTCTTCAATTTCACGGCGCACGGTTTCCTCCAACGCCTCGCCCGGTTCCCGCTTGCCGCCCGGAAACTCCCACAGCCCGCCTAGCAATCCTTCCGCCGGTCTTTGTTGAATTAATATCTTTCCGTCCTTCCAGATCACGCCAACCGCAATATCATGGTGCGGGGTCGCCTTGCGGGCGCTTTTTACCGGGCGCTCATGCTGGGTTCCCTGCGCCTGGGCGCTGCAATAGGGTTTTACCGGGCATAGCAAACAGCGCGGGTTTTGGGGAAGGCATACCGTGGCGCCCAGTTCCATAATGGCCTGGTTGTAAGCGTACGGAGCCCGGCTTTCTTCTAAAAGCTCCTGGGAATATTGCCACAACTGCCGAATAATGGCGGGCTGCTGGATTTCCGCATCCACATCGAATACCCGGCTGAGTACCCGTTTTACGTTGCCGTCCAGCAGGGGGTGCTTTTGCCCGTATGCAAATGTGAGGATGGCCCCGGCGGTGCTTTGGCCGATACCGGGCAAAGCTTGGGCTTCCTCAAGCGTTTTGGGGAATTCCCCGCCATGCTGCGACATAATGATTTGGGCCGCCTTTTGCAGATTACGGCAACGGGCGTAATAGCCCAGCCCTTCCCATTGTTTCATCAGCTCGTCTGCCGGGGCTTCCGCCAGGGAACGAATGGTGGGATAGCGCTTTAGAAAGCGATTGTAATAATCGATGACGGTTTTCACCTGGGTTTGCTGCAGCATAATTTCGGATAACCAGATGCGGTAGGCGTTTTTTGTGTTTCGCCAGGGGAGATCCCGGTGGCTGGCCTGATACCAGCAAGTTAATGCTTCGGCAAATCCGGTTTTGGGGAGACTGGTTTGGAGGGGCGTCATGAAAGCATCCATTCAAGGTCAGGGATACGGTTGGTTGTGTGAATGGGCATTGGAACACAAACAATCTGCCCTCATCTTAACTGAAGCGGAAGACAGGTCGAGGGCCGAAAAACGAGTAAAAAGCAAAAAGGCAATTCCGCCTTTTTAAATGTTTTTATTCTTATAGAAGAAATTGGAGGGCAACAGTAGAGAGAGAAAACCTTTAACTCCTGTTGGTTATTTTATTGATTAGTCCGTGTGACTGAATCGGAGAGAGAGACAAGAAAACCCAATTCATCCTTCAGACGGCAAGACAACGCTGATTGATTCAGCTTGTCTGTCGTCTGGGATAAGCATACACGTTCCCTACCCAGAGACAGAAACAAAAATATAGAACAGTTCCTGATCCAATTTAATTTAGCAATTTAATTCAGCAAATTTACAAGTGAGTGTTAAGAGAGCGCAATTAAGGAGAAACAACTTATGGGATACTCTGTAGGAGGCGTAAATAGCGCGACGGCCGGTCTTACCGGGCCTTCGTCTCTGCTCGCCGCCAAACCCGCAGCGACAGCGGCGAATCCTCTTGGCGGAGGCATCAACGCATTAGCAGCGTCGCCATCCCCGTTGTCCTCACCCGGAGGAAACCAGCTTGATGCGGCCGGTATGGCGCCAATGATCTTGGCGATCCTGGGACCCATCCTGCAACTCATGACTAGCCTGTTGGGTGGCGGTGCTGGCGCGTTTAGCAACAGTCTGGCCACTCCCAAAGCTGTCGGTGGCAACGCCGGAAACGCAGGTAATGCTGGCAATGCCGGAAACGCAGGTAATGCAGGCAACGCCGGAAACGCAGGTAATGCGGGTAATGCTGGCAATGCCGGAAACGCAGGTAATGCCAAAGCAGCCGCTGCAGGCGGAGGTGGCGGAGGCTACTAGGCCAAGTCGCACCAGTCAGCAATCTAAAAAGCAGCCGTTTAATTAACGGCTGCTTTTTTCGCGTTTATGCCTGTTCTCATTGATTAACAGGCTGGTAAACAAACAGAACTTATAAAGAATAAGCAGGATTTCGGAAGGCGGTAATGGTTGGTGAATTGTTATGGGGGTTGGTTTTTGCCGGTATTTTTCAATTGGCGGTTAAAGAAGGTCGTTTTGATTTAAAGTAGGCGTTAAAGCTCTTGAAGTGACTGTTTAGGGGTTGTTGCAAACAATAAATTTTTTGGCAATGAAAGGTATAAAACAGGCAATTTTACCCAATGAAATGTTTTTATTCTTATAGAAGAAATTGGAGGGCAACAACAGAGAGATAAATCGATTGTTGTTTTGGTTTTGTTTGCCGAGCTGGTTAGAGCGAGGCCAACAAAAGAAATCAAATACCACATCCTAACGGTATGGCAGCGCTGCAAAAAGTCAGCATGTCATGCCGGATAGGATGGGGTCCCTAGTAGCCAGAGAGAGAAATTTCCCCATACAGATTTAAAAAAAGAAGATTCAAGCCGATTTTCCCTTTTTCCAAGCAAATTAAGGTCCAGTCATTTCCCCAGATTTTTTAGAGAGAGCGCAAGTGCAATTAGGAGAGACTATAAATGGTTAGTTCATTGAGTAGTATCATAAATCCATACGCCTCGATGCTTAACAGCTTAACAGCGTTAGGAGGAGGCTTGGGTGGGGGAGTTGCCCCACTCGCAGCAGCACCACCAGCGGGCCCGAATTTTGCCGCTATTCTTTCGGGTAATGTGGAAGCCGCTCAGGCTTACGCTTTTGCGGTTGATCAGAACGGGAACGTAAATGCGGATAAAGCGAAACAAAAGGGCTTTGGTGGCGAACGACTCAGAGGCGGTATCGTAACCGGTTACGCTGCTGAGTTCTTGGCAGGTGGTCGATTAAAACCGAATCAAATGCCGGGTGCCGTACAAAACTTGGCAAACCTGCCGGATGGCCCTCAAAAAACGTTCCTGTTGGTTGCTTCCCGGTATAAAAATGCGGGTGGTAACTACAATAACGGCAAATTGAAGCAACTGTTAATAGATAAAGGCTTTAAAGACTTGGCTAACAAGCCAGGTGTTGGCCAAAACGATGTGGAAACGATCGGTGCGATTGGTGAAGCACTTGGTGCCCCAAATAGCGCACTTACTTTGAAAGATGTATTTCAGGGTAATGACAAGGACGCCGTTGAGGACGATAAAAAATATCAACGGGCCATTGATGCGATTCAGGCCGGAGACTTCACCTCAAGCATTGAGAATGGCAATCCTAATAGAGCTGCGGCGGCAGATAAAGGAGGTAATGCAGCCAATGCCGGAAACGCAGGCAATGCCGGAAACGCGGGTGGCGCCAAAGCGGCAGCGACGCCTTCCCCTGCGGCGGCACCATCACCACTAGCGGCGGGAGCCCCGGGCGGCATGATGGGCATGATCCTTCAGTTGCTATCAGCCATTATGCCGCTGTTGCAAGCAATGCTTGGGGGCGGTGGCGCCGGAGCATTCTCCAACAGTCTGGCCACTCCCAAAGCTGTCGGTGGCAACGCCGGGAACGCGGGTAACGCAGGCAATGCCGGAAACGCAGGTAATGCGGGCAACGCAGGCAATGCCGGAAACGCGGGCAATGCCGCGGCGGTAGTTCAAAAAGCTCCCGCAGCCGCAGCCGGCGGTGGAGGCGGTTACTAAGCCCATATTTTAAAAGTCTACAAAAATTGCAAGTGCTCATCAGGCAGTCTGGAATTTTCCAGGCTGCCTGCTCCGTTTCTGGCGTTTGAGTGCTGAAATGCCCCGGTTAATGCTGCGTAGTTGCTGTCTCAGGAGTGAGTCCAGTCAGGGGGTAATACAATTATTAACGCTTGTTAAGTGAACAACTGTTACCAGAATAGCGGCTTGGGTAGGAAATAATATCCATATTTAATTTCATGTAGATATATGACTTAAATGGACATGATATTTGGGGCAGGGCAAGGAGAACGAAGCTCCAACTCAGTCTATTGTTTTTATTTTTGTATGGTGTACTATGAAATCAGTAGAGAAGTTTGTCGGTAGATTTTATTTCTGAAAAGAAATTATTCTGAGATTTGTCAGGTAGTAGATGTAAAAAGAAGTTAGTAGAGGAGCCCAGCTTGTCATGAGTAACATGCCTAATTCCAAGTCTTTGGTTTACACTGAACTGCAATTTGTGTCCACCTCTGTGCCGATGCCCAAAGTGAAACCGGCCGTGGATTATGAATTGATGTATGACGAAGTGTCGTCTGAAATTTATGCCCTGTTCGTGGGTGAGCCGGTTGAAATGAAATCCGAGGCAGTGCGCGACTATGCCGCCAAGCAAACCTTGCCGGGCGTTGAAATCGCCAGCTAGCCAATTCAGCGGATTTGTTTTCAGCGAATAAAAAAATTCGGTTAGGCATTACATTTGTTGAGTAGAAGGTTTGACATAACACTAGGGAAAATTGAGTAGGAAGTGGTGGAAAAGTAGGTAGAAGGAAGATCAGAGATGAGACAGAATCAAACAATCCACAACCAAAAAGGCGCCGATCACATTTGCGCTCTCTATGTGCCGGCTGTCGGTGTGGTATTGCCTGTCTCAAGCCAGATTCCCTGGGTAGGGATGAGGAATCTGCTCTCTGGGATATAGCTGGGTTCATTTTTAATTTCGCCCTCTCCTTTTGATGAGAACACATTCGCTCTCCGTTCTCATCATTTTTCTTTTTCTTCATTTTTCAAACCCGGTGCGGGAAGGCTTTTCTTCCCGACCGGCTTGGTATAGCATTAGGGTATGTCGGGAACGATTAATACTGTTAGCGCAACTGAAACATTGCCGGAGCTTTCCCGCCTGGCGTGGGGAAAACTGCTGGCCTCCTTGAATGTTCATAATGAGTCCCTTGGCCCAGCCTGGGACGGCGAAACCCTGCGGGGTGCGGCCCAACTGGCGGCCCTGCCTACCGATGACTGGGTGTTGCAATACGAAGCGATTCAGGAAAAACTGGCAAAGCGTCGACGAAAAACAGGCCATTCCCAAACGGGCGTGTTTTATACGCCGGTTGCAGCGGCTGCTTATTTAACCAACCGATCATTGGGGCAATATTTAACCCAGATTGAGGCGGACATCCATCAATATATGCGGGACGGTTCATTGCCAGCGGCGCAAAAAATCCTGCAAGCTGTCCATCAATTGCGCGTGATTGATCCGGCTTGCGGTACGGGGGTTTTCCTGGTGGAAGCGTTGAAGTTGCTGGCTGACTTTTACGGCAAAATCGGCGAAAAATATACGCATCTGGCGTTTAACCGGCCCGCTCGGTACGCGGTTTGTAATCAACTGTACGGGGTGGATATCGACCCGGTGAGCGTGTTGATTACTAGATTGCGGTTGGCGCAATGGGCCAGCAGGTTGGATGGGGAAATGGCATCCCCGGATTTGCACGGTCTCCAGTCTCATCTGTTGTGTGGCGATACCTTGCAGGGCCAGCTTTTTGAGGATGTAAGCGATTGGGATTTTATTCTGGGCAACCCGCCTTACATCTCGCAAGTGCGCCGTCAGTCCGAACGTTTTAAAGCGATGAAGCATCAGGCTTTGGCGTATTATCAACCCAAAATGGATTTATGCGACGCGTTTCTGGCATGGGCGATTCAATATGTGAAACCCAATGGGCAACTGGTTTATGTGCTGCCGGAATACTGGACTCAACGGGCCAGCAGCGCCACTCTGAGGGCTTCTCTGTGGGAATGCGGGCATATTCGGGAATTCTGGGCGTTGCAGGATAGCCGCCTGTTCAAGAACGCGCCGGGGCATCACACTTCATTTCTCATTTGGCAAAAAACGGATTCAGCCCAGCAAGCTTTATCTGGAGAATATTCCCCCCCAACCACTTTGGGAATGGTCAGCTCCGGTGAGAAACCTATGGAAGCATCACAACTACAGGAACTGACTTTTACACTGGATCCAAAATCCGGCAAGCTGCTATATGGTCACTCACTCGAAGTGGCCCTTTTACAGAGGCTTTCCGCCTCGCCGCCTTTGCTGGCAAAACACGAGATTCAACAAGGCATGGTCATTCCGCAAGGTCGTCTCAAAAAGTCGGAACGGCATCGACTGCCACTTCCCCTACAGGAATCGCTTCCGGAAGATGCGGGTATTTTTTTACTGGACGCCTCCGAAATTTGCCGCTTGCAACTGAATGATGAAGAACGTCGGTTATTGAAGCCTTACTATCAACCTACGGGGTTTCAACCGTTTTTGGGTTTTGGCGGTCGCCCGCCGGATTTTGAGATTATTTACAGCGATTTGCAAAACAGAAAGGCCATAGAGCAACAGCCTGCGATCTTCCAAAATTTGCGAGCCCACCTGGCAAGCTTTCAAGCCGTTATCACCTCTGACTTTGCGCCGTATGGCCTGCATCGCGCTCGACAAGCCGTCTGGTTTGAGGACGAGCGGAAAATTCTTTGCCCGCGTCAGGTGGTTGTGCCTGCCTTTGCGGTAACATCTGTTCCGGCTTATGTGAACGAGGGCTTTTATAGTATTCGCCCTGCCACGTTAGATTCTGATTTTGTATGCGCCATCCTCAATTCCCGACTGGCCTGGTTCTGGCTCTATAAGCAAAAGCGCAAGGGGCATCGCCTGCAAATTGATAAAGAGGTGCTTGCGGTTTTTCCAAAACCGCTTTCCGTCACGGTGGATCAGCATCAGCAATTAACTGAATTGTCTCGCTCGCTTTCAAATCCTGAAACGCCTATCCACCAACAGAAAGAGCAACTGGATCGACTGAACCGGCAGGTCTATCAACTCTATGGGATTTCATTGGAAGAAGCCGCTTGGATTGATGATTTACAGAAAACTATCTTAAAGGCGTAATAATGCTTTCCGCCGCCGCAAGGCCAGATTTAACACATTCATTTAGTGCAATGCCATGCAGGTAATTCCCGCACAGATGAATATGCGGATGTTTTTGCAGGGCGTTTTCAATGGCCTGCATTTTAGCGAGATGCCCCAGGTTATATTGGGGAATGGCCTTGTTGTAAATAATGGTCTGGCTGTAGGTAGGTTGCAACGGCTCCCGTGTTTTGAACACCCGTTGCAGGTTGTCTAAAACCAAGTGTTCAATCTTGGGCGGATGCCAGCCGCAAATTTCCGGGTGATGCGCCCCGCCGATAAAACTGCTCAGCAGAACCTGTCCTTCCGGCGCGCGGGTGGGAAATAAACTGCTGGCCCAAATCGCGCCTAACAACGGTAGTTTTTCCCGGCGCGGGATCAGGCAGCCGAACCCGTCCAGCGGGTGTGGGATATCCGCCCGGTTGAAGCCGAAATGCACTACTGCCAGGCCGTTGTAATGAATCTGGGCGAGTTCATGACTGGCGTCCGGGCTGAGGGTTTTGAGTAGTGCTGCGGCGCTATGGGCCGGAATAGCCAGCACGACATGGCGGCAGGTGAATTGTTCGCCTTGGTGGGTTTGCAGTTTATAGCCGGTTTCAGTGACTTCAATATGGATCACGCTTTGCCCGAACAGGCAGTTTTCTGGCGGCAACGCCCGATAGAGTTCCTGCGTGAATGTCTCCAATCCGCCCGTAAAGCTGAAAAGCCGCATGGGTTGCCGCTCAACTACGCTTTGGGTCTTCTTTTTTTTGCTTTGTCGCATGCCTTTCAGCAGGCTTCCGGCGCTTTGCTCCCATTGCCATAATTTGGGAAACACGGCAGGCAGGCTCAGGTCATTCACGTTTCCGGCATAAATCCCGCTGATGAACGGATCGGCCAAGTTGTCCACCACTTCGCGACCCAGTCGCTTTTCCAGAAACGCCCCCACGCTGATATCCTCGGTTTGGGTTCTGGGTTTAAACGGTTCTTGCAGCAGGCGCAGCTTGCCGCCAATCGATAGCGCCGGGGTGGTGATCGCCTGCCATGGTTTTTGGGGCAGGGCAATTAAACGGCCCTTTAAAAACAGGTAGCGTTTGGCGGCTTTGCAATCGGTGGCCTTGGGGCGTATTTTCAGTTGTTGGCAAAGTTCCAGTATTTCCGTTGCCGTATTGGGAAACGTATTTGGCCCCGCTTCGGTTAAAAAACCTTCCTCCAGGTGGGAGCGAATCAGCCCCCCCGGATGCAGCCCGGCTTCAACAAGCCGAACAGTATGCCCGGCCTGGTGCAGTCGGTAGGCGGCGGTTAACCCGCTGATTCCGGCGCCGATGACAATGGTTTCAGCCGTCAACGAGTTGGGCATGGGTTAAGACGACGCCTGCGCCTTTAGCAATTCCGGAAAGGTGGGGAACTGCGTCGGGCCGCTTTGCGCTTTTTCCAGTTGCTCCGCCGTTACATCCGCCAGCGCGCGAATAAACGCGGCGTTGGTGTTCAGGGCTGGGGCGCGGTGGCAGTGATTAATTTCCAACTCATTGGCCATGGGAATGTACAGCCGGTCAATTTCCACCAGTGTTTCCACGTGATCCGATACGAAACTGATGGCGATCATCAGGATGTTATCCACTTTTTTGCCGGAAAAATAACTCAGCACCCCATCGGTAGAAGGCCCAAGCCACGGCATTTTACCCACCTGGCTCTGGTAGGAAATGTCCCACGGGTTGTTGGGGAAATAGGTTTTGGCGATGCTGTGGGCGGTCTGGTAAATTTGCTCCGGGTAGGGATCCTGGGTGCGCTTGATATGTTTTAGCGGCAGACTGTGGGCGGTAAATAATAGTTGCACCTCATCCGGCGGGCAAGTCCAGCAGTCGTTTTCCAACGAATAGCGAATATTGTCCGCAATAGCGGCCTGATAGGTGGGATGATCGAAATAGGACGGAATCACGGCCAGTTCCGGTTGAATATTGCGGGCTTCCAGAACACGCTTTAGCTCGTTCAGGCTGCTGCCGGTGGTGGTATACGAAAAATGCGGGTACAACGGCAACACAATCAACCGCTCAATGCCGTCCCGCACAATTTCATCCACGGCGGCTTCCGTAAACGGGTGCCAGTAGCGCATGGCAATGTAGGTGTTCAATTCGCCGTAGCCGCGTTGGGCCAATTCGGCCTTTAATGCCTCTGCCTGGCCTTGCGTGTAAGCCAAAATGGGCGAAGCGCCGCCCATGGCCGCATAGTTTTCCTGGGCCTCTTTTTCGCGCTTGGTGGCGATGCGGTTGGCGAGGGGCTTTTGCAGCACGTTGGAAAATGGCAGGCGAATGATATCCGGATCGGAAAACAGGTTGAACAAAAACGGTTTCACATTTTCCAGGCTGTCCGGGCCGCCCATGTTCAGAAGCAGGATGCCGGTTTTGGGGGTTGTGGAACTCATGGATTCACCTTCCTTACTAGAGGCATCAAACGGTTTTGGAAAAAGTGGGTTTGTCGCCGCCCATTTTGGACAGGTAGGCATCGAACGGCATGGCAATGTTGCGGCTGAACATACGGCCTACCGGTGTAACGCTAATGCCAGTTTCCTGCAATTCCACCAGCCCGTCTTGCGCCATTTGCGCCAGTTGGGTCAAGGCATCGGCGAAGTGGGTTTTGAAGTCAATGCCGAACCGCTCATTCAACTGCCCGTAATCTATGCGCCCTTGGCATAAAATGCCCAGAATCACCTGCTGGCGCAACCGATCCTCATCGCTCAGCACGTAGCCGCGCATCACCGGAATCCGGTTTTCATCCAGTGCCTCGTAGTACTGGGAGAGCTTGCGCCAGTTCTGCGCGAAGTGCCCTTGCAGCCCGCTGATGGCGCTGACCCCGAAACCGTACAAATCGCTGGGTAAATGGCCCTGCTGTACGGTATAGCCCATAAAGTTGCGGTGCAGCGCCCCGGTTTGCAGCGCCTGGCCCAGTTCATCCTGCGGTTTGGCGAAGTGATCCATGCCGATGTACAAATACCCGGCCTCGGTGAGTAACGTGAGGGCGGTTTGCAGGATGCGGAATTTGGTTTCGGTTTCCGGCAGCGCTGCTTCGGGAATTTGGTTCTGGTGCGGGCTGAGCCACGGCACATGTGCGTAACTGTACAGCGCAATGCGATCGGGGCTGAGGGCGATGACTTCTTGTACGCTTTTTTCAAAGCTTTCCACGGTTTGGTGCGGCAGGCCGTAAATCAAATCGAAATTCAGCCCCTCAAAGCCCAGCTTGCGGCAATGCTCCACGGTGCGGGCGGTCATATCCAGCGGCTGCACCCGGTGGATGGCCTCCTGCACCTGCGGGTTAAAGTCCTGCACCCCCAAACTGATGCGATTAAAGCCCAGTTCTTTTAATACATCCAGTTGCAATAGGGTGGTAACGCGCGGATCGACTTCAATCGCCACTTCCGCATGGGGGGCTAGCGTGAACAGGCTGGTCTGGAATCGGAACAGGCGTTCCATCTGATCTTCCGAGAGATAAGTGGGCGTACCGCCGCCCCAATGGAACTGTACCACCGGGCGGGAGCGATCCATCCACCCGGCGACGGTTTCCATCTCTTTAAACAGGTAGCCCAGGTATTTTTCGGCCTGATCGCGTTGTTTGGTAATCACCACGTTGCAGCCGCAAAACAGGCAGCGTTGCTCGCAAAAGGGCAAATGCGCGTAAATGGAAAGCGGGTGCGGGTTAGGCTGCGTTAAGCGGTTGGTTTCCCGAACCACCTGCTCATGGACATCGGCATTGTAACTGTCCTGCCAGACCGGGGCGGTAGGATAGCTGGTATAACGCGGGCCAGCGGTATTGTACTTTTGCAGAAGTGCTTTGGTAACGGGAGGGGTGGGCATGTCCTGCGTATCCATCGTTATATCCGAAAGGGAGAGAAAACTGTTTTGGGCTTAGGGCGTGTGGGCGAGCGCGCTTTCTTTCACCAGGTTGACCAGCAGGCGAACGTTTTCCACTGGGGTGGGCGGTAAAATGCCATGTCCCAGGTTGAAAATGTAACCCTGGTTGCCGCCTTCGCGCAACAACGATTGCACCATGGGTTTCAGCACTTCCGGCGGGCAGAAAAGCGCGGTGGAATCCAGGTTGCCTTGCAGGGCGAAGCGGGAACCCACAATATCCCTGGCGTTGGAAATGGAAGTGAGCGGGTCTACGCTGATGACATCCGGCCCGGCTTCCGCCATGAGCGGCAACAAGCCCCGGCTGTTATTCACGTACAAAATGACCGGCGCCTGATCGTGGCTCAGGTTGCTGATAATCTGCTGATGATAGGGCAGAATAAAGCGGCGGTACTCTTCTTCAGATAGAATGCCGCCCCAGGTGTCAAACAACTGCACCACTTGCGCGCCTGCCTCAATCTGGGCGTTCAGGTACAACGTCACCGTTTTGGCCAGTTTGCCCAACAGGCGGTGCAGCACGTCCGGCGCTTCGTACATCATGCCCTTAATCTTGGCGAAATGACGGCTTCCGCCGCCTTCAATCATGTAAGTCGCCAGCGTCCATGGGGAACCGGCGAAACCGATCAGCGCCGTATCTGGGCTGGAGGCGAGTTCCGAGCGCAACTTGCGCAAAACGTCCATTACAAAGCCGGTTTTCTCAACCGGATCGGGAATAATCAATCGATCCACATCGGCGGCGCATTGAATGGGGTTGGGGAAAGACGGCCCGCCATCGCCGAACACCACTTCCATTCCCATTGCTTCCGGCGGAATCAGAATGTCGGAGAACATGATCACCCCGTCCATGCCAAAGGCATGATAGGGTTGCAAACTCACTTCCGCCGCCAAATCCGGCGACTTGCACAGTTCCAGAAAGCCCACCTTTTCCCGAATGGCCCGGTACTCCGGCATGTAGCGTCCCGCTTGGCGCATCAGCCAAACCGGCGGGCGATCCAGGGTTTCCTTGCGGCAGGCGCGAATCAGGCGAGGGGTGGTGGCTGAGGGACTCAAGGGCGGTATCCTTTTTTATTGGGGTTTTATTTTTTAGCAGTTTTATCGGTGTGTTGTTAAGCGTTCTATAAAATCGGCCGAGGGGGAATCCGCTTTTATGGAAGGCTCTAGATAACCGTTATCATATCCCAAACCCTGGCGAACGCCAAAACCGGGATCGTTGTGTCACTATCGTGTGTGTAGTAAATTCAACAGGCTCGCTCAAAGCCATAGTGCGATATTTTCATTATATCGTTTTTGTTTTTTGCTCCAAAGTGCTTTACTTCATTGGTCGGCCACTCTCCCAATTGACCGGGTGAGGCAATGCCGACGGAGAAAACACCGATGTCATCCCTTGAAACTGTAAACGGCCGCCTTTCGCCTGCCCAGGCGGGCTTTATCTATTGGCTGAACGGCCTGGCCCCGGTCGCCACCAATATCGTCACCCCGCTCATTACCTACTGGTTTCTGCGGGGCAAGCCGGATAAAACCCTGCTGCAAAAGTATAACCTGCAAGTTAACGAAGTCGGTCGCCAGTTGGTCAGCGGTACCATTGGCCTGCTGAGCTATTTTGGCGGTGGCGAGTTAACCCGTGGCGGCATTAACCTGGGTTTTGACCGGGATCAAAAAATGGATGCCGCCACCAAGCAGATTGCCATGACCGTGGGCGGGGTGGCTACCAGCTTTTTGGGGTTTGCTATTTTGCGTCCCATGCTGAGCGCCGACCTGATCTGCAAGTTCCTGAAGCGGGAAGGGGGCGAGGTGCTCTCGTTCAGTGAGAAGGAATTGCGTTCCCATCTGGCCAAAATGGCTACCTCCCCCGGTAAATTTTCCGTAGATGGGGCCATGGACGGTATTATTCGCCAAAAGCGCGCCGATATAGCGATAGGCGGTAAGAATAACCATTGGCTTTTCGGGCCGATCCAAAGCTGGGTGGACAAAAATCTGGTGCCGGACGGCGTTCCCAAGTTGGGTAAAACGGCGGCCTACGCCACGGGCGTCTTAACTGCCTACCTGGGTAGCCTTACCTTGATGTTATGGGGCATTAACCGATTATTGGGGCCAGCTGCCCGCCCTGCCCAACCGCCGCTGGAAGTGCCGCATACCTGGCAGGGCTGGCAAGCGCCCAAGCTATACGTGCTGGATTACATGGCCGGTGCGCAAGGCTTTTCCCGGCCGATGGGGCCATACTTCGCCCGGAATTTCTCCTATGGAGCCAACAATCCCATGATGCCCCTGCCCTGGCGCTAGGGTGTAGCTTGGATAGAGGGAATGGGTGGCTCTGCCGTGTTTGCTAGCTTGGGGGGATTGGTGTCCTGCAAAAACCAGTAGCCAACGCCAAAGCCTAAACCGCTGCACCCAACCCCCAGCAGGGTGGAATACGGCCAATCGGGCCATAAAAGCCAGTTGGGCAGCACATGGTTTTGAATCAACGCGCTGATGAACACCACGCTTGCGCCGCACACCATGCCTAAAATCCCGCTCCAACGGCCCGGACGCTTGAGATAAAGCATGCCCACCACCGGGAAAAACATGCTGGAAGCGTAAATATCGGCGGAAATCCACAAAATCTTGATTAAATCCTGGTAATACAGCGCAATGGCCATGGCGGGCAGCACAATCAGCACGGTGGCCAGTCGACCCACCCATAACAGTTCCCGGTTAGAGGCGTTGGGGCGAAAAAAGCCCTGATAGACATCGCGGGTCAGGGTCAGGCTGCCAATGTTCATGGAGGAATCCATGGTGGAAGTGACCGCCGATAAAAAGCCCAGTAGCACCAGCGCACTCAGGAGCGGGTGCGGTATCTGCTGAGCCAGGGCAATCAGCACAGCCTCGTTTTTGCCGATGAGTTGGGCGCTTAGCAAGCCGATAACAATAATCATGGAAAACAGAAAAGCCATCATCAGCGTGGCCTGCCATCCGGCTTTAAAGGCCAAGTCCGGGTTGCGGGTGGAGGACATGCGCTGCCACATTTCCGGAGCGATGCACCAGGCCAGCACAAAGGTGAATGTCAGAAAGATATTGTGCCGCCAGCCATGCGCAATATCCCAGAACCGGGCGGGTTGGCTGGCTAAAAAATGCCGCCAGGCGGTGGCATCCGGCACGGCGTGTGTGGCGGTGAAGGCCAGCAAAATTAAAAAGCCCACCGTAATAAAGGCCACCTGCGTAATATCGGTGACGACCACCGTAAAATACCCGCCCCACATGGCGTAACTGACCACCGCCGCCGTGCTGAGGACGGTGGCCCAGGTAATGTCCAAGCCGAACACCATTTGAAAGAACTTGCCCGCCACCACCATTTGCGACCCAATCAGCACCGTGGTGGAAGCAATGATGATGAGCGCCAGCAGCAGGCGGCCCGCCTTGCCGTAGTGCGCCTCAATGGCCTCCGGCTGCGACATGAAAGACTGCCGGGCCACCGGCTTGGCCATAAACAGAGTGATGACGATAAACGATAGCACCGAGGGAATCACAATTTGCCACGCGCCGCTCAGTCCCTGATCGTGAAAGGCGTTGATAGAACCCATGGTGGAGGCCGCCCCGAACCAGGAGGCCACAAAGGTCAGGGCCACCGGCAACGCGCCCAGGCTTCGCCCCGCCAGGAAGAAATCCTTCAGGTTTTCCACCCGCCGGGAAAAGAAGCGGGCCACCATCAGGAGGATGGCGAAATAGGCAATCAGAAATAACAGGGATAGCGTCATGTCTCTATCAGAAAAACCGGACGAAGGCTTCTGTTGCCTTGCGGGCGAAAGGCTTTTGAACCCAGATCCGTGTCCTTCTTCAAGAAGAACCCAGATTCAAGGGAATATCCAGCTTCAGCAGGCAATTCTTAAAATCGTCCGGTAAGTGGCGAATCCGGTCTTCCGCAGTGGGGTAGGGGAGGACTTTCCCAATTAGCCTGACCTGGCGCTGGGTTAGGGCGTTATCCAGCGTTGGGGGAAGGGTTTCATCCTGGTATCGGTTTAAAATCAGGGCCGGAGTGTATAATACCTCGCCTTCCTGCGGGGGCTGCCAGTCGATGAGTCCTTGGGGCGTCACGATTTCAACCGCTCGAATCTGTTCTTCCGGCAATAACTGACGCAGTAGCGGATGATATCCGTCTATCACCACGTAATCGTATGTTTTTGCCAGTCGGTTCAGGCCATAGC
Source organism: Candidatus Melainabacteria bacterium (assembly GCA_902168245.1). Lineage (GTDB taxonomy): Bacteria > Cyanobacteriota > Vampirovibrionia > Vampirovibrionales > Vampirovibrionaceae > Vampirovibrio. Next base: position 55,044 of record CABHPA010000081.1, read on the forward strand.
GCAGCTTGTCCTTGTCGGCAATGCCGATTTCCTCGGGCAGGTTGCCGACGGTTAGCAGTTCGTTTTCCTCGCCCACGCCCACAGTCAGGTCGTGGAAGGCCCAGTCAATCGCCTCCCGCGAGCCGGTGGCTTCAGGACGCTGCCCAAACAGTCTGCCTAGCGTTAGCTGGGGCGGTTCGGGCGCCAAAATAAGCGTGAGCTTCTGATCCGGCGAGGCGTCGATAAATAAAACGGAAGTGGGTGTCAGTTCCTCTCCCAGAATGTTGGCCAGGGTGGTTTTGCCCGCGCCGGGTTTGCCTGTCAGTTCAATAATAGCCTGCATGGCTCAGTGGTTTTCTCTCATACGCATGTTAACGGGGCTGGTTGCTTTTCAGGGCTTCGCTCAAGGCTTTTTCCAGGGTTTGAACCTTGCTTTCCAGCACTTTTACCTTGCTTTCCGCATCTTCCTTGGAGACATCCCTGCGTTCCAGCTCGCGGCTGGTTCGTTTTTTCTGATCCGACAGCGTCAGGATCTGATCCCACATTCTTAACAGAATCCCGCCACCCATCAGCAGGCTTGCCACGGCCAGCAACAAACCCAACGAAACCTGCGGCAGGCTCCAGGCTAGGAACTGAACCGGCACTTCAGCCGAGACATTCTGGACAATCAAGCTGAGTGTTGAGGCCAGAAAAACAATCGAGACGATGGTTAGTAGCAATCGCTGGGCTTTTAGCATCGTGTTCCGCTTTAACTTGGGGCACTGCCATCTTGTCGAAGCGATTTTGCCCGACAGGATTTAAAACCTCATTTTGCCTTAAATCGGTTGATCTTTCAATTTTATTGTTAAGTTTAAAGTTCCGATAACCATTGCCAAACCCTGGTTAATTCAGGATCCTGGGGAATTTCAAAGGTTAACCGCTCTTCGGTAAGGGGATGCGTAAAACTGAGCCGAAAGGCTTGCAGGAGTTGTCCCTGGGTTTTGAGTTTAATCACTTTGTCAATGCCGCTGCCGTAAAGCGGATCTCCCAGCAGCGGATGCCCCAGGTGGCTCATATGCACCCGAATCTGGTGGGTGCGCCCTGTTTCCAGGCTGAGTTGCAGCAAGGCATATTTGTCTCCGATTCGCTCCAGCACTTGCCAGTGGGTGACTGCCGCCCGTCCATCGGGCATAATAGCCATCTTGTCCCGGTTTTTGGGGTTGCGGCCAATGGGTGCGTCCACGGTTCCCCGATCCTCCCTGAACTGACCCTGGGCGATGGCCCGGTAATCGCGGCGGGCGGTTTTTTCCTTGAGCTGGGCGGATAAATGAAAGTGCGCTGCGTCCGTTTTGGCCACCATCAGCAGGCCGGAAGTTTCCCGATCCAGTCGATGCACGATGCCGGGGCGAATCATGCCGTTAATGCCTGACAAGCTGCTCCCGCAATGTGCTAGCAGGGCATTCACCAGGGTGCCATGCCGCTCCCGGCCTGTGGGGTGGGTCAGCATGCCGCTGGGCTTGTTCACCACCAACAGCGCCGCATCTTCGTATATCACATCCAGCGGGATGGCTTCGGCTTCCAGCGCGATGGGCTGGGCGTCCGGTATTTCCACGCACAAGGCATCGCCTTCCTTTAATCTGAAAGAAGGCTTGGTTTCCGGCTTTTGGTTGACTGTGACCCGGCCTTCCTTAATCAGCGCCTGGAGTCGTTCACGAGACAAGGCGTAATCCTCCAGCTCGCTTGCCAGTAACTTGTCCAGCCGTTCGCCCTGCATTTCCTCGCCAACCAGTACCTGATGACGGGTGGGCGCTAGGCTTTCAGGGGTTCTGTCTGGATTCATGGGAAGGGGCCAGCGGCGGTTCGGGCGTTTGGGCTTCCGGCTGGCCTTTCAGGTGGGTATAGGCCAGCAGAATAACGCCGCAGAAAATAAAACTGTCCGCCACGTTGAAGATTGGGTAGCGGATGGCGATCAGATCTAAAAAGTCGGTGACATGGCCCAGGAAGATGCGATCCAGCAGATTGCCCAGCGCCCCGCCTAAAATGAGGGCCATGGCGGGTAGCTCCCCCTTGTAAAACTGCCGCCGGGAGAGGCCGTAGGCCAGTAACGCCAGAAACAGCAGGCTGGTAAAGCCGGTGAGCAACTGGGGCTGGTTATGGAGCATGCTGAACGCCGCGCCCGTGTTGTAAGCCAGGCTCAAGTGGAACACATTGGGGATGACGGGCAGCGAATGGACGGGGGTTAAGCACAGCTTGGCAGCCCATTTGCTGGCCTGATCCAGCAGGGCGAAGCCTAAGGTCAGGCAAAGCAGTATCCATTTGGGGTTTTGTTTCATGAAAGTCGGAAAGTTCTTTTTTTAAAGGTTAGTCTTGCGGTGGGGTTTCCAGTTCCGGCTGGTTGGAGCCGCCCATGTCGTCATCTTCGCCGGAGCCGGATGGTAAGGCCGGTTCCACTTTGACTTTGCCGTCAGCAGTGCTGTGGGTAATTTGCTGGGCGGGGTTTTCTTCCTGAAAGGAGCTTTTGGGAATCACATTAACCCGTTTGACGACGGTTAAAATGCCCTTCAGGTTAATGGTGGGGCGTTCCTGGTCGTCCTGGCCAATTTCGGTGAAGCCCACGGTCGCTGTCACCACTTCGTTGTTGTTGCTGGCATTGGCCTTGAAAATCCGCTCCAAATCGGTTTTGTCGGTGGATAGGGTGCGGAATTTATCTTTGCTGGAATGCTGAGGGTAGGTCAAAGGCTCCTGAGACAGCGTGGCAAAGGCAATGTTGCCGGAAGGGACGCCAACTTTCACCTTGGCGGTGTAGGCATCCCCGGAGAAAACCTGTTCCGGGCTTTCCACGTCAATATCCACGTTGTCGAACGGGCCGTAAATAATGGTGGCTTTTTCGTACAGCGTGGCGTCACTCACGATTTCCCACTGTTTGCCAACCTTGTGCAGGTACAGCATCCCGCGGGAGCGGCTTTTCATGGTGCCGGGCTTGCTGCTGATCACCGGATCTACCTTGGCGGTGGCGGTGGCGGTATCAATGCTTTCCACGGTGGCCCAGCCGCCGTTAATGCGAATCTCCAGCACCTGGCTATCGTATTTAATGTCGGGGAACATTTTCCAGGTGTCTTGAATCAGGCCGCGAATGTCTTTCAGGCTCAGGCTGTCCCCGCTGCTGAAATTGGGCGAGTAATGCCGGAGAACCCCGTCCATCTCGTGTCGGTTGGAGGCGGCCATCAGGTCGCGCAGAACCTCTTGCACGGCGGTGGCGTCCTGCAAGTCGGTTTTGGACACCTCAATATGCAATGAGGGTGCGGGAACCGTTTTGGCGGCATGCGCCACGGGCAGCCCCAAGGGGGATGTCGCCAGCATGGCGAGCAGGGAGAGGGAAAAGACGATTTTGCGCATGAGTCACTCGATTCGAAGCTTAACGAATGTCCCCTTATTGTAACCGAAGATGCAGGCGGCGCGCTTCCAAAAAGTGAATGATCCGCAACGGTTATAAGGCATTTTCTGGCGACCCATTCGTTCCGCCCGGGTTCTGCAGGGGACATAAGCAGCAAAGATGTCGAGCATCCCGACATGTTCCCGTTTGGCGGAGCAGCCCGTTTTATCTCAGATAATCCAGCAGGCTGGTTTGCATAATGCGCCCGGTTACGCTCAGCGAAGCCTCAAACAGGTTCTGCTGCTGGTTCATGTTGGCCACCAGCGAGGGCATATCGATATCCTGAAGGGAGGAATACTGCTGGGTTAAAATCGATTTTCGCTCTTCCAGCCGATCCTGGGTGACTTGCAGCCGGTTTGTAGTGGAACCTACAATGGCCTGGTTGCTGAGTACGGTGTTCAGGTCAGTGGTCAGCTCGTTCAGGCGGTTTCGGATTTCAGTCAACTGGTTCGGGTCGCCGCTGGCTTGCAGATCCTGCTTGAGATCGATCAGGGTTTTAAACAGCCCGTGCGAACTGGCTGAATAGGTGGCCGGTAGCGGCGGCGCGGCAGCGGTAACTTGCACCTGTCCCAGCAGGTCGTCGCCGTTAATGTTGGTGGTCAGCTGGATGCCCCGTGAGATTTCCACGCTGCGTTGCCAGCTTTCGGTGGTGGGGGTGCCGTTGTAGGTAATGTCGTCGCCGTTACGGCTAAAAGGTGCGGTGTCGGTTTTAAAGCCCCCAAAAATATATTTCCCGCTGATGTCGGTATTGCCCAGTTGCACCAACTGGTTGATGATCTGGTCGATTTCCAGGGCGATGGCGTTGCGGCCGTCCTGGTTGTTGGTAAAGTTGGCGCCCTGGGTGGCCAGTTCCTGCGCGCGCTGAACCAGATCGACCATGTTGCCCATAACCGTGTCCCCGGTGTTGGCTTCGGATAACGCGTCCTGAACGTTAGCGGCATAGCGGTCGTCGGTGCGGATGGTATTGGACAGATCCAGTACGCGGGTCAGCCCGATGGGGTCGTCCGACGGGCGGTTGATGTTTTGCCCGGAGGACAGCTTCTTTTGCATGGCGGAGAGGGACGACAGGTTGTTGCCGAGCTGGTTGAGGGCTTCATTGGTCATAATGGAATTGGTGATGCGATTGATACCCATGATGAACCACTCCTTCAGAGCATATTGATAATGGTTTGGGTGACTTCATCCAGCGTCTTGATGGTTTTGGAGGTCGCCTCAAAAGCGCGCTGGTAGCGCAGCAGGTCGATGGTTTCCTCATCCACGTTCACGCCGGACATGGCCTGGCGTTGCAAGTCAATCGACTGGGTCAGGTTCTGCTGAATTTTGCTGGCGTTCTGGTAAGTGCTGCTATCCACGCTTAGCTTGGAGATTGAACCCGTCAGGTAATCCGTAAAGTTGGTGCCTAGCGCGGCAAAGGTCTGATCTCGCAACTGGGCCATGGCGGTGGCGTTTCTCCCGTCGCCCACCCCGGCAAAGCCGCTGGGCGCTGTCGAGTCATCAATAGCCGCCGCCACCTGCGAAGGGTCCGTTACGATGCCGGGAGTGACTTCCCAGTGGAAAATATTCAGCGGTTGGCCGGGGTTCAGGGCCGCGTTCTGCTGGAAGATGGCGGGCGGGCTGAGGTTGCCGTTCTCGTCGCGGCCAGCGGTTTGCAGGGTGTTTACCTGGGTTACCACCTCGTTCAGCAAGGTGTCCAGCTTGCCCAGTATGCTCCGTATGGTGGTAATGTTGGGGTCGTTCCCCCCCATATCAATAATGCCTTTCAGCTTGCCGCTGGTAATTTCCTGTCCGGCGCCATCGTTCAGCACCACCTGGCCAGTTACGGTGCGAACCAGCGATGGAACATCGTCCGGTACCGGGGCGGGGCCGGGGTTTTGAATCACTTCCAGGCTTTCAATCTGGTGGCCGCCCTGAATCATGGTGATTCCGCCGATGCTGAGGTCGATTTGCCCGTTGTCGTAGTTTTTCACGTTCATATCCACCAGGGAGGACAGGTCATCCAGTAGCTTGTCCCGCTGATCCATCAGGTCGTTGGGCTTTGCGCCGGTGGCCATAATGCTGACAATGCTGTTGTTCAGGTCGGTAATCGCGCTTAGTTTGCTGTTAATGTCGGACACGGTCACGGCAAGCTGGCTGGTGGCGAAACTGCTGGTGTCCACCGGATCGCCCACCAGGTTTTTGCGCAAGTCCGAAAACTGGTTGGCTTGCAATTGAAAAATGGAAACCATGTCCAACGCCTGCTGTACAAAACTGGTTCGGGTGGCGGTGCTTTCCGGGTGCAGGCTCATCTCTTGCGCCGAATCAAAAAAGGTTTGCAGTGTATTGTTTAAGCTATCGGGCGTCGGCTCGCTGATGATTCCTTCCACTTGTCCTAATGCGTCCCGCCCGGTGCTGTTCATGCCAAGTTTGGCGTTGGCAAGGCGGTACTGGCCGTCCAGGTAAGCGTCCTTGCTTCGGGTAATCTGTAAGACGGTTGGGCCTTGCCCTAACTGGTTGGCCGTATCCTGAAAGTTAGTGGGCAGGGCATAAGAAGGGGCTTGGGAAATATCGACCCTCTGGCGGCTATAGCCGGGCGTATTGGCGTTTGAGATGTTATGGCCGACCGTGTTCAATGCGATTTGCGCCGCAATTAAGCCGCGCTGCGCGTTGAACAGGCCGAAAAATCCCGGTGTAATCATAAGTTAGCCTCTCTTGAGGGAGGGTGTCCCTTTTCACTTTCCCGTTTGTTGCGGTAGCCAATGCCGGATGATGAACCTACGCGGAGTGGCTGATGGTCGATTGCAGCGGTGAGGCTGCCTGGCTGGTGTTATGGGTGGAGTTCTTGCCGCCCTGCGCCGTGTAAGAGGCTCCTTCCGGGGCCAGCGCATTGGCGATGATTTCCACGGTTTCCTGAATCCATCTCAGCGATAGATCCAGCAAATCCCGGTTGTCCCGGTTCAGGTCGGCGGTATTTTGAACGGCCTGGCGCAGACGTTCACGGCTCTGCGTAAAGCGGGACGCCTGTTTGGGAGGCAAGTGGGCGATTAATTCGGTTAGGCTCCAGTTGGGGCAACCTATTTGGGTCATGGTTCGCTGGCGCTCCTGTTCCAGTTGGGTGGCCTTGCGGCTCAGCGCCAATAATTCCCGATCGATCTGGGCTAGTTGCTTGGGTTTGTTGGCTGCAAGTACCTGGCTTTTACGGGTCAGCCTTTCCGAAACGGCTTCGTATTGGCAGATTTCTTCCGCCAGAATGCCATGCAGCATGTTCAGTTGTTCGTTTCCAATCTGGAGGGGAAGGGTATTGGGGCTTTCTGTGGTCATCAGGTCGGTTCTCCTTTATACCCGGTAGTCTGCAAACAGGCTTTCGCCTTGGGTGTAGGCGCGACGGATGTCTTGTTCACTTACACCCATAAATCCCGCCTTTTGGGCCACCTGTTGAATGTCCTGCACCTTGCGGCTCCACTGGGGAGACAGGATTTGGCCGGTAGCCGGGGTGGAATCGAGCGCTGGTTTGGCAATTTCAAGCGCCGGGCTGGCAGTTTGCACCTGTTCGGCGGCTGGGGCCGTTTTGGCCGAGCGGCGGGCTTCCCAAGCCTGCTGAGCCTTGAGCATCTGGATGGATTGGGTGCCGGATTCAATACGCATTAGAATTTCACCTCACCTGTTTTCCCTTGTCCCTGAACGCCGGTTTGTCCTTGAATGCCACTGGTGGCCTGGTTTGCATCCGTTTTAATGTTTTGCGACATTTGCTTATAAATGGTTTCCGCCAATCCGAAGCCGCTGCCGCCAGGGCCGCTGGTCATGGATTTGGCGATTTCCTGGTTCATCATGCTGCGGAAATACTGCTCGGCGCTGCCGCCGCTTAAAATGCTGTTTTCGCGATCCACGGTCTTATCCATTGCTTCCAGCATTTGCTGCACGAAAATGCCCTCGAATTCCTGGGCCGCTTTTTTCAGCTTTTTCTGGTCGGCGTTGCCGGGGTGCAGGTACTGGCTCTGCAACTGTTGCAGCTTGGACGCATCAGCCTGCCCCTGCCATTGCAGGTTGCCGGGTTGCATGCTGGTGCCCATTGGGTTCATCTCACTCGTCCTTTTTAATGGGGGATTAAATCTAGATGATTTCCAGGGTGGCCTGTAGGCTGCCAGCAGCTTTTAGGGCTTGCAGCACGGAGATTAAATCGCTGGGGGTTACGCCCAAGGCGTTTAAAGCAGCCACCAAATCTTGCAGGGTGGCGTTGGGGCCAAGCTGCACCAGGCTGCCCTTGGTTTTGGTGATGTCGATTTTGCTATTGGTGACGCCCACGGTTTGCCCGCCCTGGCTCAGGCTGTTGGGCTGAGATACGCTGTTGGTGGTGCTGACGCTGACCGTAATGCCGCCGTGGGCCACTGCGGCGGGCAGCAGTTTTACGTTGTTGCCAATCACAATGGTGCCGGTGCGTTCGTTGATCACCACTTTGGCCACTTCCTCGGTGGCGTCCACGGTGACGTTTTCCACTTTGGAAAGGAAAGCTACCCGATTGTCCACGTACTGATCGGGGAAAATGACCCGAATGGTGCTGCCGTCAATGGCGCGGGCCGGGCCTGCGCTTTTGGTGACGGCTTCCGCCACGCGGCTGGCTAAAGTAAAGTCCGTGCGATCCAGCACCAGATCCATACTGCCCTCATCGCCGATTTCGGTGTGGATTTCGCGTTCCATAATGGCGCCGCCGGGAATCCGCGCGGAAGTAGTAATGGCGGTTCTTTTGGAAGAGCCGCCCGCGCTGACGGATGTACCGCCGGTAGACAACGGTCCTTGGGCCAGCGCCACAATCTCGCCGTTGGGGGCGCGCATTTCGGTGCTGATTAACACGCCACCTTCCAGGCTGGAGGCATCGGCCATGGAGGAAACCACCACGTCCAGCGGGTCGCCTTCCTTGGCGAAGGGCGGCACCAGCGCCGTGACGATGACGGCGGCGGTGTTGGTGGGACGCACGTCGTTGTCGTTGTTCAGGCGGCCGTTAAAGTTGTTGATGAGGTTGGCGGTGCTGGTTTGGGTGGAACGGCTTTTGTCGCCGGTTTTGCTGAGACCCACTACCAGCCCGTAGCCGACCAGTTGGTTATTGCGGACGCCTTTGACGTGGGCAATGTCTTTCACCCGCAATTTGGCTGCCTGCGCCAGAGAAACCGGCCCCACCAGCCAGGAAAGGCAGGCGATCAGCAAGGCG
>CABHPA010000082.1 GCA_902168245.1 Candidatus Melainabacteria bacterium
ACAAGGGCGTAACCGACTCACCAACACCGCCAAGTCGTCTTGTAAAGATGACCGATTCATCTACTGCCTCTCCTCTATACCCCCATAACCCCACCAGTTTATACCAACTTAACTCACGACTGTAGTACTAGAGGTTATCCCGTAAGTTTTTGAGGTACGCTAGTGCTTGTAAGAATGAGTTAGAGAGTTACTTGGGATGGCAGTTTTTCGATTAAATCAGGAGCAATGGGAGTTTGTGCAACGGTTCTTGCCCGAGCAGCATATGGGTAGACCAAGAAGCCGGGATAAAGAGTGCTTTGAAGCGATACTTTATGTGCTAAAAACGGGCTGTCAGTGGGAATTACTGCCAGGGGAATATCCACCCAAATCAACGGTACACAGACGATTTAAACTATGGAAAAAAGCCAAGGTATTTTACCGACTTTTCCGTAAAACCCGCTGTCCAGATCCTGCTCAAGCTGTGGTGCATATTGATTCCACCATGAGACTGGCAAAAAGGGGGCGGCAAGATTTCCAAAGCAGGGAAGTTCAAGTCCAGCAAAATAACGGCCCTGTGCAACGAACAAGGACAAATTCAGGCGTTTGAACTGAATGCAGGCGGTCAAAGTGATCACAAGGCCATTGAGCCAATTTTACCGTCTATACCCAAAAACGTCTATGTGACCGCCGATCGGGGATATGACAGCAAAATACTACGTCGCCAGATTCGCTCTCGACAAGCGATGCCCCTGATTCCCCGCAGGCAGTTTGAGAATCAGCCTGTTAGAAGAACGCCGAAACCATTTATTTACAAGGGCAGATGGCTCATGGAGCAAGCCTTTTCCAGAACCGATCAATTTAGAAAGCTAACCGTCCGATATGAAAGAAACCCATACAGCTGCAAACAATATTGGTACTTGGGATTAGCTTGGTTGGAACTCAAAAAACTTACGGGATAAACTCTAACAATTTGTGAAAACTGGAAGTTCTCCAAATACTTTTGGTCTAAAAAATTAGGAGCAGGTCAGGAGACTGCGCTTTGGCCGAAGTCATGAAAATAGTGAGCGCTTATTTCCAAAAAGAGGCCAGTTAACCAATTTTCGACAAAGGAAAATCCGGCTCTTCTCAAAATTTGCAACAGTGTCGGTCAAAATATGTTCGCCGAAGTGGGTCAATTTTTACTTGCCATTTGCAAATGCTCCTGGAATTCAAGTAGATTCAATGATTAAACCCCTTCTGAAAACAAAAAAATCTTGACTATAATTCAACTGGCTTGATTGGTAGGGTCATAGTCCGCAGCGTTTAAATTTTTGATAGGCGGGAATAAATATTTGTAAAAAAGGCTAAAGTATTACCCTTATTTTGCCGAAACTGTTTGAGAACAGCCAGCAAACGGTTCGCTGTAACATAGGACAACCCGAAATGTTGAGACCCCAAGGCCAGAGTTTAGTTGAGTATACGTTCTGCGCTTTATTGGTCATGGGTGTCAGCATTAGCGGTTTACTGTTCCTAAGGGAAAGCCTGTCCAGCCAGTTGGTCAATATGCTTAGCAAGCCTAAGCCGGTACAGGTTGCCAAGGCGCCTGCCGCTGCCTCGCCGGGAGCAGAGGCCAAAAGCCCTACACCCATCACTGCTACTCCAGGTTATACGGTGATCACCCTTAAAAACGGGCAGCAACTGTCGTTGAACTTACCGACCGATGTGGCGCAAAGCATTCAGACCATTGGGGCCAACGGCACTACGGACCTGCTAGCTTCCAACCTTACCGCTATGGCAAACCAATTGCTGGAGAGCGGAAAAATTACTCAGGAGCAAGCCAATACGCTGCTCAAGCTGGCAAATCAGGCCCACCACATTGCGGAGATTCAAAAGCTTCTGGAAACATACAGCACAAAACTGGGAAGTGACGTTACGGCGTTTAAAAAAACGCCTGTCACCATTGATGGGACAACTTATGCGAACAGCTATGAGGCCGCGCAAAGCATTGGAATGAAGAGCAACAACACCAGTGTCAAGGGCGCCGAGTTGCAAAAATTCTGGGATTTGTATGCGGTTGCCGCAGCGGCTAATTATACATGGCCCCCGGAGTTAAAAACTCTTTTGCAGATGCATGCCACGACAATTAATGACTTATCCGACAGTATGCGGGTTGCTATGCGGAATATTATTCAGTACAACGCCGGTACGCCGGCCGACCTGAATGGCATGATGGTAGATCAAATGACGCACAGCGAATCTGTAAATATTTGCCACATGGGTGGGCAAAACCAAGATAGCGGTGTTCGCTGCTCCCAAAAGGGATAGTGGCATGACCCTAATATTGGAGCCGGTAGGCGGGCTTATAGCTGATTGAAGCGACTAGTATCTGTTGAAACAGGTCACAGAATCGGCGGTTAAATCGCCATGAAAATTCCTCCATGTAGCCTTGCAAGTGATTCACCGCATGGTGTGTTCCGTTAATGAAGCGTTTGGCATTGGAAATGAACATGTACCCAAGGCAGGTATTGGGCAGCATCCGAGGGTTTCTTCTGATTGCAGGGAATATGCTCGTTGAGTATCAATTCCCCGGCTCGTACCGTCGGGTGTTGGAAGTGGTAGCCCAGTTGCGCCAAAAGCCTCGGGAAGTGTTTCTGCCTCTGGCGTTTCAACCGGGCGAGATGGCTCAAGTGGACTGGATTGAAGAGTTGCGGGTGATGATTGCTGGTCGGCTTTGCCGAGTCCAGGTGCTGTTATTGGTTCTGAATTATTCCGGCAGCTTCTATTGTGAAGCCTTTGAAAATATGAAGCAGGAAGCTTTTTTCCAGGGGCATCGCCATGCCTTTGAATTCTAGGGCGGCGTTCCAGGCATACTCACCTACGACAACCTGAAAGCAGCCGTGCAAAAGATGCTGGAAGACCGGAACCGGGAAGAGAATGAACGGTTTGTGGCCTTCCGCTCAGCGTATCTCTTTGACAGCCGCTTTTGTATCCATATCCGTACGCCTTTCAGTATGACTCTACCATTCACGCCGGTTGAATTATAATCAAGGGGTTTGTGTTTTCAGAAGAGGTTTAACCAGTGAATCTGCTTGAATTTCAGGAGCGATTTGCTGACGAGGATTCGTGTGAGTGGTATCTCATTCAGTTGCGTTGGCCGGACGGATATGTTTGCGAAACTTGTGGTTCAAAAGAAGCGTGGTATATGAGTGCTCGTCGCTCTTACGAGTGCCGACATTGTAACCATCAGCGTAGCATTACCGCAGAGACCATGTTTCAGGCTTCTCACACGTCACTGCGGGAATGGTTTTTGGCACTCTATCTCGTGACCGAAAGCAAGAAAGGCATTAGCGTTCTGCAATTGGCTCACCACCTTGGCATGAAGGATTCGCGTCGGGCGGCTCGAATGAAGAAACGGATTCAGCAAGCCATGACCGCCCGCAATGAGCGCTATTTACTCCAGGGCTTCGTGGAGCTGGATGAGGCCGTCTTCATTGAAAATGGTGAGCATGCGACCGTTTTGGCTGCCGTGAGCGTGGAGGAGGAAACCGGCCACCCAAAGTATGTGCGATTCCAGGTTGTTGAGAACATGAAGGCGGCAACACTGGAATCGGCAGCCGTTAGCGTGATTGACCCATCTTCAGATATTGCCACAGATGCTCATCCCAGTCATAACCGCCTGGGAGAGCACTTCAACGAACATATTTCCTGCAAGCAGGAGAAACCCTCAGATGCTGCCCAGTACCTGCCTTGGGTACACCTACTCATTTCCAATGCCAAACGCTTCATTAACGGAACACACCATGCGGTGAATCACTTGCAAGGCTACATGGAGGAATTTTCATGGCGATTTAACCGCCGATTCTGTGACCTGTTTCAACAGATACTAGTCGCTTCAATCAGCTATAAGCCCGCCTACCGGCTCCAATAGTAGGGTCATACCTTTCAGGCTACGGCTCTGGACAGCCCGAGGTAATGAAAAGGGCCGGGTAGAAGATATGGTGAAATTCGTCCAGCACAACCTGTTTATGCCCATTCCGGAAGTGGAATCACTGGCGGAACTACGCCTTGCTGAAGGAGCGCTGTGAGGCTTATTTGAGCCATACTCAGGCCCGCCAAACGGAAACGGTGGGTGAACGGTTGAAACATGAACAGCCTCACTTTCTACCGTTGCCTCAGTTTCCTCCAGAATGCTGCCGGGGGATTCCGGTGAAAGTCAGCAAGACCTCTTTGGTCCAGTTTGAGACCAGCCGTTACTCGGTACCCAGCCAATATGCCTATCAGACGCTCTGGCTAAAAGCCTTTGTGAATCGGGTAGAAATCACCACTCAGACTGAGACAGATGCGGTTCACGAAAGGCTCAGCGGAAAGTACCAGGAATCCATCTGTTTTGAACATTATGCCAAAGTCCTAGAACGAAAACCCGGTGCTCAGCAGCACTTCAGGGCCACAAATAAAAAAGAGCTTCCTCCCAAACCGCCAAAATCCGAGCCGTCTCTATTTCCCCAAGTCCCTGTCCAACCGCCCAACCTTGCCCAATATGCCCAACTACTCAGGAGTATTTGTATGATCCAACCACAGGTACTTTTACTGGAAACCCATCTGAAAGAAACTGCTCCTGCCCAATATTCTCAGGCAGTACTGTAAGCTGGCCACTCAAGCTGCGGAAGGAAATCTGACCCATGAACAGTTTCTACACTTGCTGATTGAGCAGGAAGTACAGACCCGAGAGCAAAATGCGCTGAAACAACGTATTCGACAAGCCCATTTTCCAAGTGAAAAACGCTCAGTGACTTTGACTTTACTGCTATTCCCCAACTGAATAAGCCGCTGATTCTGAAATTGGCTCAAGGCGAGTATCTGAATAAAGCCCAGAATATTGTACTCTTGGGCAATTCCAGGACGGTTAAAACCCATCTGGCCACCGCACTTGGCATGGAAGCTTGTCGGCAAGGGAAACGAGTGGCGTTCTATACCGCTGTGGATCTGGTGACCTTACTACTGAAAACCAGTGCCCAGTACCAACTGAGTCGGCTGGAACCCCGGCTGAAAAAGCCGGATCTGCTGATTGTGGATGAACTGGGCTATCTGGCCCTGGATGAGAACGGAGCTAAGCTCCTGTTTTCTATTTTTGCAGGCCGGTATGAGCGGAAATCGCTCATTGTCACCACCAATCTCCCTTTTGAACAATGGGATTCCATCTTCAAGGATGCCGCCATGACCGCAGCGCTGGCAGACCGCCTGACTCACCACTGCCATTTGCTGGAAATGAACGGCGACAGTTACCGCTTCCGACAAGGGCTTAAAAACCGCGAAGCCAGCTAAACGTCAGACAGACGCACGCTCACTCATCCTCTGCCTGAAAACCAATCAGTTAAAACCTTGATTTCCAGGCAGGGGATGAGTGTTTTAACACCAGAGAAGGCAATGTGCCTGGGGTGGATCACTTTTGCTCCGCACTCCCGAATCAATTTCTGCTTGCGAAATACATTCAGTTTTTGTAAAAGCGGTCGATACAATTGCCATAACGCTTTAACAGAAGCCTCCAATACGCTTTAAAGCCAAATTCGCTTTCGCCAGTAGCATTTGCAGTACCTATACCCCGAAAGGCATTTCAGGAATACCATTTATGCGTGCAAAGAGCTTAATAACCACCAAACCCCGGAAGTCATCGCCGGGTTATGGCTTGGCCATGCTCATGGTTTTCCTGGTCAGCACAGTCA
>CABHPA010000083.1 GCA_902168245.1 Candidatus Melainabacteria bacterium
GGTAGAACAATCCGCCGCCGCCGCACAGAGTCTGGAAGAACAGACGCTGCAACTCGTACGCTCGATTTCCGTGTTCAAGACCGAATTTGAAGATGGTCGTTCTTCGCCAGTCATTGACGAAGACAGCATTCGCAGCCGCTTGAAGGCACTGCCTGTCCGTTGACAACGCCCCGGCGTACACGCCTTCGGTAGTCGCCACTCTTCAACGGTGGCGAATCACGACATTATTTTGCGAATTGCAGCATGCGCTCGACATAGCGCGCAAATATAGTGAAAATTGTTATAAGTTATTGTTTTTTAACGATTTATTTCTAATATCAAGAATTAATACTGTAGTTAATACTGTGTTTTGCGTGCGCTTGTATGCGATGCGCTGAAACGTTCAGAGACGTCGCAAAGTAATCGCGACCGTCGCACGAAGGCAATCCACGCCCTCGTCCTCTTCTCCCAAAATCATTAGGAAAAAACATATGTCGATCTATGACAGGCCCCCGGCTCGCCCGCTTTTTCACGTTGGTCTCGTTTGCGCCACCAAAGAAGCGATTAAAACTCTGCATGAATTACGTGTAATGCCATCAGAATTAGTTCTACGGCACCAATATGGCGACTGGGGAAATCTAAACGAACACGACAGGAGAGCAAATACGATCGCTTTAGAGGTTGGCGATCGCATTTTTTCAGCGTACGAAATCAGAGGGAAACGAATATGGGTGATAACTGAAGCTGACAGATTAACGACAACGCTCTTTTTACCCGAAGAATATTAAATCGATTCCAGCTAAAGGAAGAATGTTTATCGACGTGTCAATCGTTAGACTAGAGTTCATCATCGTCTTTTTTACCTTTGCGTATCAGGTGACGAGACAGATTTTCCACTAACGACACAATTATTTGCCGATCAGCTACGACGTTCTTCGCCAACATTTGCGAGATATATTCAGCTTGGTCAGAGGGACGTCGACTACCTTCGATCAAAAATTCTTCGATACGGCAGTCAAACAAATCTGCCAATTGATAGAGCTTGTAGATTCCCGGGCTAACGATTCCACGCTCAATACGAGAAAAAGCCTCGTTGCCGACCCCGAGATGTTCAGCCACTTCTTCTTGAGTGTAGCCCGCAACTTTTCGCTTCTTAGCAATTGTCTTACCAATCTTTCGATTGACTAATTCTTCTTTCGTCATCACCAGCCCCTCCTATACAGGCAACCTTTATGGTCTGGCGACGACTATTTGCACGTAACAACTTATATTGCCTATAATCAACCTATATATATGTTTTTTGCATTTTTTATGATTGATACACAACCTAAAACGTCGAGATACAAAATGAAAACTAAGATTTTGATGATCATCTTCGCGCTTGGAGCGTCGATTGCTAACGCTCAGAGCTGTAGAGATTACAAACCTCAATTGGAGTCGCTTCTGGTTCTCCCGGCAGGAAAATATGAAGTTAAATACCGCGCTGAGATTCAAAGAAAGGTAATAAAACGAGGCGATGGAACTGAGTCAGTGTTTTACCTCCCTGCAGAAGTGGGGGCAGCTCATATCTTGCCTGAACCATACACATACCGTTACAACATCCCACGCACGCAATTAAAAGTTACAGACTCCACTACAAATGGGATACGTATAGCGAGCGGAAACGTTAGTTGCGCCTTCCACATTTCAGCCTACCAACCTTCAGAAAAGCCGAGCGTCTTAGAACTGGACGTTAAGGTTTCCGATAACGGTAACGCAACTTTCTTTGTGCCGCCCAATACCGGACTTGCATCGATATCTCCCCTGATTAGGGAAATGAACGCGATGACTGGCCCAATTCAAGTTACAAGCAAGACAGGCCAAACATATGTGCTGAATAAAATTGCCGAATTCTTGAAAGAACGGGACTCGGAAGTTTTATGGAAACACGCAAATCAGGAGTATGAAAAAGCGTATAGAGAAGCTGTGGCAAAACAGCCTGAAGAGGATCTAAAAAGAAAAGAGGCCTTAGATATGGCGACCCCGAAAGAACACAACTGCAAACCAGCTAAGCAGCCGAGCTTTTGGATACCAAAACATGAGAGGGAAGCGTCGGTTTCACTAAAACTTTTGATTGACCCGGAAGGAAGAGTACTTCGAACTACGTTCACAAAAAATTCAGATACTTCCTTAAATCTTGGGAACCTGAGACAAGCAGCAGTTGAATATTACGAAGGTTGTGGATTCTCACCTGGGACGATCGATGGCAATCCGATACGAGCATGGACTAGGGAATATACGTTCCAGTGGAACAAATAATTAAGCTACGGAGGCAACATGCGCATAATTGGAAACTTCGTTTGGTTCATATTCTTCGGCGGCTGGTTTATGTGGCCCCTCTGGCTCATAGCGTCGCTATTAATGTTTTTATCCATAATAGGAATTCCTTTTGGCCGAGCATGCTGGAACCTCTCAGAAATGGCAGCAGCTCCAGTCGGCAAAGAGGCAATTAATCGCTATGAACTTACGCAAAAAAAGGACATTGGAACTTCTCCTTTGGCATTAATCGGAAACATCATTTGGTTTCTTTTTGCTGGTATTTGGTTAGCGCTGGCCCATATATTCTTCGGGATTTTTGCATGCATCACGATCTTGGGTATCCCCTTCGGCATTCAGCATTTCAAGCTAGCAGGCCTTGTTTTGATGCCTATAGGTAAAGCCGTCGTCTCTAAGGAATTGGCCCAAAAAGCTCGAGACGAAAATGCCAAAATTAATCTGGAAAAGATTAGAAGTGGCACGCCGATATATGACGTTGTTCAATACGATGAAGGAGCGGAATCTTATCCCGTTCTAGCGTCTAATACCAAGCATCCGCTTGATCAAACGCCAACCGGGAACCCAAGCTATTACCCAAATAAAAAATCCATTCTGCCCTTTATTCCTATTGCGTTGACCGCGATAGGAGGGATTGTTCTCTTGCTGATTTTGTATAAAAGTGAAATTCTGCAAAAGACCTACATGCATATTTTTAGTGAGGTGGCGGCAACATCCTCTCCTTCCAAGTCGTCTACTCCGGATCTTCAGCGAAAAGCCACAGCCTTATCTTTAAAAGAACAGCATCAATCGGAACCCGACCTTCCACTGGAAGGGGAATATGAAATCTGCAAAGGATTAGATACTTCGATCACTTCAGACATGATGAGTTGTCTCGGTCTAAGATTTGAAGCTGCGGATAAGGAACTTAACAAAGTCTATAAAGAGCTTATGAGGAACCTTAACGAAGTCCAGAAGCAGGAGCTAAAGAGACAACAAACTAAATGGATCAAAAACAAAGAAAAGCAATGTCCCCTAGCCGGTAAAGAAGTGGAAGGTGGAACAATGGAAAGCGTACTAATTTCAGATTGTTTCGTAACTAGAACGGAGAAGAGATTGTCCGAATTAAAAGCCAACGAATTCTAAACCCCCGTCCGCATGAAGGTTGCCACTAGTTCGCAAAGCAAAGTTGCCCACCAGCCGCATCTCAAATTGCCACGTTATCTCTAAATTGCCGGAGCGTCTGCTTTCGACCCATAGCGGCCAGTCAGGAGCTTGTGTTCTTAGCGTGTAACTAAAACCGTTTCATCGATGCCTGTTCGAATATTAGTTCTGTCAGGACATGTCCAGGCCGAGCATCTGAGTGCCAGCAAAGGTTATGGAGCCCAGTATCAGGAGTGCCACAATAAAAATTGCGACTGCCTTGCCCGACGCGCGTAGGACCGCTCGTGCTTCGTTCTGCTGTTCTTTACCCTTCTTCCCTTGGTCATAATGCCACTTGATTGCATAGAACATGCCAATGGCTAGGACCAGAAATTTAAAGGTAACAAAGGTGATAGGGACCCAATCCATGATTTAAGCTCCTCTCTTTTAAATCCCTTATTACTTCTACAGTCGAAATAACAAAGGCGAATACCGAAATTATTTTGGTTCAGGTGCCAGCGAGAACGCTTCACCGACTGCCATGCAATTGGTGTTATCGCACCGTCAGAAGCAGTCTACGCAAAAGCAATTTCCATACATGAGGACAAAATGTCCCAGCGGGCCTAGGGAACGCGCCATCGTTTCTCGGCAATTCAGGGATGGCCTATGGCTGTTGTTCAGAATCCAGAAAAGACTGTGTCAGGTAACTGGATGCAGTTCTCTGGAATAGGCGGCGACAGCGTAATCAGCGCTTCTCGCTTATACAGCGACCTAGGCTCACTGACACGAACAGGAGACGGCGAACTCAGGTCTTAAATGACGGCGCTGTTTTAGGCGTCTGGCCGGCGCGCCAACAACTGGGACAGCCGCTTCAGAGCTGCATGCAGGCGCTGACGGTCCTTGATGCTGCCCAATGAGATTCTGATTGCGTTATCAAACTCGCCATTTAACGAAAACGCTTCCGCTGGCGTCACCGCCAGCCCCTCCTTTTCCGCAACGCGTGCTAGATGATGCGACTGCCAGTACTCAGGCAATTTGACCCAGACATGTAACCCGTCGCCGGCACCTTCGTATCGTCCTGACAGAATATCCCGAGCCATCTTATGGCGTACCCGCGCCTCGTCCCGCACGCCAGCCATCAACTTGCCCGCAGAACCGTCGAGTATCCATTGGGTAGCAAGCGCGGCCGTCAGGGAAGAAACCATCAATGCGAACGACCGCAAGGCACCCAAGAAGCGCTCGCGTTCCAACGCATCACGCACGAGCACGAATGCGACCCGCAAACCGGGAGTGAGGCACTTCGACAGTGTGGAGATGTAATACACGTGTTCTGGCGCGAATGTGGCTATCGGAGGTGGTGGCGACTCGGCCAGCAGCCAGTAAGGGTCGTCTTCAATGATGCGCAGGCCGCAGCGCTTTGCTACAACGGCCAGCTCTTTGCGCCGTTTTCCCGGCATGGTAACGGCCGTTGGGTTCTGCAACGTCGGGTTGAGGTAGACAAGCCGAGGAGCATGCTGTCGAACGGCTTCCTCGAGGGCTTGCGGAAGCATCCCGTCCTTG
>CABHPA010000084.1 GCA_902168245.1 Candidatus Melainabacteria bacterium
AACGGCGGCCACGGACTTCGATCTGCTCATCGGATCCCCTGGCGCTCGCGGCGGCCTGGCGCCGTCATCGATCGACACGGCAGAAGTGACAACCCAGATCACGGTGACGCTCGGGATCCCGACGCCGCCAGCCGGTTGGTCGGTGACGGCGGTCCACGGTATCGCCTTCATCAACCAGTCTCCCCAGGTCGACTTCACCGGCTCGGTCCACTATGCGACCGACGACACGGACCCCTATGAACTGGTCTTCACCGGCCTGACTGACAACTCAGAATATGTCCTGACGGCATGGATCGAGTATGAGCGCCCCGATGGCCTTCCGGCCTATTCGGTGAGCCTCACCACGACCGAAACCCCGCTCCCGTAGCGTGGCCAAGCTCCTTCATCCTGCAGGTGTTGGAGGCATGCGAACCCAGGCCCTCGGGCCTGGGTATCGCATTGCAGATTGGCGCGGGATCCCTCGGATCTTCTCGCTCAAACACAAAGGCACAAAGAAACTCTCGAGCCGTCAGCGCGAAACGATGCGCGACTTCGGCCAGTTGGCCAGGATCCATCTATGGGTGACGGGCCGAGAGTACCAGATGGCGCGGCGCCTCTCTGCTGGCACTCAGTTCCTGCCCCGCGATCTGCTCATGATGGCCTATTCCGGCAATCTCTGGCGTTTTCAAGGCCCAGATGGGCAATGGTGGTACTCAATGGCAGCGCGGACAACCACAAGCGATTTTATCGACGTCATCACCTCCATCCCTGGCGCCATGCTCTATCGCGGCCCTGGCTGGTGGGAGGTCATCCTCCCAGGCGAGGAGGGCCAGGTTCTGACGAACCATGGCCCTAATGCTGCGCCGACCTGGGAGGTCCCGTCAGGCGGCGGCGGCGGCGTCTCTGCCATCACCCTGCGCCGGACGTCGAATTACTCGGTCCCGGCAGGCAATAATGCCGTGCCCTGGAACGCCGCAATCCTGTCCGATTGGGCTGGCTGGGACGTCTCGGCGCCAACCCGGATCGAACTGCCTGCGGCAGCGACCCGGTTCCGCATGTTCTGCCAGATCTACGACAACAGCTATTCGGTCGGTGGCACCAATTCCAACCTGTTCCAGCTGTACGACGCGGACACGGCAGGGGCGATAGATCCAGACATAGCCTTTCAGCCCACCATTGCCGCCACTGCTGATCGCATGTGGCAAATGTCGTCTGGCTGGATCCCGCGCGGCTCGGTCGACGCGGTGCAGTTCATGCGCTGGCCCTCTTATGGCGGGACAATCCTCATGAACGAACGCAGCTATTTGACAATTGAGGTCGACCAGATTTAGGTTCGCCTCCGTGCCGTCCGTCCCGAGATCGAAATGGCCTCAAGCAAACAGTCGCCCCCCACAGAGCAATTCGGCAAATGGAACTTCATCAAGTTTTTCCTTGATGACCCATGCGATGCGCCATATTCCGCCTATGCCCTGGCCATGACGGGCGCGGCTCTAGAGGCGTTCGTTGCCCTCTACAGTCTCGATGTTGGCAATATGTTCTTCTCAGCCCTGCAGTCGGGATCTGGCATCAGCCGGCCACGCGGGCGCAAGAAAGGCTGGCCTGGGCTGAAAGGTCGCCCTGGCCCGCCGAAGCGACCGGGCGGAGGGCTTCTCGGTTATGATCCCTCATCAGACATAGGCGGTCGGCTCGGTCGCTTTTCGCCGTTGGCAAAGCGACCATTGCCGGGACCGCTGGGGATCCTGTTTTTCATCTACGGTGCCCTGGACTTCGCCAACTTCTGGTTCTTTTTCGCGGACGTCATTGAGCAATTTATGTTCCGCTGGACCTCGCTGCTCTGGAATTCCCAATATTGCCAGGCCCGCGACGACGGGATCGTTATGAGGGATGGGCCGGACTACGTGCACGGCGCCATATTTGGCGAACTGCCGATGCAAGTCCCCGAGGTCGTGAAGCAGCGCGGACCAATCACCTCGGTCCTGTCAACATTCTCCATCCCGGGAGGCTGGTCGGGCTATTGCAATGGCTCGGCAGGTTTCGAGAGCCTCAACCCGGGCCAGCCCTGCACCATCACATACAAGCTGGTGAAGCACGGCGCCTTCAACGTTTACGATGAGCGGTCATATACCGCCGACCCAGGCAAAGAGGTGGACGTTGGCATGTCCTGGCCTCTCGCCTCCGGCGGGACCTACTCGATCACAGAAACAGTGAGTTTCGGCTTCGGCCTGGTTAAGCGACCCGTCTTCATGGCACAGATCACTGAAAACGGAAGGGTCCCCCCAGGTTAACCCGGGAGGACCCTTTTGCTTAAACCCGTCCGTCCAAAGAGAGGCAGCAGCAAAATGACATATTGCGGATCTAGCTCAATTGTCAAGAACATGCCGACCCACAAGCGAGTTTACTGCCTCAAGTGCAGATCCTGGCAATGTGAGGATTGTGCCCCAATGCGGGCCAGCCAGCTTCGCGGGCTGGTGCGCCGAGGCGCTCCCACTCGGTTTCTAACCCTCACCATCAGGTTTCTGGACGGCGACGATCCCGACGCTAAAGCGCGGGAGTTGGCTCGCGCCTGGCGGCTCTTGCGTGAGAGGATCAAGAAACACTTCAAAGTCAAAAAGGTGTCGTTCCTGGCAGTGTGGGAGGCGACGAAGCGAGGCGCCCCGCACCTGCATATTTTCCTGCGCGGCAGGTTCATCAAACACGAATGGTTGAGCCAGCAGATGGACGATCTCATAGGCTCGCCCGTCGTCTCGATTGAGAAGATCGACAACCGCGACAAGGCGGCAAACTACGTCACCAAATATGTGACGAAGGCGAACCGGACCTTCAACGGCTGCAAGCGGTACTGGCGAAGCCAGGACTATGAGCCACCAGAAAAGCGGTATGTGAAGCCGGAAGATCCGGCAGGCACATATTGGACAAAGAGCAGCGGCACCGACTATCAGACCGTTGCCGGTCTGGTCGAGGCCGGTTGGAGCGCGTGGCCTCAGAAGTCCTACTGGATCCTCATCCCCCCTGGGATGGATCCGCCAGACGATCTCGGCTTAGGCCGATCTCGAAAGGTCAGTTAAGTGCTGGGAACCCGGGTCCAGGGGGAAAAAGGCGAACTCTCCCCCAAGTGGGAGTGCTCTCCGCTTCATGCCTTCTCAAGGCATGACCCTGCGGGACCGCTCCAAGCCCTCCCGGGGATAGTTCGCCTTTTTCCCCCTGGACCCTCAGCGGTGACTACAGACCCCGCGCCCGCTAGGATCCCTGCAAGAAAGTGCCAGAAAGTCTCCCCGCGTCGACTTTCTGCAGGCGAAGCCTGACTTAACTTGATCCCTGACAGATCAACTCACTCTGGACGAAATAGCGCAGCAAAAAGAAAGGATTGCCCCAAAATCGAGAATGAAGCGCATGCCCTCCCATTGTGCCAGATGGCCCTAAGATCGGCCGTCAACCCGCAAGGGGTTCCCCTGGCGCCAAGCGGCGCCAGGTGACTGCCGAGGGCCATCCCGCAAAACGGGCGGGCCGTCGCTTTCGACGGTCTAAAACCCGGAGATTTCCCAATGACATATGATGAGGTGAAGACGATGCCGCGCAGACCCACAGTGCCAAAGGCGCCCTGGAATTCAGGCCCTGGCAAATTCATGATCCAGCTAATCCCGGCTGGCCAGGTCGACCCTCAGTGGGTCGACGCGCAGAGCATGACCGATGCCATCTGGAAGGCCGGAGAGGTATTCGAGCATTTCCCCGATGGATCCAGCCTCCGCGTGACGTCCAACGACGGCAACGAGATCTACAAAGGTCCCCTGCGCTGAGCAGAGCGGGCGCGGCGCCCAAAGCAGACTAGCGACGGTGCCGCGCCCGCGTCCCCCAACCCCAAAGTGAGAGTGACCGCCATGCATATCCTGGAACTAGACGACGAACAGGGGCAGATGATCCTAATCGCCCTCGAAGCCTCAAACGCCTTGCTCAAGGCCAGGTTCCACCGGGTGGATCCTGACCAGATGCTCAGCAATTCGTTCCTGCTGCAGCAGCATAAAATCGAACAGATAGCCTATCAGCTGCAGACCGGCAGGGTCGCTGAGTGGAAAGATCTCGACCTTGCTCAGCGGACCATGATCCTCCTGATAATGGCCAATGCTCTGCAGGCCGAAGGCGAAGACCAGGAGGCCCTGTATTACGACAAGCTGGTGTCGATCATGCTGTCGCACCGCAAACCGGCTGCAGCGCCGTCCTTTCTGCGCGAAAGGGCCTGACAAATGGGGTCGAGCCATTGGCAGGTGAAGGGCTACGCCCGTTTCCGCAAGCTCTACATGGCCGATTATCCCGTCTGCGAGCATTGCAATCGTGCCCCCTCGGTCCAGCTTCACCATGTGAAGCAGCCCTCCCGAGGGGGTGCCCTCATGAGCAGTGCCAATGTTCTCGCTCTGTGCTATGAGTGCCATCGGCTGGAAACGCTCCGGCAGAAACGGTTATTCGGAAGGCTCTAAATCATGGCAAAGACCTCTGCCCCCCTCCTGGGCTTCGGCGCGTCCGGCAGCATCGCTGACACGCTCGTATATGCATCCTGGCGCGGCGTTCCCTATGCGCGGCGCCACGTGATCCCCTCCAACCCTCAGACCACGGCACAGAGCGAGACCCGGAATATCTTCCGCACGCTCTCCCAGCTGTGGAAGCTGCTCCCGAGCGCGGCGGTCGCGCCCTGGAATGCCTTTGCCACCGGCAGGCAGTTCCTGGGCGTGAATGCCTATACGGGGCAGAACATGCGGGTTCTACGCAAGCCAACGGCGGCCACGGACTTCGATCTGCTCATCGGATCCCCTGGCGCTCGCGGCGGCCTGGCGCCGTCATCGATCGACACGGCAGAAGTGACAACCCAGATCACGGTGACGCTCGGGATCCCGACGCCG
>CABHPA010000085.1 GCA_902168245.1 Candidatus Melainabacteria bacterium
TTCCTCGCTTCTTGGCACGGTGGAAAAAGCTATGAACGGTAGAATACGGCGGGAAATCACTCGGCAACATCCGCCATTGACAGCCCGTTTTCGTTAAATAAAAAACAGCGTTCAGCAAATCACGAACTGCATGTTGGCGACTCGTACCATAGTTGCCGACGGCAAATAAATCTTCCACCAATAACCATTCAGCATCGCTTAAATCGCTTGAATAGGGCATACTCACTCCTCCTCTATCCAACATTATCCACAAACTACCTTGTCTGTGAATACAGGCTCTCACTTCCAGCCCACCGTATTTCCGTTTCCAGATGTACCAGGTGGCATTGCTTATCCCCAAGCTCACGCTGCTGGTCTACAGCCTTCTTGCCACCAGTTTCCACAGATTGCAAGGCTTTGACGATCTGCTCTTCGGTAAAACTGTCCAGAGCCGTAGCTTGTTAAAGCGTACGGATATGGATGCCCTTTAGGGTATTCTTCTTCATTGAGAGCTTCTCCTGCTTTTAATTCTAATAGGAAAATCTCTACTCTCAACTGGCCCTAAATTTCGGACGCCTGTCGGGACGAAGGGGTCGCAGGTTCAAATCCTGTCATCCCGATTTTTTGTGTTCATATGGCAAGCAAATCATGGCGCATCACCTTTGATGCAGAACAAAGACAGTCTGAAGCGCCCTCCTTGCCCCCATCCATTCAAAGGCTCTTTCTGGCAAAGCATATGCGAGAAGAGCCTTTTGCACATAGACTCTCCGCATATCGCCTTATTATTCCAGGGGAACATCTGGCTTACACAGGACGGCAGGTAGGAAGCAAAGCCAGCCTCGCAAAAAATATACAGCCAGAGGACAATTACCTATTCAGAGTCTGACGAGTCAGCCGCTTCCTTAAAATAAGTATCTAATGCCTGATAACTTTTTTTCACTTTGGGAAGCGTCAGGTAGACATCGCGCTCACTATTACGCCTTAAAAATTCAAGCAATTCCGCCTGACATTGAAGCGTTGCCTTCATTTGCGCCAAAGCCTGCCCTGTACTGTGTGCTATCTTTCCATTTAAACTAACAAAATCATGAAACAAGCCCCTAAAGGCCAGAAACATTTGATCCGATCGGGTTAAAATCAGCTTATGCATCGTAGCCTCTTGCTCCTCTGGCTTTTTTGCCGCATGAAGCTTTTGCAGGGATTTTACTATTTGATTGTGGTTGGCATTTATCAGTATGGAATCATTCGTCAATTCAGGTGGCGCATCAGAACCCTTAAAGCGACTTCCAAAAGTTTGCTCCTTGTTTTTTTTCAGAACATTCCACTGTAAAGCAAAAGGCAGCGTTTGCCCGGACTGCCTGCCGTTTATCATCATAGGGTTTTTAGCCTTCTTCTTGCTTAATCAAAAGTTTTGCGGCTTGATCTTTATTGAACCTCTGCAAGGCTTCAAAGCCCATAACAGGCACCCCTTCCACTTCCAGGGGCGTATATCTGTCTTGAGCCTTCTCCTGATCGTGAGGCACCACTGAAGTTATTTGGGAGCCCTTATCAGTCACCTGGATAATAATACTATACATGTGCCGCCCCTCATCATCAGGTCGGTTAATATAAAAATACTTCGCGTTGCTCCTTGAAAGCGGAGCATCGTCGTTGGAGAAGAAGATCTGGCCAGAGTCGGGAATATTTGTATCTTTAACGGCTGTACTTTTTGAAGGATAATGGCCGAAAAATTCATGCAATGCATCTAATAACATATCCCCCGAATGGTCTTGAAGTATTCTTGCACCGGCATGTTCGGAAATATCAAGGTTCAGCTTTTTTGCAAGCGCATAACAAGCGGATAAAGTATGGATTGAATCCGGAGTAATGTTTCCGCCACTTACATGATGCGCTCTTCTGCTTTCTTCACCCGTTGTCGCCTTGGTATAACAATTTGCAAAAAAGTCCGTGCCATACTCTTCATCATGTTTCGCACAAAGCTCCAAATTCTCCTGTTCCTGTTGCTCCCTAGCGCTTTTTTCTTTTCGGGCCTGTACCGTATCAGCGAACATAAACTCAACATGATCTTGAAGGTGTTGATCGTCTGAATTATGCGACCTGGTTCTGAGCGATGAAGGATTCAGGGATGTAGGATTCGAAGAGTCGGTTCCAGGACCCCAAAGCGCCCCCTTTGGCGGTGATGCCTGAAATGTATCCGCAGAACGCGTGATTGAAATAGCGGGCGTTGGCACTGGAAGATATGAAGGTTTTGGGCTTCCTGCAAAACGGACATGGTTAATAGGCGCATACCTAACAGGTGATGATAAAAGCATGTTGCGAGTCTCTTTTCAAATTGTAGAATTTAGCGGGAGAGACACTATAGCCAAACATTGCGGCATGACAAAGTAAATTTTTTTTACGCCCCATCAAAAAATAATTGATATAGCTTGCTTAACCCATAGCAAGCCTTTACAGGAACCAAGACGATGGATTGGATGCTAAAACTCACATTACTTTCAAAAATCATCCACCCAACCTGTCAATACCATGAATATGCTTATTTAGTAAAGAATTGACATCCTTAAACAGCTATTTTCAGCCAATAATGCCGCACAAACCAAAGGCGCCAATAAGCCCTCAAAGTTCTCTTTCCAAAAATGGGAACCATTGCGCAGTCGAGCCTTAAAGTGTATCCTTCGAAACGGAGGGGCGCAGGCTCCCATACTGTCACCCCAAATTTTTGATATTTAACGGGCAGGAGCAGACGAATGAGTGAATACAGCTTCGATGTGGCAAAAGTGGTGGAAGTATTGAACCATATTCTGGAGATGGAACTGGCTGGCGTGGTTCGCTACACCCATTATTCCTTTATGGTGTTCGGGCCGAACCGGATTCCCATCACCTCCTGGTTGCAGGGGCAAGCCACGGAATCCTTAACCCATTCCCAGGAAGCCGGGGAAATGATTACCCACCTGGGCGAGCATCCCTCCCTGGGTATTGGGCAACTGCTGGAAACGCACAAGCACGATATCTTCAGCATCCTGGAAGAATCGCTGGCGCATGAGTCCAAACAGATGCTGCTTTATCAGGATTTATTGAACCTGGTAAAAGATAAATCCGTGATGCTGGAGGAATTCGCCCGGCGCATGGTCGCCGAGGAAGAAACCCACATCGGCGAAGTCAAGAAGATGATGCGGAAGTAATATTGCAGCAGGGCGCCTCATATTAGGACGCCCTCCATTTATGCCTTTGGGGCGCAATATGCCTGTTTCACCTAAACCCAAAGCCCGCACCTTGGGCTTTGGGTTTGGTTTGGTCAGTATCTCGTCCCGTCTAAAGCTGGGTGACGTTTCCCATCCGGAGAGCTTACCTTTCTGGCAGCGGATCCACATAGGGTTCTGGCGATGCATGCCTTGATGGAGCCAGATGAACTGGCCCGCAAGGCTCTGCTTCGGCGAATCCACGCCAAAGAGGCTTCACCCGAATTGCCATTATCTATCTATAGAACTCGGGGGTGGGCTGCGATTTGGAATTTTCAATGTATGCAGCCTGATAAGCATTCTCGCTAGCCAGTTGCAACCTTGCCGCCTTGACCAACTCCGGATCGTCCAGCTTCACGCTTTCTTCCGTTTGTTTGGTCTCAACCGCCTTTTGCAAAGCCTCCTTAAGCATTGCATCCGTAACAACCAACCGCGTTTTCAGATATTCATGCTCTTGCGCATCAGTCCGAAGCAAGCCAAGAGCGGTTTCCATTTCCGCTTTCTGCTTGCTGGATAAGCCCTGGCGGATTTTCTTCTGCAGGCTTGTGACCATATTGGCCAAATCCGAACCAGATAGTTTGTCCGTACCGGTGCCGTCTTTAATCAGGCTCAAGAGTTGAGTGTCATCGGGAGAGGACAAGTGCCACTTCTCCAATTCCTGCCTCAGAATCTTAACCTGATCCTCGGCAGACGGCAGGGTCACTTCCGCTTTATTTCCGATTCGGCGGGTCACGGCAGCATCCAGGCCGCTCAGGGAACGGTTCGTGGCAAAAATAAAGAACCTGGGAGGGCCATCTTGTGAAGAAATACCCTGAACATGAGCCAACAGGGTGTTAATCACATTGTTCATTTCCTGCTGGGCAACTGCGTTTCCACCGCTACCGCTCGCAGATCGCCGCTCACCGATATCAAATTCATCAATAAACACGACTGCCGGGGCAGCGACTTTTTTCAATTCCGCAAAGAACCGATCCACATTCTCCTTGGTGTCCCCAATGTATTTTTGCAGACCGAAAAGGCTAGGGCCGGTCGCATGAATAAAGGTAACATCGCCGGGGCAGGCTTTTGCGAACGCTTTGGCCGTCATGGTTTTTCCGGTTCCGGGCTTGCCATACAACAACAGACTATTCTGGAACATGTTGTCATTACCGCCTTTTGGCATTAGCGCCTTGCCCAATAGCGGATACGGCATATTAAACCCTTCAATGGCCTCCTCCAGAACTGCGCGGGTATCCGGATGCAAGCCAATCACCTGATCCAAAGACAGGTTTGGCAGTTCTTCCGAATTCATAATCTGGTAAGGCGCACGCGCAATTTTGTGCTGCAAGTCGAAAATGGATTTATCCTTTTCCAATAAGGTTTTCCGGTAACGGTCAATATCGGCGCGCGTAATCTCCCTGGCGTTAGTGGCGCCGTCACTGCCAATTGATTCGCAGAGATCATGCAGATGGCTCAGAATGCCTTGTTTGGTCAAGGTCAGATCGAAGTTGCCTTGCCGCTTATTGGCATCCCATTGCTGGATACGGGTCAGCAGGCGTTCAAGCTGCGGTTTGGAAATCGTAAGCTTGTGCTTCGCCAGGATATTCTTGAAACCGTCCAATTCAGGAAGCACATCCGCCCATTTCTTGCCGGTCGGCTCCGGTATTTCAACCTCTGTGCCGTGTTCCGCCAGCAACTTGAAATCAGGCATATCCTGACCCGGAGGGGGCGGACAATGGAAATGCCTATTGCCCGGAGGCAGTATCAGGCGAAGGTTCGGGGCTTTTTTGGCCAGAATCTCAAAAAAGGCCGGGGTCATTTTACCCGACAGGTCATTTTCGAGCATCAACACAATTTTTTGATCGCCAAGTTTATATTTTTCCTTTAAATGCGTCGCCATATCGACCAGCAGGTTCGCCAGTTCAGACGGGCGGGAGGAACTCAGCAGTTGAGAGTCATCCGAATCGTAGGGAGAAAGCTCCTGCTCCCTGCGAATGGCTTTAAGCGCATTGCCCATATCCACGGAAAACACGCTTTTTCGCCCGTCAGACTGCAACGATTTCAGTATCGCCTGTTTCAGATGGGGCGGGTAATGCGACCAAGGCGCCTGCAACAGGAGTAATGGCTTAACCGGGGATTCAAGCAGCTCGTTTAATCGATCGATTGTCTTCTGGTAAGTGCTTGTCCATGCCGCCACTTCCGGAAGTTCGGCGGGTTTGAGGGCAATGCCTGGCTGTCTGAACGACATGGCTGAAACAAGCCCATGTTGAATAAACGCCGTATAAATATAGCGCGCCAAATCCTGCTGGGTGATATTCCGCTTTTCACTTCCCTGAGCAAGCCTTTCAAACTGGCCGGTCAAGCGCCCCACGTTTCCAGCGCGAGATTGCTTATACTCTTCCGCCCGGATCTGCCGACACATTTCGGAAAAATGCCCCAACAATGCTTCTTCGGTTAGCGGGCCAGGGCTGATGCGTGTATGGATGGCTTTTACAAAGCCCGCCAAGAGATCCGGTGAAATATCCAGCTTATTTTGCGCCAACACCGCCTGGAATCGGGAAGATTCCGGCAAAACTTCCGTCCAGTCCTTCTTTTTTAAGCGGGGACCGTTAACAACCTGAATGTCCTGATCATGTTTCTGCAGCACATCGCCTGTCACCGCCTTGGGTTGAAGCAGGAATTGAAGTCGAGGGGCAAGGGCTTTCAGCTCCTTTGCCGCTCCCGGCTTATCCAGCAACTGCTTCAGCGTGTCTGGCGGCAAGTTTTTCAGATGCAGCGTTATGTTTTGATCGGGATATCCCGCGTTAAGCAGTTGGGCCGCATTTTTAATGGCGCTTATTTTCGCTTTGCCGTTTTCGGCTTGCAGCCCTTTCGCATTAAAGTCTATTGTGGCGACCATATGCCCAGGCTGGGCGGCCAGCAGGCTGTACAACCTTTCAAAATGCTGTTCATCATTCAGCGCCGCAGGCGCTTTATCGCTTTCCACCAGCACAAAAGGCTTCCTGGCTTCGGTCGGGAAATTAAACTGCATTGCAACATCAGCGGCCAACCCATCATAAAGACGGCTGTATTGGGTGGGAGGCACAGCGTCCGCCGGTTTAACCACGCTCAGGTAATCAGGCAGTTTCCCTTTGACGACGCTGGCGTAATAGTCGGAAATACCGGACACCGATGTTTTTTTACTGGCGACAGCCCAGTCCTGAAAATGCCGTAACAAAGTACCCCTGGTCAGCGGCACCGCTTCCGGGTCAACCGTTTCATTCGCAAACAGGGATTGGGTTCCGGAAACGAAGCGTTTTGCCTCAGCCTGGTTCACACTAAGCGCACTGTTTGCCGCAATCTTTTGGAACATGGGATCCTGATGCAAAATTGTGGCCCACTGTTGGCCGGTCGGTGGCTCCAGCGTAACAGCCTCAAATGTGGATTGTGCGGAACGCAAATTAAACGGCTCCGTTTGCTTAGCCCTGCTTCCGGCAGGCAAAACCAGGAGCCGGAGGTTGGGTGCAAGCGTTTCGAGCAGCGTATGGATATTGGCATGCTTTTTACTGGCATAAGCATCCAGCGCATGAAGGTAAGATGTGGGCAGGTTATTCAAACAAAGAATGCCCGGCTGCTGAGGAGAAGCGAGCCGATATTGACTGGAGTCTTTAATTTTTTCGATATCCTTCAAAAACTCGGCCACAAACAGGTCAGGCTTCTGGTATCCGGGCGGTAAATCACTGGTTCGGGAAAAGTCAACCTCACCAACTAGCGTGGCTTTTTCCGCATCGCCCAACAGGTTCATGAACTGGGGAGCCGTCATACCGGACTCGGCAATATTGTTAACAACCGCAACCCGTCCCTGGAACGGCTTTTGCCATATTTCGCGCACTTCCTGCACTGCAGGCTGGTAGGTTTCCTTCACCGCTTCCGTTACGGGTTGCGCCACATCATGCGGCACCTCTAAATATGTGGGCAGCTCCCCTTCCCCATTTGGCTCCTCTGGTTGTACTACCGGGCTGCCCGGCTCGGTTGCGCTCTGCTGACCCGCAAAGCGCACCGACATATTGTTTCCTTTTTGAAAAACATCCGTGATTCGGCCCGCCTGGTCACTTCCCTGGTTGGGATTATTGGCTGGAATCAGAGGCGTACGCAAGATTTGACGGGGGTATAGCTTATGTTCTATGAGCATTTTATTTATCCATCTATATCAATTGTTTTGAGCGTCCACAAAGCGAGTGAGTGGCAACTGCCGAAACCGGCGCATTAAAAAACGCGCCAAGAAACAGGCGTGAATGGGAGTGCATCAACTTGTCACAACGAAAGTGAGGGGTGCAAATTGCGAAGTCAGGAAGCCATTATACACAAATCCTAATTTTTGCTCTTTCCTATTTTTTAAATAGAAATCAGCGCCCTCCTTAATAGGAAAAACACTTTACAGAGGCTGTTTTCAAGCCTACGCAAAAACGTTCGTAACCACTTTCCCATTTAATTTTCTCCATTCAAAACCATTAAACAAACCGTGAAAAACAGTTTTGCCTGCCATCCCATTTTTTGAATAGCTCCATTCCACACACCTTGATTAATTGTCAATTACCCACCCTGGCATATTTTGTTTTTTTAGAGACTCTAAAAATTTGGGAGTGGAACCAAGCAGATATTCTTGCCCTCTACTCTATCCAGCAAACCCGGAAAGTTAGCCCCTGGCAGCTTTTTAAAACCTGATTCCTACCCCAATTCCAAACAGACATACAAAGGTTCCATATTTTTCAGGCCAATAAAGGATCATTTCATAAGAGACCCACTGGTATCTTTTTTAAAAGACGCTATAATGAAAAGAGACCAGTCGGTTTTATTTGGAGACAAGCCATGTCGAAGGGCCAAAAAACCAGACAGCGCATTATTCAGGAAGCCGCTGCACTCTTTAACACCAAGGGGTATGCGGGCAGCTCGGTTTCCGATCTGCTGACTGCCACGGGACTCCATAAAGGCGGACTGTACCGACATTTTGAAAGCAAAGAGGAAATTGCCCTGCAAGCCTTCGATTATGCCTGGACGCTGGCCTGGGACACCTTACAGCAGGCCATTGACCTCAACGCCTCCCCAAAGTTGCAGCTCACGCAATTTTTTCAGGCTTTTTGCCAGCACCAGGAAGCCCGGGTACCTGGCGGATGCCCCTTGTTAAACACGGCCATTGAAGCGGACGACGGCAATCCCGCCTTGCGGCAAAAGGCCCAGGAAGCGTTGCAAGGCTGGTTATCTTTTCTGGAGACCCTGATCCGGCAAGGCATCGAAAGCAGCGAACTTTCTGCAACCATAGCACCCCAGACCACCGCATCCTGCATTATCGCCATGCTGGAAGGCGCCGTGATGATCAGTTGCCTGTCGGGCAGCCGGGCCGCCCTGGAAGCCGCTAGCGCCTTCTGGCTGGATTGGCTTGACGCCCAGGCCGCCCCAGCTTAACGCCGCCTCAAAGCAAACTTCAAAGCAACCTGCCGAATTTTCCCCTAATCCCTATTTTTAACGCATCAAATTGGAGGATATTATATGAACACTCAAACAGAAACCGTTTTTTCCCACGCCAAGCTGGATACGGAAAACCTGGAAAAGGAATTCCTGAAAGAACAGCTTCAACTGACCGGCATGGAAGTTTCCTACACGGAAATCTTGCCGGGAGAGGCCAACCGTTTTATACACAGCCACCAGCAAAATGAGGAATTGTATATCTGCGTTCACGGGCAGGGGCAAATGCAGGTAGACGGGCATTATATGGACTTCTCCCAAGGCTCGTTCGTGCGCGTGGCCCCTTCCGGCAAACGGGCCATCCGGAATATCGGCGAGGAGCCGCTGCGCTATTTATGCGTCCAGGCCCGCGTCAATTCTTTAAGCCAGTGGACACGGGAAGATGGTATTCTGCATGATGAAGAACTGGTATGGCCCACCGCCTAAGACATTGAAAAAGAGTGATTGACGATGAAACCGGATTCAACCGAAACCAAAAGACGGGTAGTCATTACCGGGCTGGGATTATTCACGCCCTGCGGCAGCGATCAGGACACCTTCTGGGAATCGCTGATAAGCGGGAAAAGCGGTATTGAGCGAATTACCCTGTTTGACGCCCAGGACTACGGGTGCCAGATTGCCGGCGAGGTGAGAGACTTTAAGCCCGAAGATCATATGGAGCGCAAAGAGGCCCGCCGCATGGATCGGTTCATGCAGTTCGCCATGGCTGCGGCCTGCCAGGCCTATGAGGATGCCGGGCTTTCTCCTGAGCTGGTTGACCCGGATCGTTTCAGCGTGGTGATTGGCAGCGGCTCCGGGGGCATTGGCTCCATTGAGGAGCAGGTTAAAGCCATCCAGGCCGATGGCCCCCGAAAATGCAGCCCATTTTTTGTACCGATGATGATTTGCGATATGGCAGCCGGGCGTGTCTCCATCGCTTTTAACGCCAAGGGGCCAAACATGGCCATTGTAACCGCCTGCGCGACCGGCACGGACGCCATTGGCACCGCGTACCGCATGATCCAGAACGACGAGGCCGACATTGCATTTGCGGGCGGCGCGGAAGCCCCGATTACCCCGGCCTCCCTAGCGGGTTTTGTGGCTGCCCGCGCCATGACCCGGCAGTTTAACGACGCCCCCCAACAAGCCAGCCGCCCCTTTGACAGCCAGCGGGACGGGTTTGTAATGGGAGAAGGCTCCGGCCTTCTGATTCTGGAGTCCCTGGAGCATGCATTGCGACGAGGCGCAAAAATTTACGGCGAAGTGGCCGGTTATGGCCGCAGCTCCGATGCGTATGACATCGTTTCACCCGATCCGCAAGGCACAGGGGCCATTAAGGCCATGCGGGCCGCACTTCGGGACGCCCGGCTTTCCCCGGCGGCGGTGGATTATGTGAACGCCCATGCCACCAGCACCCCGGCCGGTGACCTGGCGGAAGCCCACGCCATTCAAACGGTTTTTGCGGATGAAACGAACGAGCGAACCCAACCCTTGCTGGTGAGCGGCACCAAAAGCATGACCGGCCATTTACTGGGGGCCGCCGGTTCCACCGAAGCCATTATTTGCCTGCTGGCGCTACAAAAGAAGCAGGTGCCGCCGACCATTAACGTGGAAACCCAGGATCCGGCCTGCCACCTGGACATTGTGCCCAACCAGGCCCGCCGGGCCGATTTCCTGCAAGTGGCCCTGTCCAATTCGTTCGGCTTCGGCGGCCATAACGCCTCCCTGGTGTTCAAAGCCTGGGAAGGCGATCCCAACGGCAAGGCATAACCGCTCCGAAACAAGCACGGCCCCAATCAGCCGACATTGACCCGGTTCAAGGCGAACACAGGGCGCCGTTATCTACAAATTGCCCTGCTGTGCATATTTTGCTGGCATTCATCGTCGTGGTCGATGTCGAGGTCAGGGTAGTAATGGAAGCCGTGTCCATCGACATGCCGTTTTGCACGTTCCATACAACGTCTTCCGTCAGTTCACCAAGGCTGGCAATTTGGGTGGAAGCGCTATCGACAGTCGACTTTGCCAACGGATCCGACAAGGCACCGCTAGACAGCGCCTGATTATACAGGCTTAGAAAATTACTCACTTCCGAACCGGTCGTACCCCCGGTGGGCGAGCACAGAATGTTGGCCGCGCCAAAATCGGCAGGAGAAGGCCCGTTAAAACCAATCATTTTGGCCAGTTGGGGAGCGGTGTAGCTTTGGCCGTCCAGGGTAAATTTCAGGCCGTTAAACAGATTGACATCCCCATTCGCGTATTTCATGGCATCGGCAATCATGCCCTGCACTTGGGCCATTTTATGCCCCTGGTTGGAAAGCTTCATCAAAATATCATACTGACTCTGGTCGATTTTCCCGTCTTTCAGCAGTTTAGCAGCCGCAGCGGCCAACTGCTTGGCTAAAACTTCCGTACTGCCATTGGCCCCCGTGGTTTGCAGTTTTGAAGTCAGGGATTCCTCTAAAAGCGCCTGCTCGCTCAAGCTCAAAACAGGTATCTTCCCGGTGGCGGAAGCCGTGTTGGATACCCAGGCAGCCAACGCGGCCTGGTTTTTGGCCTTCATATCGTCTTTCACCATGCCCATGGCCGTATTAAAGTTGGCGCCAAACAGTTGAACCCCGGCAATAGCGCTGAGCAGAACCAGAAACCCTATCAGGGCGTACTCGGTTATGGCGTTGCCTTTGGCAAACACGCCGAAACCGGCCGGGTCGAACCCGCTCCATCTCTGGTTGTCCTGGTGTCGCCGTTTCAGCATAATCAACATCTCTACACAGGGAACGCCCCTAAAAGGGCTATTCTCTTCTTCGGCCTCCTTCGCAAAACCTAAACAGAATATTAAGTTATGTATACATTTTGTTTTTTCATGCGCCCTCGCAAAAGATTCCGTATTCCGACACGGGCGCACAACACAAATAGCAGAGGCATCTTCCCCGGCATACCCGGGCAAGCGATTGCGAAAGGCGACCTTTTATGTTCTTTCATACACAAGTAACGCCTGTTTCAGGTCATGGGCAGGCATCATCCTAGAATGAGGGAGGCGCCATGGGTATTTGGCAGGAGTTTAAAGAGTTCGCAATCAAGGGCAACGCCATCGATCTGGCCGTTGGGATCGTCATCGGGGCCGCCTTCGGCAAAATCATCAACGCCCTGGTGGAAAATGTGATTATGCCGTTTATTGGCATGTTTTCAGGCGGCGTCAACTTTGCCTCGCTCAAATTGACGCTGGCCAGTCCCGCAGCCGTGGCGGGCCTTGGCTCCGCCCAACCCGCCACACTGGAATACGGGCTGTTTATTCAGGCGATTGTGGATTTTCTGGTAGTGGCGCTGGCCCTGTTCGCCATAATCAAGTTCCTGAACAACCTGAAGCGCAAGGAACCGGCAGCCGCAGCAGAACCCGCCCCGCCCTCCACCGAAGAGGTCTTGCTGGCGGAAATTCGGGATTTGTTGAAACAGCGCGCCCTTTAAGCGCACCTTCAATCTCCATATCCAATCATTCCTTCCTCATGTCAGACTTCCACTGGCATCAGGACGCGTTTTTTTGCTTATGTTGGCATGTTGGCTCGCGTTCAATTTATGGGCGAAGGCCGCAAACGGGTTCTGGTGACTGGCGCAACCGGAAAAGAACTCACCCGGTTCCTGCAAACACAGCCCAACCAGGATGTCATCACGCTCAGCACCGGCCCGCGATGATGCAACTGTTCCGTCGCGACGCGCAAGGCATGCTCGGAAGCAGGCTCATGCCGGGAAAAAATAGCGGCAATGCCACAAATGGAAACTGGCATACTACCTGAACTCTAAAAGCTTAAACTGCTATTCGCTTCAATATTCTCACCCAATGGCGCTTAACGCATCAGGCCAAGCTGTCGGAGCTTTTGCTCAAATGTACCCCAGTCCATATAGCCTCTCGGTACGCAAAGCTCGCCGCCAAAATCCACCAAGATGCCATTAATCCGGTTTGGCTCATAAAAATCATCATTGGTTTCAAAGCCCTGCTGCTCCATGGTTCTGCCCGGCCGACCGGCCAACCGCGTATTCGGGCCGATAAACTCCATCAGGAGCCAGCTTTTAAACGGGTTCGCAAGGTGCAACGTGGCAGCGTCCTTGGTTTGTCGGGCATTTAAGTAGGCCGCATTGGCGACTTCCTCAAAGGGATTCCCATCACGGTTCAATACCTTGAACGCATAGGTCGCATCACCCGCCATTAGCTGATAGGCATGCCCGTCTTCCCCATGGCCTGCCAGTTTTAAAACAACATCGTTCCCATTGGGCAGACCGAACTTGACGGGCGTTTTATTCTTTAAGGGCGCTCCCTTGAGAATCCCCGCCAATTCATCCAATAGTTTCCGGGTGTCTTTGACCGATACGCCAAACCACTGCCACAATGGCGTGGGAACCGCACCGTAATAGGGATCTTTTTCCTGCCTCAAGGCCACTTTCAGCTGATCATCTTCCAGCAGTAAATTTCCCTGGGCCAGTTGGGTGGCCTTGATTCCCTGGAACCGAACGGCCCCATGTCGGGCGAAGACGGGGGAGGTGATGGTATTCGTAATCATGATTTGCTGTTTGTAGGTTGTCGTTTTTGTAAAAGCGAAAAAGTAATTGAAGTTATATCACCATAAAAAACAAAAGCAAGCAAAAACTGCATGTCAAAATGCCCTTCCCCGCCAAAGCGGGCATACGCCGACGGCCTCCCTGGTTTCAGGAAGGCCGTCGGCTGTCTCTTTACGATTCGTGCGGATTGACCGAGAAAGGAGAGCCTTTTTTGCGCAACACCAGCGCATGGGTAATATTATGATCCGTGCCGCGCAGCGTGGCAGTTTTCTCTAATTGATCGAAGTCTTTCAGATCCATAGCGTTAATGCCATCGTACATGGCTCCCCTGAACCCATCGACCGTCCTCATAATGACGATTGCGCCAGGATCGGCGGTTTTTGCAATCTGCTGTAAAACCCGCTTTTTATCCGGCACCATCACCGCAACGCCGATATTTGCCCACGCAGAAGCCGGGCCAAGCAAGTTGACGGAAGCGATGACGTTTACCTCAGGTGATTTGGATACAGGTTTCCCATTGAGGCGAGGATCACAAAATGAGAATAATTCTCAGTAATACAGCCTTAATGAGAATAATTATCAAGTATAAATTTCATGCGCGACGAGTGCCGCTTTACCAACAAATCCGCTGAACACTCTCACAAAGGAATCGTCATAACTATTAAATAACAAATTTTATCGCCTCCAAAATTCCAAGAAGCTCCCGTTTCAACCCATGAGGTTTCGAGCGGTAATCCCCTATGAATAAGTGCTTTGGGTTTTTCCCCGCTTTATGCTATTACTAGTAGTAGATATTTTTCTTCAATCTTAAATCGATCACCCAATTTTTCTTGATCCTGCCTTTCCCCGCACCAATGTTATACAGCGCATTATTTTAGTCCAGGCATCCAGAGATCGCACCTTTGCATAACCGGGAAACCGACTATGGCCAAATTGAAAGAGGAAAATAGCCATCCGCAATCGCAGGCAATGCTTGGGATTGATCAGGGTATTGCCGTGAACATCCTGCAAGCCCTTGTGTTAGAGGCCACCGACTGCATTGCGGTTAAAGACGTACAAGGGCGATACTTGCTAATCAATCCCGCTGGAGCCAGCTTTTTGGGCCGGGATGCCAGGGAAATCCTGGGAAAAACCGACTTTGAGCTATTTTCCACCGAAACCGCCCTGAAAATACGGGAAACCGACGAGCAGGTAATGTTTACAGGCGAAACCCAGCTCATCGAGGATCTTTTATCCCCGCTGAACAGCGAAAGACGCTATTTTCAGGCTATGAAATGCGTTTACAAGTCGCCTACCGGGGAAATCCAGGGAATCATCAACGTGGTCAGGGACATTACGGAAAGAAAACTGGCTGAACTGGCCTTGCAGAAAGCCAATCAGGATTTGGATCAGTTTGCCTCCATTGTGTCGCACGATTTGCAAGCCCCGCTGCGCAAAATCAACTACTTTACCAGCGCGCTGGAAGAGGTGCTGGAAGTGATTCCCGAGGAAGCGCGGGATTATTTGAACCGCATTCAAAAAACATCCCAGAAAATGCAGGGGCTGATTACCGATATTCTGAGCCTGTCCCGCATCAAGCGGCAACCGCCCCGTTACAGCACCGTCAATTTAAAGGATCTCACCGAAGAGGCGATTCAGGAACTGGGCGACCATCGGCCCGTATCCAAGCATTTCTTCAGGCTGGGCCAACTCGGGATCGAATTGGAGGCGGACGCCGTCCAGATTCGCCAATTGCTCATCAACCTTTTCAGCAACGCCATCAAGTTCCAGAAACCCGGCGCCACGCCTGTTATTCACGTGCATGCCGACCTGCTGCCGAACCATCGCTGCCTGCTGACCATTCAGGATAACGGCATTGGGCTGGAGGGAAAATACCTGGCCCGAATCTTCAAGGCGTTTGAACGCCTGCACAGTTCTGTCGATTATCCCGGCAACGGCATGGGCCTTGCCATTTGCGAACGCATTATTGAGCGCCACAACGGCGCCATTCGGGTAGAAAGCACCTTGGGGGCAGGCACCACGTTCCACATAGAACTGCCGCTTACTCAAGCAAAAAGCTTGTAAAAACCAACAAGCAACGGCAAATTGGTTCTCCTAGCTGCCTGGCGGTGGGTCAGGTGGGGCATTGGCAGTTATATTAACCTGCCCCTTTCCCACCACCAGAATCTGATTGCCCCGCTCATCGGTATATAACGTACCATCCGGGGAAATACCGTCCGGCAAGCGTTGATCGGGCGGTAATATGTTTCGCATTTGGTACAGCGCTAACATTTGTTTGTCCACTACATGCTCTGTCTTGGTCCAGCCACCATCGTTCAGGTTCACGATATCCGTCGAGTCCGTCATTAACACCCTGGTCACGTTCTGGTTGGATCCGCCCACTTGGAAAACATCCGAAGCATTGTCGACGAAATTCAAAATCCCCTCCGAGTTCACTTCATTATTTGGGTGTAGATACCCGCCCGGGCCATATAAATCTGCCGTGGATTTACCATCGGCCCAAGTGTTGATGATGCCCTGTGTACTCAGGTCTCTGACATCCGGAAAAAAATGATTGGGATCAAACGCATTGGCCCTTGCAAAACTATCCGGCGCATTGGGGAAAGTGGCCAATTGAGGCTTATTGTTTGCAGGCGCTGGCCTGCTGAGCGGTATTTGAACTGCGGCGGGCCGCAGCAGCGCGTTAAATTGCAAATCAAGCATTCTGGCAGCTCTCCTGTTTACTGTTTGCGCTTGCCCTTCAGCAAACGCAAAGTCAAAAATTCATACGCCTAAAGATGAGAATCAAGCCTACAAAACAGAATTACGAATTCCGCCCTTAAACGACTTAAACGCCTCTCTCTCAAATGGTCTCTACATACAAACAAAACATCGAATTCTTAAAAATTGTCTTTAATACAAAACGGATCTTTTGTATGTATACCGTGGATTCCAGCTTATTATCCAATTGATGATAGCGCCTTCCGGTTCGCGCCATGGCCAAGTCATCAGGGCAGGCAGGCGCGTTAGCGGTTTTCAGTCGGGAATGGTATCCTGAATCCCTCACCCGTTTCATTTTCAATGGCAGGCAAGGACGACCACACATGGCCCAGAACTCTTCGGAAAAGCCCAAGGCATGGATGGCCTGGAGCAGCGGAAAGGACAGCGCATGGGCGCTCCACACCGCCCGGCTGGCAGGCGAGGTTGAGATTATTGGCCTGATGACCACCGTAACCACCCAGTACAATCGCATTAGCATGCACGGGGTGCGCAAGGCGCTGTTAATGGCCCAGGCAGAAGCATTGGGCCTGCCGCTCTATTGCGTGGGCATTCCCACCCCATGCGCCAATCAGCAATATGAGGCCAGCATGCGAGAAACGCTTGCGGTGGCGGCATCTCAGGGGGTTACGCAGATTGTGTTTGGGGATTTGTTTTTGCAGGATCTGAAAGAATACCGGGAGCAAAACCTAGCCACCGTGGGCATGCAGGCTTATTTTCCGTTATGGCGACGGGATACGGCCAGCCTGGCGCAAGAAATGGTGCAAGGCGGCCTGCAAGCACACCTGACCTGTATTGACCCCAAAAAAGTGCCTACCGACTTGGCCGGACATGCTTTTAACCAGGAATTACTGACCAAACTACCGGCCAGCGTAGACCCTTGCGGTGAAAACGGCGAGTTTCACAGCTTTGTTTGGGACGGCCCCATGTTCAACCAGCCCATTCCCCTAACGCAAGGCGAAACGGTTGAGCGGGACGGCTTTATATTTACCGACTTTTTACCGGCCAGCGCTAAAGCACCTATGGAGTGCCTGGCACCGTAAACTCGCACGTGGATTGAATGGCCGGTTGCAAATTGCGCTCATCCACCAGACTCAATTCCATCTGGTAATTGCCGGGTTCCGGTTTGGACACCTTGGCGGATTCCAGCAGATTCTCCACCGTGCGCTTCATGCCCGGAAACACGATTAACAGCGTGGAATTCTGCATGTGCAGCACATCCAGTATCTGGCTGGCGCCGGAAGCGGATTTATGGCTAAGCACAATGTTGCCAAACAGGCGGGCATGCTTGGCACCGCTATTGCTCAGACCCAGGTTCACCAAAAACTGGCGCTTTTCCGGCAGATAGCCACACCGAAAGCTTTCCACCTTTGGGGTGGGCTGGGGATTCCCCTTGTAAACATACACGGTGGTGGTAAACACCGGAACCACGTCCAGAATATTGCTGACGTTTCCGTTTGCCTTGCGCGCTTCTGGCTCCAGCAGGCTGGTGGGCTGGAAATAAAGCTGAAACGGGTACTCGGCATTCACGGCATCCGGCGGGGTTTTCACAATAAAGCGCACCAGTCGGGATTTTCCCGGCAGCAACTCGAATTCCTCCGGGTTGATGCCGGTATTCTCCAGCAGGTTGTAGCCCGCTTGCGGCGGATCATCGTATACCAATACCCCTTGCTCACTGAGATGCCAGAGCTTGGGGATGACTTTCAGGCGAATTGGGCGATTGCTGTTGCTGCTGACTTTGACCACGCCCGATGCGGTTCCGGTGGCCGGGGCCACCTGGAGTTCCAGCCGGGAAGAGTCCAGGTAATAACTGGAAGTTGAGGCCATTCCAACCGGCATGGCCGTCAAAATGAGACCCAGAACCTGAGCCAGTATGCACAAGAACTTCTTTATCATCGGGAGTGCTTTCCTTTCCTCCAGTGTGTCATGTTGAATCTTTCAAAAACGGACGGCAAACGGGCGACGTAAACCGCTATTGCTCAATTTTGATTCATATCAGGCAACTAGTCAGATGGTAGACCAGGCAAACGTGACGGGGGCGCTGGTGTAGGTTCCAGCGGGAGTATTGTTGGTTGTGCTTCCGGAATACCGCACCTGTACCTTGGCGGGCGTTGAATTAATGCTGGCCGTAAAGCCCCCGCCCGCCGTACCGGAAATTGCGCTAACCGAGCCATCCGGCGAAGTGACGGTTGATTGCAGCGTGGCGGAAAGGTTACTAGCGCCATTGGTCAGCGTAATCGTCCCCGGCGAAAAGACATTCTGGTTGCTGGGCGAAACCTGGCCGGGGTTGCCGCCGGAAATCGTGCAAACCACATCCAGGCTAAACGGCCCGCCTCCGGCGGTGGCGTTTACAGTGGGGCTGGCGCAACTGACCGATACCGGGCTGGAAGCCACGCTGACGCTCATGGAAGTAGTGGCCGTACCGGAAAACACCTG
This sequence comes from Candidatus Melainabacteria bacterium, assembly GCA_902168245.1. Lineage (GTDB taxonomy): Bacteria > Cyanobacteriota > Vampirovibrionia > Vampirovibrionales > Vampirovibrionaceae > Vampirovibrio. Next base: position 18,417 of record CABHPA010000085.1, read on the forward strand.
CTGGTTACAGGCAGGGTTCGTGCAAATGCGGTAACGGTAATAAGCCGGGGTTAAAAAAGCGTTATAGGTTCCGGCAGGCGTTGCGCTGCTGGTAGTAACCGAATACTGAAAACTCAGGTTTTTGGGCGCGGAGGAACTGGACAAACGCGCGGTAAAGCCGCTACTGGTGCCAGAGATTGAAGTCACCGTACCATCCGGAGAAGTAACGGGCGCTTGCAGCCGGGCCGTCAGGAAACTCAGCCCTTTGCTGAGGTACACCGTGGCAGGAGCCATAAAATTGTTGGTGCTGCCTGTAATCTGGTAATTGCTATCCGCATCCGGCGCATCAATCAAGCAGTTAACGGTAATAGTACCCGTGCTGCCCGGAGCAACCGAAACCGTCGGGCTGGCGCAGGCCACCGAGGCAGGGGCATCGCCACTATCGTTATCGGCCCTGGCAGAGGGCGCGAGGCAGCACAAAAAGACCGCGACGAGCGTAAAAATCAAGGCTTGAAGTCTTTTCATCCCGAACCTCCATCACTGCACCATCGGGAGTACTGAAGCTATTATAGCCCTTTTAACGGCATATGAGCCGGTGGGGTTCTCCGTTTTCCGCATTGCAAGCAGTCGCTTAAAAACCTAAATAGCCACCCACACCCGGTAGGTTATTCCGCCTGTCTTTTGGGTCAGACTGATGTTGGTATCCTCATCATAACGGTTAAACAGGGACGCATTTTGGGGATTGGGTGCTTTTGCGGCCACCAGATTCATATCGCCTGGCGGCACAAATAACGACATAACCGCCTGACTACTGCCATTTTCAGCATAGGCAGGGATCGTGAAACCCGCTCCCGACAGAAACAGCATAGCTGCCAGCAGCATTCGATTAACGCGTAAAAATTCGCGTGATTCCATGGCGATTAACCCTCTCTCTCAATCGTGGGTATTGGATAAAACCACCTACTACATACTGATTACTTCAAACAGATGAACTTGCCTGTCGCGGAATTGCCCACAAAAAAACAACAGGGCATTCCAAACCTGGATACCCTGTTGTCGATAAATATAGATTTTCCTGAAGGGGTTAGGGGTTAATTGTCAATTTTTTGTAACAGTTCCTGGAAAACCCTCTGCCAGCCCGTCTAGATGGTAGACCAGGTGTAGGTGGTGGTGCCGGTATAGGTACCGGACTTGGTGGCGGAAGTGGTGCTTACATTGTAGGTAGCCTGCACTTTAGCGGGCAGGGAACCGACGGTGCCGGAGAACCCGCTGCTGCTGCCGCTGATGGAAGTTACCGTGGAATCCGGGGAAGTAACCGAGTTTTGCAGAGAGGCGGTTAAGGTATTGCTGCCGCTAGTTAAAGTAACGCTGCCGGGGCCAAAGGAGTTGGAGGTTCCGCTGGCTAGGTTGTTGGGGTTTCCGCTGATGCTGCACGTTACCGTCAGGCTGTTGGTGCCAACTTCTGCCGTAACGGAAGGGCTGCTACAGGACACAACGGTTTGCACCGGCACAACCAGGGTCATGGTGGCGCTGGCGGTTCCGCTATCGGCATTTGCGGAAATCATGGAAGATGCAAAGAGGATCAGAACGAGTGAAGAGAGGGCGGCTACTAATTTTTTCATTTTTAAATTCCTTACTTTCCTTGCCCGTTGCAATATCGCACCTGGTTAAAGTGCTGTTTGCTTCTAGACAACGCTTTTCAACCACACTTTCAATTTATATTGTTTTTAAAGCAATTGGATCGACCGAAGGATCTACTTCCACAAGTGAGTCTTTACATTATATAATGGACTTTGGAAAGTGATTGAAGAAAAAATTTGAACCGGCCAATTCGTCCCTGGCTGGCGCTAGTTGTAGTTGAGCTATCTGAACTCTTTGTGATGCCGCTGCTTTTTCCGTGCAGCCGGAGCAAGCCTTTTAGCAGTGGAATACTCTTTGTGTGTGTGTCCGGTACGGGCTTTACCGCCGGGAAAGCGTGAGCCGCATTTTAGAAAAGCCAGGAAAGCGTCCCTCGTTCAACCCATGCTGTTCTGTTTTGGCAAATTATTCCATTCAACCCGAACATTTTCGTTCGGGGCAATTCTGCTTTTTCTGCTGGCATTTCAGCCAGCGACTTTCGCGCAGGCAACGCAAGCCATCCCCTCGGCCACTTCCAATGCCGTCAGCGCCAGCCCAGCGGGGAGTATTGAGGATATTCAACCCAGCTTCATCACCCTGTCTCTTTCCGACAGTCTCTCAATGGACACCGAAATCATTCAATGGCCGGATGGCAGCTTCTCCATTCCGGTTAAAACCTTTGCCGCGCTTTTCGATATTGCCGTCCAGCAATCCGAGGACGACCAGCGGCTTTTTTATGTAGACCCAACGACCCAGCAGCGCGTGGACATTTACTGGGGCCAGCAGCGCATTTCGGTAAACGATCGGGATTTACCGCCCGGCAAACATCCTATTATCCGAAGCACTCGCGGCCTGCTGATCAAGGACGATGCATACCTGGATCAGAGCGTGTTTAGCAGCCTGTTCCAGGTCAACTTCACTTTTGACAACGACACCACCACCCTCTCGCTTTCCACCAGCCGCAAGCTGAAGCTACCCAGAACCGACGACGACAGCGCAATAACCGACACCAGCGACGCCAACACCCGGTTTATTCGCAACCCGGAAATCAGCCGCAGCCTGATCGACAAGGTTTACGTACACCACACCAGCAATTATGGCTACCAGGTTTCCCAGCAGCCGGTGGGCCTGCAAAACCGAATCGACAACACCTACTTCACCTCTCTCATCGATTCTTCCACCGTGGGCGCAAGCGGCTCCCTGTTTGGCCTGAACTATTACGTAAAGCCTACTTTCATGCGCTACAACAAGAAAACGAACTTTCAGCAAGTGGACTGGTCTTTGTACCGTGAGGGTAAAAACAACGTCATCAGCGTGGGCAGCACCGATGCGGGCCTTAGCGCCCTGACCAGCCCCACGTTAAACATTTGGGGGCTTAAATTCGCCTCCCGCAATGCGACCACGCCCACCCTCATTTCCAAGCCCAGTTATGAATTCATGGGCAACGCCAGCAACGGCAACCAGTTCACCGTACACCTGAACCAGCGCACCCTGCAAACCGTCACCGCGCGGGATAACACCTACGAATTCGAGCCGGTTTATTTGCAGCCCCAAACCGTTAACCAAATCCAGATTACCGAAAAAGACAGCCAGAACCAGGAAACAGTGGTACTGAACAAAACCGTGGCCAATTTTTCCAACATGCTGCCCAAGGGGGAAACGGCCTATTCCGGCTTTCTGGGGCGCGTTCCCATCCAGTTCTACCCGCTGATTCCCAATCAAAAAACCCCGATGCGCCTGCCGCAATCGGAAAAGTGGCTGAGCGGCGGGCGCGTTTTTTACGGCTTGGCAAACCGGCTGACGATTGGAGTATCCGGCGCGGCAGACCATATTTTTGGCGATCCCAAGACCTATTACACCAGCCTGAACCCCTTATCGGTCGATTTAACCGGCTTTAGCAGCTACCAGCGGGACGCCAACTTTTTCAGCGGACAAAACGCATCCGCCACCCTGCGGTACCAATTGACCGATCGTTGGCTGGTAACGACCGATGTGGGCCTTGGCCGCATGAATATGAAGCCCGGCCCCCTGCTGAATATTCCGCATACCGCCACGGGCAAGGCCGGGCAAGTGCACCTGGAACGGCAAGGCTCCCGGTTGTCATGGTATATGGATGGCTTTCGCTACGATCCGTACTATTACACCCCTACTGTTGCGCTGTATGGCAACAATTTATACGACAAGCAGGGCGTCGGCGGCGGCGTGAACGGCACGCTCAGCAAGTTTTTCCCGGTGAGCTACAGTTTTAACTGGAGCCGCTACCAGACCAACCTGGAGCGCCTGATTCCCGGTGGATTGATTAACGCAAACCGCTGGGGTGGCAGTCTGAACAGCCAGATTACCCGTAAGAATATGCTGGGCGCCACGCTGGGCTGGGTGACGGGTACCAACCACGAGCGGGAATTCCTGCAACGCTCGCTGGATCTCAGTTGGCGCACCCAATCGCTGCCGCTTGGCATGCAAGGCGATGTGAGGGCCAGCCACTACTTTACCAACACACTGTTTTATCCTTCCAAAACGCTGGGCACCGATTTGATTGATTCCCCATACAAAAACAACAGCCTGGAAACCAGCTTGGACATTCCGCTGGATAAACGGCGACAAAGCCACTTTAAAATGGGCAACCGGGTTTCCACCTTTGTAAATTACAGCTATTTGCAAGGCTTTTTCCAGTTCAGGCAGTTTTTTGTGGAACCACTGATCCAGCGCAGCTATGGGGATAGACCCCAGATACAAAACCGCATTGGCGTTAAGGTCGGCTACCAAATGAAAAGCGGCGCCCAATTCAGCCTCTCCTATTACCGGTTGAACAGCGCCTTTCAGCCGTCGACCGGCTCATTGCCCGCTTCCAAAACGGACACCGACCAGTTTTATGTGGATTTCAACGATGTGCTGGGCCTGCTGGCCAACCGCTTGCAGTCGCTTGGCCCCAACGGCGATGCCACGGGCGTACTGAGCGGCACCCTGTTCGCCGATTACCAGCCGGACGGAAAAATGGCGAAGAACGAGCCGGGCGTTAAAAACATCAAGCTGATGATCGACAAACAGCAGGTGGTCACCACCGATGAAAAGGGCCGTTACCGCTTATCGGGCTTGTCTCCCGGTTATCACTCCATTGAAATTCTGCCCGAAGAATTGCCCTTGACCATGAGCGCGGAAAACCCGATTTACCGGGTAAAAATTCGCGAAGGCAAGAGTCATCGCCTGAACATTGCGCTTATGCCCGAAGGCGGGACGCTCAGCGGGCAACTGGAGTTGGTGGACGCGGGCGGAAAGCCCGTTGCACCCAAGAACATGACCCTGGTTTTGCTCAGCCCGGACGGCCAAAGCCTGAAATACACCGCCGTGGATGGCAGCGGGCAATACAAGTTCAGCAACGTCCCGTCCGGGCGTTACCAAATTGACCTGGAATCCAAAATAAAAGGCAGCGGGCGCTACAAACTTCTGGAAACCCCATCAGCCGTGGAAGTGACTGTTCCCCGCAACTATGACGAAAGCGTGGAAATTAAAAAGCTCAATTTCAAGCTACTCGCGCTTTAATCACTGCCCTGACAGCTATTCGACCACCAGGACGCCCTGGGCACTATTTGGGTGCAATTCCCCGAAAAAGGCGTATGCCCCAGCCTCCAGCGGATCCAGGAAAATCGTCACCCGTGTTCCGGGCGGAATCGCTTTTTCGCGTTTCAGGGCCGGGCTTTCGAATTCCTCCGGCGTTTCGTCCTTGTTCAGCACCAACAGCTTAATCCGCTTGCCCGCAGGCACATGCAATTCAGACGGCGTGAACTGGTTATTTTCAAGGGTCAGCTTCATTTCCACATCGTTGTTCGCATGGCTACCCGCAAGACTGCTTGCGCCCAGCGAGGTAAAGCTAAACGCCAACACGCCCAACAGCAGGCTTACCGCGATTCTGGTCAATTGCGTCATGGCTTTGCAAATGCCTCCAAATTTTGATTAGGGACTATTCTTGGGATCGGTAATAAACCCGATTTTGGCCAACCCGCCACTCTGTGCGGCGGCCATCACCTGTGCCACGCGCTCATACGGGGTACGACGCTCGGCATATAAATGCAACTCCGGCTGGGGCTGTTTGGCAGCGGCAACCGCAATGCGTTCCGGCAACTGGGCCAGCGTTACTTTAGCGCCATCCCAATCAATGCTGCCGTCGGCGTTAATCGCCAGCTTGATATGCGGCGGCGTGGCATCGTGCGCGCGGTTGACGGCGCGCGGCAAGTCCAGCTTCACGGAATGCTGGATGACCGGCACCGTAATCATGAAAATAATCAGCAACACCAGCATCACATCCACCAGGGGCGTCATGTTGATTTCGCTCATCACCTCATCGTCTTCCAGGCTGCTCCCAAAACTCATGCTAGGCTCCCTTCCGCCGCCACGGAGGTGTTAACGCGCTCTCCGGTCAGCAGGCAGGCATGCAGATCGTGGGCAAAGTTGCGTACGCGGGCCAGGATTTTCTTGTTGCTGTTGGTCAAGGCGTTGTAGCCCAGCACGGCAGGAATCGCCACGGCCAAGCCGAAGGCGGTCATAATCAGGGCTTCGCCCACCGGCCCGGCGACTTTATCGATACTGGCCTGACCGGAAACGCCAATACCCACCAACGCGTGATAAATGCCCCACACGGTGCCGAACAGCCCCACAAAGGGCGCGGTGCTTCCAATGGAAGCCAGCACGGATAGGCCGGATTGCAGGCTGTGGGTAATGTTCTCGATGGAGCGTCGCAGGCAACTGGTCAGCCATTCACTCAGGTTCAGAGTGCCATGCAGGTCACTTTTATTCTGGGCGTGGTGCGCAGAGGCGCTCATGCCTTCTTCCGCCAGGATTTTAAAGGGGTTTTTGGCGGAACCGACACCCAATAACTGCAAGCCTTCCTGCAGACTGCTGGTGTGCCAGAAAGATTCCCCGGCCACCGTGGCCTGACGCCACAAGCGGTTGAGCTGCAAGCTTTTCAGCACGATAACATACCAGGACAGCACCGACATGGAAAGCAACATGAGCGCCACAAAGCGGGTAATCCAATCGCCCTGCTGCCAGAGGTTCATGAGTCCGTAAGGATTCGGGTTCATTAGTTGTCTCCTTGGTTGAGTTTGAATACGATAGGAACCTGCACCCAGGCGGCCACGGCGGCTTCGCCCAGCTTGGCGGGAATAAATTTCCAGCGGCGCACCGCTTTAACGGCGGATTCATCCAGTAGCTCAGAGCCGCTGCTGGCCAGCAATTTCACCTCGTCGGCCGCGCCGTTCACCGACACCAGAACCCGCAGCATCACCCGGCCCTGTTCGCCCATGCGCTTGGCAATGGCCGGATATTTGGGAGCCGGGTTGTTCAGGTAGGCTACCCCGAACTTGGGCGGCGTGAGGGAAGTTCCCTGTCCGGAGGCCAAAGCCCTGGGCGGGGCGGGCGGCGCGCTTTCGGAACCGTTGTGGACGGACGATTGGTTGCCCTGCCCGGTACCGGCTGCGCCCTGCTGCCCCGCTTGAGAACCGGCGGCGGCGGCATTGGATGAAAGGGCCGTTTCCGAACGGGTGGTTAGTTGTGGGGAAGTGACCGGCTGGTTTTGGGCCGTCGATTTGGCCTGCCGGGAGGACGGGGCGGCCTTTGCCTTGGGCGGCATGATTGAAGGCGTGACGGCAGCCTGAGGCTTTTCCTGCACCAGTATCGGCACCGGCGCTGCTTGCGGAGAGGCTACAATGGACGCCTCGACCGGGGTGGTGATAATTTTGACCATCACCAGCGGCGGGGGCGTTTTTTCGTGCTTTTCAGGCGGCAAGGAATGATGGTTGGCGGAGAAATTCAGGAACAAGACCAGCAAGCCCACGTGGGCCAGCATTACGCCTGCCAATATCCACGCCTGAACGCCTTGCGGTTTTACCTGCCCGCCATTCACGGAAATACTCATACATCGCTCCACATACGCAACAAGTTATGATAGCAACCAGTTAACCGCACCACTGCCGGGCTGTCGCCTTCCTGCCGCCGCAAGGTCTGGATGGACAGATCCATATCGAACAGCAACCTGCGCTGATCATCGCTACGGATCATGCTTTCCACCCAGAAGAAAGACGCCAGGCGGCTGCCTCGCGTCACCGGCTCCACCCGGTGGATGCTGGAGGAAGGGTACAGAATCAAGTCCCCGGCGGGCAGCTTGACGCGCTGAACGCCAAAGGTATCCTCAATCACCAGTTCGCCGCCATCATATTCATCCGGCTCGCTCAGGAAAAGCGTCACCGACACATCCGTGCGAACCCATGCGCCCGTGGTAATGGAGGTGCGCACTGAATTATCCACGTGGCTGCCGAAAGAGTTAGAATCCCCATCGTATCGGTTAAACAACGGCGGAAAGGTTTTCTTGGGCAAACTGCCGCTGAAGAACAGCGCGCTTTTGCCCAGGGCATCCACAATTAACGCGCGGGCCGCACAAGCCGCCTCGGAATTTTCCGGCAACTGGCGGTTGTTTTTCACCTGTTCCGACTGGGTTCCCGCCGTTACCTTCCCGTCCTGCCAATCGGCATGCTCAATCAGCTCGCGGCAGCGGGCCAAAACTTCGGGAGATAAAACGTCGGGAACTCTTAGTAACATTGCAGCGCCTCTAGATTTTCATGCCGATGGTGAGTTGCGCGGAACGAGAGGTTCCCGGCACCACGTGGCCCGTGTAGACCCCTTCGTAATACTTCGCGTTCAGCAGGTTAAACACGTTTAGTTTAACGCTGTAATGCTTCAGCGTGTATTCCAGCATCGCGTCCACGCGGGTGTAGGCAGGCGCCCCAACCAGGTTATTGGCCGTAGAGTAGCGGAAGCCCACGCCTTCAATCCCGGCCCCCAGTTTCCATTTGCCATGGAATTTCATGGTGTAGGTGGACCACAGGCTGTAAGTATACTTGGGCGTATTCACCGGGGTTTTGTTCAGGGCAGTCGCCTGGCTGAACGAGGCTTTATCCACATTGGAATGCATCAGCGCCATGGAACTGAATACCTGCCAATTTTTAGTAATCCGCCCGGCGGTTTCCACTTCAATCCCATCGGTGTGCCGCCTGCCGGTCAGCAAGGCCACATCGGGGCGAGATAAATCGGTGTTGCGCTCATTAAATTTCTGGGTTCTGAAGATGGCCGTGCGTACGGACAAATCCCCATCAAACAGTTCCCATTTAGCGCCTGCTTCCATGTTCCGGCTTTTTTCGGGATCCGTGTTCGCCGTACGGTCATCCAACTGGTATAGCTCCGCCGAGGGGTTGAACGAACTGCCATAGGCCAGGTAATACGTGGACAGCTTGGTGGGTTGGTATATCAAGCCTCCCCGGTAGCTCCACACATGATCGTTGCGATCCAACGGGCCATTTGGTTGCGGCCGCTTGTACATGGCATGCATGGCGTCAAAGCGGGTACCCATCAGCAGTTTTACGTGCGGCAGAAGCTCCATGGTGTTTTGGGCGTACACGCTGTTGGTTCTGCCCACATAGCTGTTGAAGGCGGTTCGCCGGAACGAGTCGTCAAATCCGCGCCGAATATTGGGCGTGTCATCCGGGTGTCCCACAACGGTGGTAGGGTTGGTAAAGGAACTGGTGTTATTCCAGCGTTCCGCCCGCTCCCACATGTAGGCATAGCCTGCCATCAGCTCGTGCTTGATAAAACCCGTCCTGAACTTGCCGTTATACTCCGTCTGGGCGGTAAGGGTATGTTCCACCCCACCACGGGCTTGGCGCTGACGGTTGATGATGCTGTCCTCATCAAAGAACAGCGGCCTTTTGCCCAGAAAGCGCGGCGCAGTGGCCCGCAAATCCCGGCTATAATCGGCCTGGCGAATAATGGTGCGGATTTCATGGTCGTTGTTGAAACGGTGGGTATAGCTAAGTGTGCCAATGCTGGTGCGGTTGCGCTCGTAGTCGAAGTTAGCCATTCCAAAAAAGCGGCTGACCGGCACGTTCAAAGGGCGGCCGTCCAGGTAAGGCACCCCGTAATCCGGTATATTGTTCTCTTTCAGAAAATAATAGGCCGCCGTCACCTCGTTGGCCGTGCCGCCGCCCCAGGTTAAGGTAGGCGCAAAGCCCCAACGTTTGTTGCTGACGTTATCGCGGAAACTGCCGGTGGTAGTTCCCATCGCGTTCAGGCGAAAAGCCAGTTTATCGGTGAGGGTTTTGTTAATATCCACCGTGCCACGCAAAAAGCCATAGGTGCCGCCCGTAATATTGGCTTCGTAATGATCCACCTGCTTGGGAAGCTTGCTCACCTGGTTAATCAGGCCACCCGTAGAGCCGCGCCCGTACAACATGGAAGCGGAGCCGCGCAGCACTTCCACTTGTTCCAGGTTGAAGGTTTCCCGGTTGTACTGGGCCATGTCCCGCAGGCCGTCCAGATACAAATCGCCCACGGCGGAATAACCGCGCAGGGTAATGTTATCACCAATCCGTCCGCCCTCACCGGCGTTGAAGGTAAGGCCCGCCACGTTGCGCAAGGCTTCTTTCAGGGTGGTGGCGTTGCGATCCTGCATTAACTGATCGGACACAATGGTAAGCGATTGCGGGATATCCTTGGGTAACTGGTTGGTTTTGCCAATGCGGGTCTGGTTGCCCTGGTAGCTCTTGTCTTCAGGCTCCTGTTTTTCCTGCACGGTTACGGCGGGCATCACGGCCTCGTCCGCAGGCGCGTCGGTGGCTTCAGCCAAATCCAGCTCCACCGGCTCCAACTGATCATCGGCATACGCCCCAACCGAAAACGCGGAAAGCCCCAACGCCAGCGTGAGTGATAGAGGAATACAAAATCTCATCAAACAGCCTTTCTATGCATGCCTTTATGTATACTCCGGCCTGATACGCACCCAAGTAAGCCGCGCAGGGATAACACAGCCCAAACAGGGCGAAATATCTCAACGAGTGACCACTGAGGAGGTTTTAACCAACAAATAATTGTGCCAACAATAGAAACAGACCAATTCCCCAAGGCTGATCAATTGGGTAAAGCCAGACACTTGAGAATTGTTCTCAGCAATATCCCTTTAATGAGAATAATTCTCAATGAGTTTTCTCAATATACACTTTGCAGAATTATCTGCAAAAGTAAATAATTGAGCGTGGCTAAGGCAATTTAAAACCATTTACGAAAAATACCCAATTATGCTCCTAGCCTAATTTATTCCTGCACAGGCGCAATTGAGGACAAGCTCCGTAAATCGCTCACCAACGCCAGACCGGCTTCCGCATGCCGCCGCAATTCTTGCAAGACCCTCAATCGCTTTTTAGCGGCTTCAGAAGCGTGGCTTTCATGCTGCCCGAGCGCGGCATAACGGGCAATGGCATCCAGATGCCCCTGTAGTTCCTGTCCCCTGGCATCCAGCAGGTCGCTCTTTTTTTGCAGCGCCTGAATCTGCTCCTGCATAATCTTTTCCTGGTAAAACACCATGGCTAAATGTTCGGCCATGCCTTTTACAAAAAATATTTCCTGCTCGCTCCAGGGGTCAGGTTCCAGCTTGTGAAAGACCAGCACCTGCATCAGCCGGTCGTGATGCAAAACCGGCACGGTAATAATGCTGCGAATATCATACTCTCTGGAAAAATGACGCCATTCCTCGTTGCTGCCCACCACGGCGTCATTATAGGTATCCGCTGAAACCGCCATTTCCTTTTGAGCGGCAATAGCCAGGTAAGGGCAGAACTCCCAGGGCGGCATAAGGCCGGTAAAGGGTTTGACCGACACATGGCTACGGTACTCATAGCGCACCGGGCAAACCGCATCGCCGTCAAATTCAATGATAAAGGCCCGGTTCGCCTTTAACGCCTTCGCCATTTCCGCAATCGCCACGGCAAAAAGGTTGTTCCGCCCAGCGGATTGACGCACGATCTGCAACACTTCCCGACTTTTCTTTTCCCAGTCGTACAGAGACCAGTAACGCTCCTTGCTAAGCTGCAAGGCCAACTCCGACATTTTTTGTCCACTGGCCACATCCCGAATAAAGCAACGCGTGTAAACCGATTGATTATCCCCCGATACGCTGCCGGAACTGATTAACACCTTGCGAATGTCCCCATTCCGGCAACGCAAACTGGCCGGATAACCCTGCAAGGTTTCCTGGTTCCTGAAACGCTGGAGAATATCTCGGCCTTCGCTCTTCTGTTCATGAAACCGGGACAGGGAGCGACCAATACAAGCTTCAGGCCGATAACCCACCAGCTCGGCCCAGGCGTCATTGGCCCTCAAAATCAGCCCTTCGGCGCTGAGCCATAAAAAACCCGCCTCGCCCCTGGCGAAAAGGTTCCAAAGACCTTCCTCATCGCGGCAAGCCTGGGTCGCATCATCCCGCTGCAACCATTCCGCACCCAAAGCATCCTGCTTGGACATGTGCTGATATTTTTGATTCGCCGCAATCTGAACCGACCGTTCGGCATACTTCGCAATCACCGTAAAAGCCCCTGTCTGAATACCACTTGCACACTATTTTCGATACCCATTGGCCTGCATTGTCCCCCAAGCTCAACCGGGATTCTATAGTCAACCTGGGCAGTTTTAAAATACCCGCCCTGGTAAATACGCCCAAAATAACACAGCCAACCCGGACTACACGGAATGTAGGATGAGCTTTCCCTCAAAAGCCGTTACGATGCCTTCAGAAGCGTGTGTCAGTTCTGAGTTTGCAATAATGAGTGAGCATCAAGGGCATGTTTGGCCATTTACCCATCCGCAAAATTTTCTATGCCGCATCAGTCGTCAGTATGGCCACCGTTGCGGCAATCAGCCATTTTTACCCGGTGGCCCGCTGGGCTTATCTGGGGGTTATCCCCCTCATCGGGCTGGGCATTCAGGATATTTGCCAGACCCGGCATGCCATTAATCGCAATTTTCCGGTCATTGGCCGCCTACGTTTCCTCATGGAGTCCGTCCGGCCCGAAATTAACCAGTATTTCGTGGAATCGGACATTGACGGCACCCCCTTCAACCGGGTCAAACGCTCCAATATTTACCAGCGGGCCAAAAAGGAACTGAATACTCACCCCTTCGGCACCAAGAAAAACGTGTACGAAGTGGGTTACGAGTGGCTCAACCATTCCCTAAGCCCCAAAATGCCCGGCCAGGATGCCACTCGTGTTTCCATCGGCGGGCCGGACTGCGAGAAGCCTTACCGGGCTTCGGTATTTAATATTTCCGCCATGAGCTACGGCGCACTGAGTAAAAACGCCATTCTGGCCCTGAACAAAGGCGCAAAGGCCGGAAACTTCGCGCACAACACCGGCGAAGGCGGATTAAGCCCTTACCACCTGGAGGGCGGCGGGGATTTAATCTGGCAAATCGGCACCGGGTATTTCAGTTGCCGCAAAATCGACGGCACATTCTCCGATGAAATTTTTGCGGAAAAGGCCGCGCACGAGGCCGTTAAAATGATTGAAATCAAGTTGTCTCAGGGCGCAAAACCAGGACACGGCGGCATTTTGCCCAAAGAGAAAATCACCCCGGAAATTGCCTCCATCCGCCTGGTGGAAATGGGGAAAGACGTGGTTTCCCCCCCGGCGCACACCGCGTTCAACTCTCCCGTCGGGCTGGTGGAATTTATCGGGAAGCTGCGCCGACTCTCCGGCGGCAAGCCCGTTGGCTTTAAGCTTTGCCTGGGCAGCCCGCATGAATTTTTGGCCATTTGCAAGGCCATGCTGCAAACCCAGATTTACCCAGACTTTATCACGGTCGATGGCGGCGAAGGCGGCACCGGCGCGGCGCCGCTGGAATTCTCGGATTCGGTGGGAACCCCGTTGAACGACGCACTGGCCTTTGTGCATAACGCGCTGGTGGGCTTCAATATTCGAGACCGGATTCGCGTTATCGCCAGCGGCAAAATCAGCACCGGATTCGATATTATCGCCAAACTGGCCATGGGTGCGGACATGTGCAATTCCGCCAGAGGCATGATGTTCGCCCTGGGGTGCATTCAGGCATTGCAGTGCCATGCCAACACCTGCCCCACCGGCGTGGCCACGCAAAACCCGGACTTGGTAAAAGGGTTGGTGGTGGAACATAAATGGCTGCGGGTCAAGAATTTTCATGAAGCCACAATCCACAACTTTTTGGAACTGCTAGGCGCGGCAGGCTTCAACGCGCCCAACGAACTGGGGCCGTCCCATATTCAGCGACGTATCAGCGCCACCCAGGTGCGTAGCCTGGCGGAAATCTACAACTATATTGAACCGGGTTCCCTACTGGGGGATGCCATTCCCCATGCCTTTCGGGAAGCCATGCAACTGGCCCACCCCGAATCGTTCTCGGCGGCCAGCAAGCCCGCGCTGCGGCTGATTAACGATTAATTAGAAACACCTATCGGCTTCTCATACTAACAAATAACTTTGTCTGGCGACTATTCGGCATTTAAATGCCTGCATGTTCGACAAATTTTGGAGTTTAGGAAGCTTATCCAACTTGCCTCACCTGTCTGTACACACGGCATTGATCGTTTTGCAGCAGAGCTTACCTGTGTGCTATGTTTAACATGCCATTAATCGGCATCGTCATATAAGAGCGCGTTGAGATGACTTTCCACGGTGGGTTATTACCAGGCAGCCATACCGATCCGAATGATTTAAAGGGGTTTTACGAGGGCCAGCACCGTATAAGGGCCTGCCATCGGCAGGAGGCAGGCAAACCGGCCTTACGCAGACTCGTCGAAGAATTGGGAAGCCTTCTGGGCATGGCTCGCTGCCTGTTTTTCAGCATCAGCGGCCAGTATGCCGCATTCCAGCTTCAGGCGGAATATCGGCGCTCCAGCAACATCCCTCCCTTTCCCGCAAGCCTTTCGCAAGCGGCGCAGGCCGCAATGCTCCAGGCGGCTAACGCCTCGCAGCCTCCTTTCATGTTCAATTCTCTGGCAGATGAGGTATTGCAAGACAAACCTGCATTATCCATCCTTTTGCGTCAATGGGACGCGCAAAGCGGCATGCTTTGCCTCGTGGAGAACCATGGGCAAGCCGTCGGCCTTTTGATGGCACTATATGAGACCCCGCGCGCATGGAGCCAGCAAGAGCTTGCGCTGGCGCTGTTTGCGGTCGATCATCTGGAAATAGCCTTGCTAAAAACCGAAAACAGCCCCGGAACCATTCGCATGCAAGCGCAAATTGCCGAGAATCAGGAAAGGCTGGCCCTGTTACTGAAAGGGTCTAACGACGCCTTCTGGGAATGGAATATCCAGACGGATCAACGATACTGGAATAACCGCTATTACGAGATTCTCGGGCTAGATCCGCTGGTAAATCAACCCTCCAAGGAATTAATCTGGCAGCTTATCCACCCGGACGACATTCCGCTGGTCGAAAAATCCATTCAAGAGGTTCTGGAAACCGGTGCCCATTACGAGATTCGGGTTCGCCTGCGGCATGCCTGCGGGGAATACCGATATGTCTTATCGCGCGCCTGTTGCAGTCGGGATGAACAAGGCAACCCACACCTGCTGGCAGGGGCATTTACCGATATCACCCAGTGGGTTCAGGCGGAGCAAACCCTGCAGGAATCGGAAGAACGGTTCCGCGCCATGGCCGATTCCTCCCCGGTCATCATTTATGTATCCGACCTACAGGGTACCGCCTACGTGAATCAATATTGCCTGGAATTTTTCGGGGCGGAACTGAAGCAACTCCACGGCAGCCAATGGGAACATTTTATTCACCCGGAGGATTTGGAAGGCTTTTACCAACACTGCTGGGAAGCCGGGCAACGGCTCGCTATTTTTAAAACCGAAGTGCGGGCCAGGAATTACCGCAACGAATACCGCTGGCTGCTGGTCACGGGCGCGCCCCGCTTGTTGCCGTCCGGCGAATTTACGGGGTATGTGGGAGTCGCCCTGGATATTACGGATCTCAAAAACGCCCAGGAGGAGCTGAAAACATATGCCTACCAACTGGAGCAAAGCAACCGGGAACTGGAGCAGTTCGCCACCATCGCCTCCCATGATTTGCAAGAGCCACTGAGAAAAGTGCTGCTATTCAGCCACTTCATCAAAGAAACCCAGCAGGGCCAGCTAAGCGAGGGGGCGCAAGATTACCTGAGCCGCATTCAAAAAGCCACGGAACGCATGCAGGCCTTAATTACCGATTTGCTGGATCTTTCCCGCATTCACCGAAAGGGAAAACCCTTTCGTAAAGTCAATTTAACCGAGGTTCTCGCTTGCGTCCTGTCCGATTTGCAATACACCCTCCGCGATAGCGGCGGCCAGGTTGAGGTCGGGCCACTCATTACGCTGGATGCCGATTTTAAGCAGATGCAGCAATTATTTCAGAACCTGATTGACAACGCGCTCAAATTTCACCGAAAGCAGGAAAAGCCGCTGGTTAAAATTCGGGCGGAAATGCTGAATGATCAACAATGCGAATTTTTGGTAGCGGATAACGGCATTGGGTTTGACGAGAAATACAAGGATCGGATTTTTGGCGTGTTTGAGCGCCTGCACAGCCCCAGGGAATATGCAGGCACCGGCATCGGACTGGCCTTGTGCAAAAAAATCGTGGAACGACATCACGGCAGCATCCAGGTAAAAAGCCAGCCGGGCCAGGGGACTACTTTTATCATCCGGCTGCCCATCCGTCAGCCCAACCTAGATTAATCTCTATTTCGCCCGCTGACCGGCATCAATAACGAGGCGGAAAACCTGGGCCGCTATTGAAATTACCGGGCGGGTTGCTGGAAACGCTGGACGGAACCACCGGGTCTACAAAAGCGACAATTCTTTTGTCTGCCAGTTTGTATACCGAACGGGTAACGCTGCCGCTGGTTTTGTAGGCGCGCGCCGCATAGCCCTCGTTCCCGCCAATGGTGGTGATGGTGTTGTCGGGGTTCACCGATTCCACAAAGGCGATATGGCTGAAGCTTTTGCCGTCGTTGCTGAATATAACCAGACTGGCGGGTTCTGGCCGCCCCGTAACCTGACGGTTGGCAAGCCCCCACTGATAGATATCCTGCACACGAGACAGGTGCCCCCACGGAGAACCACCCGC
This sequence comes from Candidatus Melainabacteria bacterium, assembly GCA_902168245.1. Taxonomy (GTDB): domain Bacteria; phylum Cyanobacteriota; class Vampirovibrionia; order Vampirovibrionales; family Vampirovibrionaceae; genus Vampirovibrio. The sequence continues at coordinate 34,979 of CABHPA010000085.1, forward strand.
CCAGACCATAATGGTGGAGACAAAGTCGGCGCACCAGTCAGTGTCCCGGCCCTGGCTAAAGGTCTGCATCACGTAATCCGGATCGGTGTCTTTGCTTAAACCCACTTGCGAGCGGGCGACTTCAATAATTCGATCCCGCCGGTAGAAGGACGGCGAAGCGCCGCTTCGGCCATTCACCTGCTCTTGCAGCCTGCGAAGGTTGTCCAGTTGCGGATAACCGGAAACCGGCGAAACGGAAGGGTCACGGGCGGTAGCGGAAGGCGGGAGGTTCGTAGCTGCGGCTGGTTGCGGCACGGCCTGGGCGGGCGGCTCATTTCGTTTGAAAAGATATTGATAAAGCCCGCCAATCAAACCAGCCGGACGATTGGCCAACACCAACACGGATCGCTCATCCAGGGAAACCTGGAAATGCTCCGTCTCCGGGGTTTCAATCACCACCCGCACCGTATCTTCCGTAAATTGCCCCAACCGCACCGTGTTGATCGGGATGCCCCCAATCTCGCCAGGCGGGAACGGCAAGCCCGCACTTCCCAATTTGGCGTCCGCAATATCCAGAATTAAGCGGGACGGGTTGGACAGAATAAAGCGATTTTTCAGTTGCAGCCGGGAACCGCGGGCAGCCAGAATTTTCAGGCGCCCCCGCTCAATCAGCGCGGCTTCCACCACAGCCAGGGGTTTTTCAACGATCACCGGCGCAACAGCGCCGCCCGGAACCGGAGGCCCGGCAGGAACGTTGTACTCACCCGGCTGATAATCGCCCGGCATTGCATCAGCGAACGGCGCACAAAACCCGGCCCATATCAGGCAAACTGCGGCATAAGCCCGCAAAGCCGAAGGCTTTCCCATTCCCATCATGAGACTCCTTGCTTTTTAGAAATTTCTGGCTCCGCAATATCTCCAAGCAACAGTCTACCATTGGAACAGAATGGCTGGGAATGCCCCGGTCGAATAGTTCAGCCGCCCCGCCCGACCCTGTGATAACCGAACAGGATTTCGAGCCGTTTCAGCCCAACTTGGCGGCAAAGCAACGGATGTTATCCGCAATCACCTTTTTGTCCGGTATGGCGGGGTATGCTTTCAGTGCCATTTCAATGGCGCTCACGTAATCCCCCAGCCCTTCATAACACAGGCTCAGGTAATGATAAGGTTTCCAGGTGTAATATTCTTCCAGAATCATCCCCTGCCCAGGCCGCAGCGCATGGGTGGCGCCTTGCAACAACGGAATGGCCCTGGCAAAAGCCCGGCGGCGATAATGAATCACCCCCAGTTCCGCCAACGCTTCCGCCCGCGAGCTGTCTACTTCCAGCGCCCGCAAGCCCCAATCCACCGCCTCTTCATAACGCTCAAGCTCCATCAGGCACACCATGGCCATATGCATGGCCTGGTACAGACTAACCGGATCTTCCCGGTTCAGCTCCCCATGCCGCTCGAATGCCCGAACGGCTTCCTCCAAGCGGCCATGGTGCTTCAGCTCCTTGCCATAGTAATACCAGATTCGCGGAGACTGGCTCCCCTGCTCCACCAGCCGGGCCAGCATTAACAGGTTGCGATCCACCGAGCGTTCCACATACGCCGACGGCTTGTGATGTTCTATCTTAATGTCCAATCGCTCCAGAAACCGGGCAGTCGCAGGCAACACATACGCCTCATGGATGGGAAACTGCCATTCCCCGCCAGCCCCGCGCCGCAGAAAACGCTCTCTGGGCATGGAGACCAGGCACTCGCCATCTGCCGCAAAGGCAATTTGGTAGCTGCACACCACCGCATCCAACTCGTCGCTCAGCCTCGTTTCTTTTAAGGCCAATATTTTTTGCTGGTTCGCTTCGGTAATCACATCGTCCGCATCCAGCCACATAATCCAATCGCCCGTGCATTGGGCAAAAGCAAAGTTCCGCGCCGCCGCAAAGTCGTCAATCCAATCAAAATGACAAACCTTTGCCCCGCAGGAACGGGCCAGATCCACCGTACCATCCGTAGAGCCAGTATCCACAACAATCAACTCATCGCAAAAGCTGCTGGCCTGGGCTAATACGCGCCCCAGCACCTGATCTTCGTTTTTGACAATCATCGCCAGCGATAAGGAGACAGGCATCCGGCTTTATCCCAACAGTTCGGCTGCCTTTCATTGTAGAGAGATTGGCGGGTTTCCATAACCTGTGGATGGAGGATTCCCCAAAGCATAAATCAGATGCTTTTTACCTATAACAGTCCTGTTGCTGAAAAGCCCCATGATCAAGTATTCTCAGAATAGTTAGTTTAAAAGCAAATCCCTATCAGGAGAGCCAGAATTGACAGAGCAGAATCCAGGAGATCCTTCAGGAAGGCGCATTGCCGCTCAAACGGCCTTACATTTGTCTGAAGCTGGTAAGCTGATTCACGCTTTGAAGGCATTGTTAACACGGACTGGCTTCGATTGCTCCTTATGCGATCAGTTGGCCAATGAAATCAAGAGGCAGGAAACGGCTGCTGTACAAAAAAGCGGGGGCAGAATCGACTCACGTAGAATCAAAAAGTTTGGTACGGGACAACCCCTCCAAGATGGACGCACCACTAATCTGTTATATATCGATGAAAGTGGCACCAGTGCTCCCAACCCTAATCAACCCTATTTTGCCCTGGGCGGTATTGCAATTACTCAAGAAGCAGCAGACGCTTACGGCATAGCCGCAGATGCCATTAAGCAGCATTTTTTTGGCAGAACCGACATCACTTTTCACGAGCCTTTAATGCGGCGAAATAATGAGATTTACTTCTTCGGAGGCGATACTGGTAAACAGGCTGCCTTTGACCAAGCTCTAGACGAACTGGTAAAAAACACGCCCTTTGTTACCTTAGGTTCGGCTGTCCGTAAGCTGGCTTTCCAACAGGAATTTGCCCAAACAGGCATTGACCCTTATTTACCAACCAACTCTTATGTCGTTGCCATTATTATGATTTTAGAGCGGTATGTTGACTTCCTAGCCTCCCAACAAATCCCACTATTAGGCCGGGTTCTATTTGAAAGCCTTGGCCCCAAAGAAGACGCGATACATCAAATGGAATACGCCAGAATTCTTATTGAGGGAACCCAATGGGTTTCTGGTTCTGATTTTCGTCAATGGCTTGAAACCGGACTGAGATTCCAGACCAAATGTGGCTCCAACCCTGGCGAACTGGCAGATATGTTTTCAAGGGATCTGTTTGAATGGGTTAGTGGAGATTGTCAAGTAACCCCCAAGCGTTGGCATTTATTCTGCGAAAAAGCTCATTCAAGGGAAGATGGATTAAGAGGCAAGTTCGGCATTAAGGTTTTCCCGGATTCTGATATCCGTGACGCTGTTATGCAGCATCGACAGCAATATCAGCCTCTACCATCCCCTAAAAACTAAAAAGCGCCATCGCTTCAAGAAGTGACGGCGCCGATAGCGAAAATCCGCTATCCACTGTCGTCAGTTTAGCACGCCTATAATGCTACAGCAATAGTTTTTAAGATTTTGTAGCCCTTTGGGGAAGACTGTTCTTATACTATTACTCAGCTCGAACCAGTAACCTCCACAATATCAATGAAAAGAATGAAATCGCTGAATAATAGCTTTTGAGACAAACTGTCCCGGGAGTGCCCCACGAAAGCCCCTAAAAAAACAAAGAGCGGCCCGAAAGCCGCTTTAAATCTGGAGCCGATGACGAGATTTGAACTCGTGACCTACGGTTTACGAAACCGTTGCTCTACCAACTGAGCTACATCGGCGCACCACAACTTTACTTTTATACCCTAAAAGCTATGGGCCGGGCAAGGCAGTCGGAAAATCCACGTTTATTCCATTCAAGGTTGAAGCAAGGCATCCCTTTCGATATGGTGGAAGCCATGAGCCAACCCATATTGCCCAATATAGAACCAGCGGAAACCGCCACATACAGCACAGCCGTGCAAGCCATGCTGTCCGCCATGGCCGAAAAACGCTTTTTCAAGCTGATTGGGGGGGGCAGCTTCACGGAAACCGAAAAAATCGCCCACCTGGCAAGGGCTTACGCCATGGCCGGAGCAGACTGCCTGGATTTAGCGCCCGATCTTCAGGTACTCCAGACCGTTGAAGCCGTATTGCGGGAACTTCCCAAACCTCACCCGGTCATCATGATTAGCCTGCCGCTGGATCCGGACCCGCATTTTCGAAAAATCGAGCTGGATGAGCCTGCCTGCATTCAATGCGGGCTTTGCCTCCCGGCCTGCCCCACCGAAGCCATTACGTTACCGGAGATTCTGGAGATTTCCCAATCCCTGTGCTACGGTTGCGGGCGTTGCGTACCCACCTGCCCCACAGAGGCACTTTCCCTGCTGCCTTTTCAGGTGGAAAGCCAGATGGAAGCCGCGCTCAGTCATCCATTGGTGGAGGCAGTGGAAATCCATAGCCATTATGTGGATCCTTATATGCTATCCACGTTTTTAGCGCGCTGGCAGCCCCACCTTCGCAATAAGCTGATTTCCCTGTGCTTTCGGATTGATAATCTGCCGCCAGCCCAGATTTTGGCGTTCTATCGCGTCGCGGCGGAGTTCAGCCCTTTGCCAGTCATGCTGCAAGTGGACGGATCTCCCATGTCCGGCAATGATGACCCGGAAGCCTCCCGGCCCGCTCTGGAAGCCGCCCGCAAGACAATTGGAATGTTTCGGGAACAGGGGCTTCCCCTGCCCGCCATAACGATTTCCGGAGGGATTAACCGACATACCGCCACACTCTTAAAAGAAGCCCTCTACCGGGAAATTGCCGGGGCGGGCATGGGTACGGTCGCCCGTAAAACTGTCTGGAACCTGGAAAGTTCCGCTGCGGCCCAAACCGCCGCCGGGCTGGTCGCGGAATTTAAAGCCCGCTAGCCAAGCCGCCGGGATTAAAACTTGCCTATACAGAGAATACTGTATAATGGATAGCGAGAGGGAAAATAACATCGAAAGGGAAAGTGATTCTGAACAAGATTGCGCATTCGGCCCAAGCTCATCCGCATCTCGTAAGTCAATCCAACGCTTTTCAGCTAAATCCCGTTTTGTTTGAGGGTTCAACCATCGCCAACGATCTCCAGCTCCTGATAGACATCCTGCCCGAACGCATCCGCCGGGCGTTGCAAGTAGTCGATCTGGATGACCTGATTGAGATCGTGATGGACTTGGGACGCCTCCCCGAAGCCCGTTTCTCGGAAGGGAACATTCTGGAACTGGGCGAACAACAGATTACCCTGGATGAAATTCACCATGTGGTGAAGCACATGGGCTATTTCACCAGCGACAACCGGGCCGGGATTCCCCGAACCCTGCACCGGATCAGCGCCATGCGAAACCGCCAGGGCGATATCGTGGGCCTCACCTGCAGGGTGGGAAAAGTGGTCACCGGCACCGTCGATCCCATTAAAGACATTATCCAGTCCGGCAAAAGCGTGTTGCTGCTAGGCCGGCCCGGCGTGGGGAAAACCTCCCGCCTGCGGGAAATCGCCAAACTGCTGTCCGATGAAGCCATGAAGCGCGTCGTCATCGTGGATACCTCCAACGAGATTGCCGGGGACGGCGATATTCCGCACCCCGCCGTGGGGCGCGCCCGCCGTATCCAGGTACAGAACCGCGACCGGCAACGGGAAACCATGATTGAGGCGGTGCAGAACCACACGCCTGAGGTCATCATCGTGGATGAGATGGGCACCGAAGAGGAAGCCCTGGCTGCCCGCACCATCGCGGAACGGGGCGTCATCCTGATTGCCACCGCCCACGGGCATACGCTGGAAAACCTGATCAAGAACCCCATGCTCTCGGATTTGGTCGGCGGCATCCAGACCGTGACGTTGGGCGATGACGAGGCCCGACGACGCGCTTCGCAGAAAACCATTCTGGAGCGGGCCAAAAAGCCAACGTTTGATATCTGCATTGAGATTCGGGATCGGCATACGCTGGCCGTGTACCCGGATGTGGCCGAAGCGGTGGATCACCTGCTACGGGGCTGGACTTTGTTCCCCGAAATCCGCAAGGTGGATATGGAAACCGGGGCCACCAAGGTGCTGAAAACCGATTTTGAAGTGATGCCGGGCCATATTATGGACACCGAACCAGGCGACTTCAACCCTGGCCCCTTTGCCGATCATGTTCGGGACATGGCGGCGCTGCCCGTGGGACAGGAAGAATTCCGGGTCTTTCTGTACGGCATCAGCAAGTCATTCGTGGATCGGATTCTGGAGCGGCTGAACCTGCACCACATCCGCATTACCAAGAACGTGTACGACGCCAATGCAGTAATCGCCATCAAGGCCAACGCCCGTCCGGGTTCTAAAATCCTGAAACTGGCGCAGGACTATGAGGTGCCGGTATTTTACGCCAAAACCAACACCATGCCCCAAATCCAGCGCGCCCTACGGGAGGCCACGGATGCCGAAGCTGGCGCCTTTGCCGGGCAAATGGCCCATACCCCGTTTGAGGACGAGATGGAGCTGGCCTTGCGGGAGGCCCAGGAAGCCATTGACACAGCGCTCAGCGAAAAAGAAGCCGTGGAGCTGGCCCCCAGACGTTCCTATATTCGCCGGGTGCAGCATGAACTGGTGGAAAAGCACCACTTAACCAGCGTCAGCATTGGGGATGAACCCAACCGCCGCCTAAAAGTGCTGCCGCCCAAATCGCGCGAATAGTCCGCCTGCACACTTGCTGCTTGTTCCATCTATAATGAAGCCTTGTCTTCGTTAGGGCATTGCTTCGCCAAGAGAGGGCGGGGCATGGCAAGGACTGGAACGCATGAGCGCAGAAAAACGCGGTTTGTTCGTAACATTTGAGGGCATCGACGGCTCTGGGAAATCCACCCAGATGCAGCTTTGCGCGCAAGCGCTGGAAGCCGCCGGGCATTCGGTGGTCATCACGCGCAACCCCGGCGGCACCGCGTTTGGGCTGGAGCTGCGTCAGATTCTGCTACATTCCACCCAGACCGTTTACCCCATGAGCGAGCTGCTGCTGTTCATAGCCGATCGGGCGCAGCATATGAATGAAATGGTGTTCCCAGCCCTGGCGGAAGGCAAAGTCATTCTGTGCGACCGCCATATGGATTCCACGCTTGCCTACCAAGGTTATGGCCGCGGCCTGCCACTGGCCACCATTCGGGAACTGAACGAAATCGCCATTCAAGGCCACAAGCCGGATTTAACACTCCTATTTGATGGCGATCCGGCCATCCTGGCCCAGCGGGTAAACAACCGGGGACAGGCGGATCGGCTGGAAGGCGAAAAAGCGGATTTCCACCGCCGGGTGCGGGAGGGTTTTTTGGAGCTGGCCCAACTGGAACCCCAGCGCATTCAGGTACTGAACGCCCTGGAACCAATTGAACAACTACAAACCCAGACCCTCCAGCACGTTCAGAATGCTTTAAAACACTGCTTGGTCAGCTAGCTGCCTACTGGCAATATCACAAGCCTGCCGTAGAACTAGTAGCCTGCGCCTCTGCCTTCGCCATTCCCCTTGGTTGATAGGGATTCTTTCTCTTGATGAAATTCAAACGGCACCGGGGATTCCAACAACACGCTCACGATGCGGGGGCCATCCGCCTCCTTCACCGTAAACTTGAGATCCTCAAAATCAATCTCATCGCCGTCTTCCGGCTCACGGCCCAGCGCGCCGAACACAAAGCCGCCCACTGTCTTGAAGTCATCGAACGGGATGTTCAGATCCAGTTGCTCGTTCAAATCTTCAATCTCGCACTTGCCGTTCACCAGCACCCGATTCGGCTCCAAAAAGGTGAGCATCGGCTCTTCCTCTTCATGCTCGTCCCAAATCTCGCCGATAATCTCTTCTATCACATCTTCCACCGTCACCAACCCGGCAAAGCCGCCATGTTCATCGGCCACTGCGGCAATGCGAATTTTATTGCGCTTGAAGTCTTCCAGCAGGTCGCTAATCGGCTTGTTTTCCGGGTAAATGTCAATTTCCCGCACGATTTCCGCCAACGGGGTATCCATACTGTTTTTGCGGATTTTATCGAACACATCGCGCGCATGCACCAGCCCCACCAGATCGTCCACGTTTTCTTTAAACACCGGCAGGCGGGAATGGCCGGTTTCAATGATGAGATCGGCCACCTCGGAGAGCGGCGTCTCAATTTCCACGTATTCCACGTCAATCCGGGGAATCATAATGTCTTTCACCGTGGCTTCGGTGAAATCGTAGACGTTTTTCAGCAGAATTTCCGCGCGGGCATCCAGAACGCCTTCCAATCGGCCTTGATCCACCAGGGACTTGAACTTCTCGCCCCATTCAATCTCGGATTCATCGGCTTCCACTTCCACGAACACCTGGTTCACATGGCTCACCCGGCTTTGGATTTTCTCCTTAATCCGCTCGGTCAGGTCATCCACGTCCTTCACCTGAATGTAAGGATCCACCTGCACCTGCAAGTGTACGGTCAGCCCGGCCAGGCCATGATCCACGGTTTTAAGATCCAGCACCTCGGAAACCCCGTACAGGCTAGTCACTAGATCCGTAATGCGCTTTTCCACCTTGGGGGAGGCGGATGTTTGGGTAAGAATGCCCCGGTTGTGGCGAAACAGGTAGAACGCCATGCCCAGCAGCATAAAGCCAATCAGGATGGAGGTAATGGTATCCGGCCAGTGGGCGTTGCTGGCGTCCAGCCACTTGAGCTGCACCGCAAAGTGGGAGGTCGTGACCGCCACCAGCGCCAGGGAGGCGCCCAATAGGGCAATATTGTCCTCGTAAAACACAAAACGGGTGGTGGGACTTACCACATGTTTAATGTTTTTAAAGGCCAGCATGAGGGTTTGGGCAAAGTTGGCCGGTTCAATCTGCACTTCTTCCAGCACCGCTTCGGATGCGCGTTTGACCGCGTAAATTTCCAGCCCGATGCTCACCAGCAAGGTGATCACCGAAAACAGGAAGCCTTCCAGCGTGGAAACTTCAACCGATCCTTGCGGCTGAAGATGCTGCGCCCCCTGCCAAATAGCCAAGCCAGACGTAATAAACAGGAACACGCAGGCCAGCAAGGCCCAGACGTTCGCCTCTAACCCATAGCCAAAGGGATGGGTTCGATCGGGAGGACGCTGGCTGGATTTGTTGCCGAAAATCAGAGCGATGCTGTTAACCCCGTCCCCAAAGGAGTGTAGGCTCTCGCTAAACACCGAAGGGCTTTTGGAAACCGTCCATGCCAGGAGCTTGATGCCGCCAATAGCGATATTGACCAGGAAAGCAACCCATAACGAGGACTCGGCATGCTGATAGACGTGATCCCTTGTGCCGATATAAGTGGTTGTGTCAGCAAAATCGGCTATATGAGTACTACCTGGAGGTTCGATTGATCCCATGAATTCTATTGGATTATCTTCAAACGTGCCGCCTTCCGGTTACGGAAAAACGGTAAGGTACGTATCGGCCCCATTCACAAAACCTTTAATGTTGTGGGGTTTATAGAATAGCAGATACCGGATCCCATTATATCAATTATTTGGCCGCAACGGGGGTTTGAGCCTTTTTCCCGCCATGGCCGCAGCGCCTGCACTATGATCCTTCCGGCGATATATCCTGTTCAGCCACAGACGCCTCGCCTTCTACCGGGGCTTCCGGTTCCACAGCATCTTCATCCGGGCCGCCATTCGGCTCGGAACCGGAACCAGACGCCACCAACACCTTTTGGGCTGGCCGATTGGGCCTTTCCTTTCGCTTTTTCTTTTTGCCCTGCGGGTTTGAAAGGATATCGCCGATGACATAGCCGATTACCCCCGCGCATACCGCCCCGCCCAGGCTGATTAAAATTTTCTCGATAATATTCATGCCCGGCAGGATGTCCGTGGCAATCTGGGCCAGATCGGTCGGCTTGGCCTGCTGGTAGAAGCCCGGCAGGGCGGTCACAATAAAGGCCGCGCTGGCGCAAAGGCCCGAAATTCGGACAGACAGTTTCATAATGGCATTTCCACAATAGTATAAAAGGTGCTTTGGGAATTTATGTTCAATCGGATCATCTCATTTCAGCCTTTAAGCCAGTTGGGCCATATCGATTCGCACGGTGCCTACCGCCGTAGCCCGCACGCTGGGGCCAATTTCGTTATAAGACAGCACCGCAATCTGGGGTAGCAGGCGCTCAATCAATCGACGGAACGGCAGGCGCAGGCGGGCATTGCATAAAATCACCGGCTGAATGCCCTGGGTGCCGATCACCCGCTCAATTTCCTGGTTCAGCGCGGTAATCAGCCGTTGGGTAAACACCGGCCCCAGGGCCAACATTTGGCCGTCCGGGGTAAGCCCTTGGGCAATCTGCTCTTCCACGGCAGGATCGAGCGTGACCACGGGCAATTCACCGCTTTCTGGGTTCTGATGCTGCTTGCAAATACTGCGAGACAGGGCCATGCGCACCTGCTCGGTAAGGTAATCCGGGTCTTTGTTCACCCGGCAATGGTAGCTCAGCGCCTCTAAAATCGTTACCATATCGCGCACCGAGACTTTTTCGCGCAGCAGGTTTTGCAGAATGATATGGATTTCGGCCTCGGTGAGGGTATCCGGCACCAGATCGCCCACCAGCGACTCGTTGACCTTTTTCACGTTGGCCAGCAGGTTCTGCACATCGGCCCGGCCCAGGATATCGGCGGAATTTTTCTTGATCACCTCGGTTAAATGCGTAGACACCACGGCAGACGCGCTCACCACGGTATAACCGGCCACTTCGGCGCGCTCTTTTTCATCGGTCTCAATCCAAAGGGCGGGCAGGCCAAAGGCAGGCTCCTTGGTATCAATGCCATCAATCGGCTCCGTAATATCCGGATCGGTGCTCATGGCCAGCCACAGGTCGGCGATGACTTCCCCGCTTTCGATGGTGACGCCCCGCAGCTTGATGTTGTACTGGTTGGGGGGAAGCTGAAGATTATCCCGCACCCGCACAGAGGGCAGCACAAAGCCCAGCTCCATGGCCACTTGCCTGCGGATTTGAGAGATCCGTTCCAGCAGGTCGCCCCCGGCATCGGCTTCAATCAATGGCACCAGCCGGTAGCCGATTTCCAGCTCCATCATTTCCACTTGCAGCAAATCCAGCACGTTTTCGGTGGTGGCCTTTTTGGTTTGGATGGCCTTGGCCCGGCTTTCCTCAATCACTTTCATCTCGGCCTTTTCCCGGTTGGTTTTCACCAGCATAAAGCTGCCGCCCACCGCCAATGCGCCAATGGTTAAAAAAGGCAGGTTTGGCAAACCAGGCACCATACCCATCACCAGCATCAGGCCGCCCATAATGGCCATGACCTTGGGATTCTGGAACATTTGGCCGCCAATTTCATCGCCCAAAGACATTTCAGAATCATTCACCCGCGTCACCAGAATACCCGTGGCCGCCGAAATAATCAGCGCAGGCATCTGGGAAACCAGACCATCGCCCACCGAGAGCGTGGTAAACGTGGCCGCCGCCTGCTCCAGGGGCATGCCCATCTGCATGACGCCGATAATCAGGCCGCCCACCACATTGATGACCGTAATAATAATAGCCGCAATGGCGTCGCCTTTTACGAACTTGCTGGCGCCGTCCATGGTGCCGTAAAAATCCGCTTCCCGCTGAATGTTTTGGCGACGGCGCTTGGCCTCCTTATCGTCAATCATTCCGGCGTTCAGGTCGGCATCAATGCTGAGCTGCTTACCGGGCATGGCATCCAGGGTAAAACGCGCGGCCACTTCTGAGACCCGGCCCGCGCCGTTGGTGATAACAATGAAGTTGATGATGATCAGGATAATGAAAATCAGCATACCCACTACGTAATTGCCGCCGATGACAAAGTTCCCGAAGGCATGCACCACCTGCCCGGCTTCCCCGTGCAGGAGAATCAATCGGGTGGTGCTGACATTCAAACCCAGCCGGAACAAGGTGGAAAACAGCAAAATGGTGGGAAACGTGGAATATTGCAAAGGCTCTTGCGTATACAGGGTGACCAGCAGAATGGTGACGGAAAGCGCAATGTTCACCGTCAGCAGAATATCCAGCAGCAAGGGCGGCAGGGGAATCAGCATCATGGTGACCACCAGCACAATGCCAACGGCCAGCAACACATCGTTGTGCTTTAACAACTGTTTCCAGTTCAGCCGGGATATTTTTTCGCCGCCATTAGGCGCGCTCATTCGTCAGGCCTCCGGTTCTTTTTGACCTCGGCGTCTTTCGCCCGTTTTTGGGCCGCCAAACGGCGACCCTTGTTTTTAGAAAATACATAGGCCAATACTTCCGCCACGGCCACAAACAAATCCGGCGGAATCATGGCGTCCACTTCTATAACCGGGTACAAGGCGCGAGCCAGAGGCTTGTTTTCCACCATGGGCACGTTGTTCTCTTTGGCCACTTCTTTAATCTTCTGGGCGAAAATATCTTTCCCCATGGCCACTACCACCGGGGCGGGGGCAATATCCGGGTCGTACTTGAGCGCAATGGCGTAGTGGGTGGGGTTGGTAATCACCACATCCGCCGTAGGCACCGCCGCCAACTGGCGAGTGCGGGCCATCTTCACGCCCATTTGCCGAATTCGCCCCTTCATCTGTGGATCGCCGTCCATGTTGCGGCGCTCGTCCTTGATTTCCTGGCGGCTCATGCGCATCTGCTTCTCAAATTCCCAAGCCTGGTAGCGCCAATCGATCAGCCCGGCAATAAAAAACATGGCGCAAGCCCACTTGGCGATTTCTCCCAGAATATTCACAATAGCCGCCCAGGCCACCGGCACATCCGCCTGGCCCAAACTCAGCAGTTCCTGCATGTGGTTCTGGATAATCATGGTGCCTGCCGCGCCGATAATGCCCATTTTGACAAAGGCTTTCAACACCTCCACCAATGAGCGAGTAGACCAGAACCGCTTAAAACCGTTGATGGGATTGATTTTATCCAGCTTGGGGTAAATGGCCTGAATGGCAAACAGGGGTTTTACCTGCACCAGGTTGGACAAGGCGCCCAGAATCATGACCGTCAGCAGAAACGGCAGCATGAGAACCACCATCGATTGAATGGTGCTGCCCACCAGCGAATTATAGTTCTCAAAGGTCAATGGCTTCAGCGCAAACGGGCTGCTCAATACTTTGCCGAAGGTATACTGCATTTGCCCGTAGAGGGTGCTAAGGGCATATGGCCCGGCGAACGCCATGGCCCCGGTGGCGGCAATTAAAACAATGGCCCCGTTGAAATCCTGGCTCTTAACCACCTGCCCTTTCTCGCGGGCATCCTGAATTCGCTTGGCTGTTGGCTTTTCTGTTTTATCGTGCGCCATTCGCTACGCCTCCATCAGGTTCTGTAAAGGCCCAAAAGGACCTTTACCAGATGGGAGTACTGATCGCCCAGCATGCCCACCATATAAGGCATACACCACACGATTGCCAGCAAGCCCAAACCCACTTTTAAGGGCATACCGACCATAAAGATGTTCATCTGGGGCATAACTTTGGCCACAAAGCTGAGCGCGATTTCGGTGGCCATTAAAATGCCCATGAGCGGCACACCCAGCACCAGGGCCATTACGAACATATCGCTGGTAAGCTTGATGAACCGTTCCGCCATGAGTCCGCCCGTTAAATGGCCTTCCCCTATAAAATGCCCCAGCGGAATCCAGTTGAAACTGCGATCGATCCCCACGATTAAGCCATGATGGATATTCAGGGAGAGAAACACCAGGGCCGCAAAGTAGAAAAAGAACTGCCCCACAATAGGCGACTGGGTTTGAGTCACCGGGTCCAGCATGTTCGCCACCGAAAGGCCCATTTGGGTGCTGACGTATTCCCCCGCCATTTGCAGGGCGATAAACACCAGGTTGGCGGTAAAGCCCAGCAAAATACCAATCACGGTTTCCTGAATCGCCAGCAGCGCAAACTGGATTAAATCCTTTGGAACCACCAGATTGGCCGCATGCAATGGAAACAAAATCATGGCAAAAGCAAAGCTAAACCCGATTTTGGCCTGCACCGGAATGTTACGCATATTGAAGAGCGGCGCGCTGACCATCATCCCGCTGATTCTGAACATGACCAGCAGGAAGGCGATTACGGTATTGACGGTCAGCAAACTCAAATCCAAGCGGATGGATTCCTTTCGGGGTTATTTCTTGGGCGCCTGGGCCACCTCGACCAGTTGATGAAACAGCCGTTGAGAGTAATCCACCACCATCTGGGTCATCCACGGCCCGGCCAGCACCAGCACCAAAAAGGTCGCCAGCACCTTGGGTACAAAGGTAAGGGTGGATTCCTGAATTTGGGTGACCGCCTGCACAATGGAAATGGCCAAGCCCACCATCAGGTTGATGATGAGCAGGGGGGCAGACAGCAAAATAACCAGCCAGACGGCATTTTGCAGCAAATCGATAAATACGGCCTCGTTCATGCCATCCCCCTAACCAAAGCCGGTTACGAGGGATTGGGAAATCAGGTGCCAACCGTCTACCAATACAAACAGCACCAGTTTAAACGGCAACGAAATGGACGTGGGCGGCAGAAACAGCATCCCCATGGATACTAAAATGCTGGATACCACCATATCGATAATCAGGAACGGCAGAAAGATGATAAACCCAAGCTGGAACGCCGTTTTCAATTCGCTGATGGAAAAGGCGGGCAGCAATACATAGGTGGGTACATCGCCCCGGTTTTTGGGCTTTTTCAACTTGGCAAGGCCCATAAACAATTCCAAGTCTTTCGAGGCAGTCTGCTTGAACATAAAGGTTCGCAGTGGGGTCATGGCCTTAGTCAGCGCCTGCTCCTGGGCCATTTGGCCTTTTAGGTAAGGTTGGAACGCCTCATTGTTAATCTGGTTGAAGGTGGGCGACATCACAAAAAAGGTTAGGATCAGCGAAAGTCCTATAATTACTTGACTAGGCGGCAATTGCGGTGTGCCAATCGCTTGACGAACCAGGGAAAGGACGATCACGATTCTGGTAAAAGCGGTACCCATGACCAGAATCGCCGGGGCCAGCGTCAGCACCGTCAGCAGGATTAGAATCTGAAGTCCCTTGCTCACATCTTGCGGGTTGGTGGCGGAACCTACTTTAATATCGAGGGTGGGCAAACCCACTTGGGCCAAGGCGTTCGGCATCAGCACAAATAACAGCGTTACAACCGCTGCCAGAATCCATAACAGCCTGTTCAGCCTGACGCCATGACCACCCAGAATGCCTGTCCCGGTCATCCCTGAAAATACTCCACACTTTCACCACGTTCCTCCATATTATGGAGTTTTAAACGGGCGCGTTCATCATCCAAACGGTGGAGGGCTTACAAACGGGGCTTTTTCAGCGTGGGCCTTTCCGGTCGAAGGCGGGCCAGTTCCTGATAAAGCTCTTTTTCCCGGCTGGACAGATTTTCGGGGATGATTACCACTACGGTCACAAAATGATCGCCCTTATTCTGCCCGCTTTGCACCCCACGTTCTTTCAATCGAAAGACCTTGCCGGTTTGCGTACCGGCAGGCACCGTCATTTTAACCGGCCCGTTCAGGGTGGGAACCTCCACTTCGGTTCCCAGCGCCGCATCCGTCACCGCAAGGGCCACTTCCCCGTAAACATCCAGCCCCTCAATCCGCAGGGACGGATCGTAACTGATTTCGATTTGCAAAAACAGATCGCCGTTCTCCGCGCCGCCCGCACCGCGCCCGCCTTCTTTAGCCACCCGCACCTTGGAGCCGTTTTTAACGCCCGCCGGAATCCGCACATCAATTTTTTTCAGCCGCACCAGAATTTTTTCCCCGTTGCAGGCGCTGCAAACCGAACCACTGACTTTTCCGGTTCCGGCGCATCGGCGGCAAATCTCGTTGTGTTGCACGTTCACGGTTTTCACCACGCCTTCGGATGCCTCCACGGGCGTAATAGCCGTTTTCACCACCACATCCTCCCCGCGCTGGGGTTTTTCCGGCCCGGCAGCCTTCGGCCCGTCTTTTTTCTGGCGAAAAACGCCTTCATCGGCCGCCTTTTTTGGCCCACCATCCGAAAAGCCTTTTTTCAGGAACGATTCAAACAGCTCGTTAATGGGAATATTGGCGGACTTCCCCCCCGCCTTGCCGTCATCGGCGGATTTGGACTTATTCTTGGGAGGCTCCGGGGGCGGTTCCGGCCTTGCTTTTTGATTGGCCGTAGGGGGCGGGCTGGCCTTGCCTTTGGGCGGCGTGGAAGCCTGCGGCTTTTTAGAAGCGGCCGTTTTACCGGCGCCCAAACCCTGCATGGCTTTTAAAGTAGCATCGTGCATGGCCCGCTTGTCGGGATTGCCAAGCACCTCGTAAGCCTCGTTGATTTCCTTGAACTTTTCTTCCGCCAGCGCGTTCCCAGCGTTCAAATCCGGGTGGTGCTGCCGGGCCAGCTTGCGAAAAGCGGCCTTGACCGTTTCAGGATCGGCAAACTGCTCAACACCCAGAATATGGTAGTAATTCTTGAAGATGGCCATGCAACCGCCGCGTCAGGTTATCCACGCTGCTTTCATTGTAGTCCATCTTTCCGGTCAGTCGCCATATTCACCCGGAGGAGTTTACGCGGGATTAATTCGGGGCAGTCGGACGGGGTGCAGGCCCCGCCTCCCCCATCCGGCAAAAGCCCTAGCCGTGCCGGGGACGCAGCAATTGCAACAACCCGGTCAGCGCAATGGCCGTCGTCAGCGGAATCCAGGCCACCAGGCCGGGCGCGACAATATCCAGGGAACCGAAACTCCCCGCAAACGGCACCAGAATGCTGTAGACGAAAATCACCAAAGCCCCGAAAGTCAGACCGTATACCCGGTTGGTGCGCACCCGCTCCATGCCCAAAATGGCGCCCAGCAGGGCAAAAATGGCGGTCGCCACCGGAGCCGACCATTTTTGGGCCAGCCGAACCTCAAAAAACGGCACATCCTGAAGCTGTCCACCTTCTTTCAACAACTTAATGTACTGCTTCAGTTGTCCCCAGGGCATCGCCATGGGGTTTAAGCGGGTGTAATCCAGCAGAATCGCCGCGTAACGATCGGTGCGGATTTGCTGCGTATCGAACTTGCGAATGTCCTTGTACACGCCCTCATCGTTCAGCATGTACTCAATGCCATCCACCAGTTGCCACTGGCGGCGCTTGGGCATCCACTGGCCCGTGCGGGCGCGGAGAATGCGCGAAATCCGCACCCCGTTCTGCGGGGTTTCCACGTAGTAGAGAATAATGAAATCCGAAAGCTGCGGATTCTGGATTTGCCCGATCATAAAAAACTTGCTGAGTTGCTTCTGGTGGTTTTTTTCCACAAACAGGAAGTTTCGATCCGGCACATCCTTCAAACCATGGTCGGTATAGGCTTTTTCCAGTCGATTGGCGGTCTGGGGCAACACCCACTCGTTCACGGCGGCATGCAACAACCCGAAAAACAGGCCAATCCACAAAACCGATCGCAGGATTCTGGCCGCGCTGATGCCGCTGGCGAAAAAGGCTACCAGCTCATAGTTCTGGCTGAGCCGCTGGAACAGCACAATGGTTCCCAGCAGCACCGCCACCGGAATGGTGTTCTGCAACACTTCCGGCAGATGATACAAAAACATCAATGCCGCTTGCGGCCAGCTAATCTGCCCGGAAAACACATACTGCGTGAGTTTGAACAACGTATCCGGCGCCAGCCAGATGAGCGTGAACAAGGCGATGGCAAATACGATAATCAACACCAATTGGGTGCCGAGATACCTGTCTAGCAGCGTCAGCGGTTTGGCGAATTTCACGGGGCGGCGCTCCTACAAGGTAAAATCTTCACCCAGATAAGTCCGGCGCACCATCTCGTTCTGGGAAACTTCCACGTTCGTACCGGAGAAAATCAACCTGCCATCATGAATAATATTGGCCCTGTCCACTACCGACAACGTGGCCCGCGGGTTGTGGTCGGTTAGCAGTACGCCCAGGCCGCGCTCTTTCAGCAGCACAATCAGCTTTTGGATGTCCTGAATGGCGATGGGGTCAATGCCGGTAAACGGCTCATCCAATAGCAGGTACTGCGGGTTGGTGGCGATTGCGCGGGCGATTTCCACCCGGCGGCGCTCCCCGCCGGACAAGCTGATGACTTGCGCCTTGCGAAGTTTTTCAATGCCGAATTCCTGCAACAGGGTATCAATCCGTTTTCTGCGCTCTTTGTCGGAAATGGGCTGGAATTCCAGCACCAGCATCAGGTTTTCTTCAACCGTCAGGCCGCGAAACACGGAAGTTTCCTGCGGCAGGTAGCCAATGCCCGCCTTGGCCCGCTCATGAATGGGCAAATTGGACAGCAGCTTGTTATCCAGGGCAATCATGCCTTCATCCGGCTTGATAATGCCCACTACTGAGTAAAACGTGGTGGTTTTGCCCGCCCCGTTCGGCCCCAGCAAACCGACAATCTCGCCATGGTTGATGTCGAAGGAAATGTTGTTCACAACCGGGCGGCCCGCATAGCTTTTGCGAAGATGTTCAACAACTAATGGCATTTTGAGTGGGTTCCACGCTGAAAGACAAAACGGGAAAGGAGGGAACCGTCCTAGTAGTCGGAAGGTTCGTCCTTGGGCAGGATTTTACCGCTAACCTGGCCCTTGGCCGGCGCCTTGGCGCTGCCTGCCGCCGGTTTTGCGGCTGTTGACTGGGACGGTTTCTGGCTCGGTTTGAAGTTTACCTTTACATTACCCACCGCGTCAAAGTTTTTGGGATTGGTCGTAATGGTGATTTTATCGGCGGTAATGGTTCTGCCGGTTTCCACGATGGTAGGGCGTCCGGTCAGGAAAATGCGCTCCAAATCATTATTTTTGAGCTTGAAAGTCGCCTTGGGGCCGGTCGCCACGTAATCGCCGTAAATAATTTTGACGTTGCCGCTAGCGATCATGGTGTCGGAGTTTTTGTCGTACTCCTGGTAATCGGAGGTGATAAACACCCTGCTGGGGTTATCGTCCGGCGATTGGGGTTGCGGCGGAGGGGCTGGCTGGGCAGGGGCGTCCTGCTTTTTAAGATCCACGCGGGTTTTCACGTTATGCTCGGCAATCAGGTTGCCGGAATCCACCATCACCGTAATGCGATCGCCGTGGATTTCACTGTTTTCCTTCTTGATTTGCGCGCCGCCGGAGAAAATAACGCGATCCGCCTTGCCGTTTTCTTTCATCCGCACGTTGGCCAAGGAACTCATGGCTTGCGAGCCTTGATAATCCACATGCACGTTGCCGCTGGCGGAAACGACCTTGTTCTTGTTGTCGAATTCCTGAATATCGGAGCGAATATGAAACGGATCTGCGGCCACGGTAGCAATGTGAGAATCCACGTTGCCTTGCGCCCCATAGCGATCATCGGCCAGATAGACCTTGATCACGTCGCCCACCACCACGTCTTCGCCCAATGTAGGCTTAATACGCTTGAACACCGGGCGCTTGAAGAAGTTGGCCACTTGCGGCTTCCCGGCATCGTCCATTTCCACTTCGGCAACGGGGCCGCTAATGCGCATATCCTGGTACGCAACAGTCACTTTACCGTTCAGGAAATATCGTTTTTGGGCCAGGTTGTAATTCTGCTTGTCGGCGGTAATCCGAATGGAATTGGGGTCCGGGGTGATGGCCGAGCTGGCCGATATCGCCAGCATCAACGGCGAAAGCGCCGTAGCCAGGGCCACAGTAAGAACTCTTCTCATAACAATAGAACTCATCATTACCTGCGGTTGGGAATGCCTTATTTCGAAACGAGGGATCTGTATCACGACTTTCTTATCATCCTATGATAGAACAAACACCTGAAGTTGAGAGATGCAAAATACAAGATTTTGTTCTGCCTGAGGTGATTTTTAGCCCACTGGGCTTCTTCGGGCGGCTGCTTCAATATGATACGCCCTGCGCCCTTGTGTTACAATGACCGACATGTTTCACAGTCTCTACAACCGAAGCACGGCCAGCATCGCACCAGCCATAGAGCAGGCCGACAAAGCGGGCGATAAAACCTTTTTAAACTGGCCCGCCAGCTACCTGGACGGCTTCCAGGCGTTCGATCCCGATCATTATAGGCTGGAAGTGTGCGGCCTGGTGGACAAGCCCCAAGCCTTCAGCCTGAAAGACTTGACCGGCTTTACACGCATCCAGCAGAACCGACGGCTGGTATTCGCCGATGGTTATACCTTCAAGGCCACCTGGGAAGGATTTGTGGTGCATGAATTACTGCATCGGGTTTCCCCCCGGCCCGAAGCCAAGTTTCTCATCCAGACCAACCTGGCAGGGCAGGTGGAATGCATTCCCCTGAAAGATTTATATACCCAGCGCGCGCTATTCAGCCTGAGGGTGGGTGGAAAAGCCCTTCCCGCAATTTATGGCGGGCCGCTCCGGTTGCTGGTGTTCGATCGATACG
This sequence comes from Candidatus Melainabacteria bacterium, assembly GCA_902168245.1. Classification (GTDB taxonomy): domain Bacteria; phylum Cyanobacteriota; class Vampirovibrionia; order Vampirovibrionales; family Vampirovibrionaceae; genus Vampirovibrio. Next base: position 55,241 of record CABHPA010000085.1, read on the forward strand.
CGCACAAGGGGCTGGGCCAAATTACCCGACTGGAGCTGAGCGAAGAGGAAGCCCCAGGCTATTTCACCAGCAAGGGCTACCAGCCGGAAGCGCAAATTGAGCCGGGCGACTACTACGCCACCGATCTTCAAGCAATGCAAACTATTAAGACCCCAGGCGAAGTGACTCAATGGTAGCCGGGAACTGAATCGAATTTCAGCCGTCCTGACTGACAAGGTATCCCCACAGAGGATGACTTGTTAACTTTTTTAACAATCGTTCAGACTCTCAGAAACCTGTCATCCAGACTTGGTTTTATTGGGATAATAAGAGTAAAAGCCGGAAGGTCCGTTATTGAGACACCATCTTAAAAACAAGGCGCCCGCACGATGAAAAATAATATTTCACCGCGAAACAGGCCGCTTACACTGGTAGTGGGAGTCGTTCTGGCTTCCGGGGTTTTGCTAGGACAAACATTACCGGCCTTGGCAATTGGCCCCATGGCCGCCAAAAACCAATGGCCCACCCGCGATTTTCTGCCACCCATCGCCAGCATTAACCCCAAGCTGCAAGACATTCAAAAAGCCAAAGCAGAAACGGATAACACCGTGGAAACCATCGCCTTTACTGCCGTCAGCAGCCCGGTTTTAAAAACCACCCCCAAAGTGGAGCGCCTGGCCACCGACCTTAGCAGCCAGATTAAAAACGAGCAGTTGGAAGGCGTTCTGGAAATCCAGAAAAAGGTAGACTCTGCGGATCTCGAAGCCCTATGGAAGGCCACCGTGGAGAAAAACCCGGTCATTCGGTTCTCGCTGGAAAAGCTGGCGACGCCTGCCGACTTGCAAAGCAAGCAATCCAGCAAGTTCCTGAACAAGACCCTCAGCCTGCTGATTCAAGGCAGCACTATGGCCGCCACCATGATTCCCGGCGCCAATGCAGGGGTTGGCGCTTACCGCAACATGGGCACCATGGCCGTAGGCAACGCCCTGCAAAACCTGACCAGCGGCAAAACGCAGATGACTCCCGGCAGCCTTTCCGCAACCGAGCAGATTCAATTGGCCGGGCTGATTGATGAACTGAAGATCAAGCTGATCCATAACTACCAGGATTATAAAAGCACCTTGCAGGCGCTGGCCGAAAGCCATGAGGGGACGCTGAAAAACAACAACCTGTATTCCAAGGCGCTTTCCTCCAAGAATGATTTGGCGGTTATGGCCGCCGGAACGGCCTACTATCAGGCGCTGATGACCGAAACCGCCCTTCGCCAGAAAGCAAAGCTGTACCGCTTGCAACTGGAGCGACTGGCCGGGACTGAAACCGTTAGCACCTTGCAACTGGCCGTCCAGGTTCCAGACAATGTGACCGCATCCAATACAGATACCATTAGCACACAAGCCAGCCTGTCGAGCGAATCGCCTATCGGGCCTGAATTACCCCCGGCAACAACAGGCAGGCCCGCCAGCGATACCGCCAAAACGGCATCCCCCATTGATGGCTTGCCGGAGGCGCTGGAAATTGGCCCCCATTTGAGCCAGGAGAACATGGAACCTGTTGGCCCTCCCATGCCCAAAAGCATAGCCAAACAAATGCAGCAAGCCGCCACAAAGGCAAAAGCGGCATCAACCCGCAATGTGCCTGCCCCTATTCCGGACAAGATTCTGGGACATAAGGAGAACCCATAAGCATGTTGACCCGTCTGGCCCAGTTTCGCACCGCAACCCAGCCCACCTACCGATTGCTTGCCATGCTGGCGCTGGCAGGAAGCTTATGCGGCATTCAGCCCATTAACGCCCATGCCGCAGCCAAAACAGGCAATACAAAAGCGTCCGCCCAAACCCAGCCCGCCAAATTAAACGCGTCCGCTACCAAGACGGCAATCCCGGTTTTGGATGAAGCCAGCCTGAAAGCGATTGAGGAAGCCTCTCGCAAGCTGGACCCCGAAACCCGAAACACCATGAACCGCCTGTCGGAAGCCCTTCACCAGGAAGACAAGGCCATATACAACGAACTGCGGGACGATGAGGAGTTATCGGTCACGGATATCGGGATGCTCTGGGAAGCTGCGGTCGAGCGCAGCGGCACCATCCGCTACGCCATAGAAAAACTCTCTCGCAAGGATGCCACCGGAAAGCCCGTGGACAACGACAGTTTTTCCAAACGGGTCGTGCAAAACCTGGTGCATTTGGGCGGTGTGGCTGGCACCATGTGGACGGGTACGCCCGCCGGGCTGATTGGCTCCAACATGGTACAGAACATTATGAGCGGCAACCCGCAGGAATCCGCCCTAAGTCAGGTCACGGACGCCGATATGGTTATTCTGGCCAAAGAAGTGGAAGCGCTGCAATCGCAGCTCATCACGCTGTATTACAACTACCGTCACGCCAAAGAGCGGCTTACCCTGGCCCAGGAAGCCAGTTCCACTATCTCCAAGTACTATGACCATACCAGCCATATCGAAAACTCGACCGCCGAGGCGCTCCAACCATTGATTCAATCTATTTACGAAAACAGCAAGCAAGATGAGCAGACAGCCCATCAAGCCTATAACAGCAGTAAATCGGCCCTAACCCTGGTGGTTGGCCCAGATGCCGTAGCGGCCCTGGAGCAAGGCAATAAAACCGGCAGCAGTGCAAGCATTTCGGGAAGTTAGCTTTACAGACAAGCGGCATGAACTGACCCTGCCGCTCAAAACACTTTAAACAAAAAGAGACACCGACGAAATCAGTGTCTCTTTTTTTAAGATTGGATGGTTGGGCTTTTAAGCCTGGGCTGCTTTCGCTTTCTCAGCAGCTTTTCTGGAAAGGCGTTCTTTTTTCACCACTTCCAACACAATCAACTCGCCATTTTCATCGGCTTTGTTGATCAGGCGCATAGCGGTTTCGCTAGGCTGGGCACCTTTGCGGATCCATTCCAGAGCAGCTTTTTTGTCCAGCTTCAGTTGCTTGGACATGGGATTGTAGTATCCCAATTCCATCAAGGGAGCCCCATCGCGACGGTTACGGATATCCGTTACGACGATCCGGTAGAACGGGCTGTGCTTGCGACCCAGGCGCTTTAAGCGAATCTTAACCATAAAAAGGGGAATCTCCTTGATTTTTCAGATGGACACACTTGTAAGGTACTTTTGTAGCACAAACAATTTTTATTTCAAAGCAGCTTTTTTCTGGTTCCTCAGCGAATTCAGGAACACCAAGTTCCCAATTGCCACGTAAGTGAGGAACAGAATGGAAATGGAGTTGATCATCCAGGTGTGGTGCATGCCGTCGTTCACCCAGCCTGCTTTCCAGGCATGCCCATGCTCTGCGCAAATCAACCCGTAAATAGATAGCAGAAGCATATAGAAGGCCAAAAAACGAGGGGCCAAGCAAATAATGGCAACCGCGCCCAAAAACTCGGCAATGAGCAGAAGGCCGTAGCCACTCCAAACCACGTCCGCAGAACTGAAAGGGTTGTGCAACGCGCCAGACAAGGTCAGTGGAATTGCGTTCATCACCAGAAAGAATGTAGCCGGAATCATAATCGGCCAGAATTCCTTAAAAAACCAGTTCCAACGACCTTCCGGGCATGAAATGTCGAAATCGTGATGAGCCTCGTGGCTCTCGTGATGATTAGGCATCTGTGACATGGCTGCTTCTCTCTCCTAGCTCTCTGCGATGATACCAAAGCTTGCAATCAATAATAACAGAGCGAAGTAGAAGAGAAAAAACCAGACGTTTTTAATAAAAAGCGAAATATCCTTACGTTCTTCCATTTCAGTCTCTTTCTATGGCTTTTTGGCGGCGGCTGGGCTGGGAAGCTGTTTGCAGGCAACCACAAACTGGCTCACCATGTCGCTCAACTTGTCATATTCCAGAGCGGATAACCAGTAGGCTTCCACTCGCCGCTTGTCCACGCTGGGCTTCAGCTTGGGCATGCGCTTGCCAATCAGGCGTTCCCGGCAGAATTTATTGCCTTCACGGTAATGGCAATCACCCATTCGGCAACCAACGGCAAAGGTGCCGCTTGCACCGTTCTTAAGCGCCGTTTCCAGCATAATGGGCTGAATTTGCCCGCTACAGGGTACTTGAATAATCTTTACCGTAGGGTTATCCAGCAGGTAGCCATTGTCATCCAGCTTGCCAGCGAAGTCCACGCTCCGCTCACAGACAATGCCGATTACTTTGTTATTCTCAGTGGTCATGATTGCTTTTTTATCCTTCTTGTGAAGTTGAAGCTTATCTTATGTAGTTGAACTCAATAGCGAGGCTTCGATTTCAGCCAGCACGGAACTCGTCTCGCGACGGGGGATTTCAATCGCCTTGAAGGCGCAAGCCCCTACGCACAGACCACAGTTTGCGCAACGCCCCGCATCCACCACCGCAAGACGCTTGAAGCGTGTCCCATCATTTCCGCGATCCACCATGGTAATCGCCTCATAAGGGCAATCCTGGTAACAAAGGGAACAGCCAGTACAATTCTCGCGAGTGACTTGTGCGAATTGGCCGCGTAATGCCTTCTTTTGCAGATAAGGCAAGACCAGCAAACCCACCGGCACAGCCAGCACCAGCAACAACACTGCGACAGGCGGCACATTTTGAGCAGCCAGGTATTGAGGCCAAGCGTACAGCAAGTCGAAATAAACTTCGGAAGATATGCTGCCCAGGCCATTCAGCAGCGGCGCGGCGCCCGCGTCATGCGCACCGTAAGGCAGTACGCCCAGGCCGATCGGAAACACAGAGGAAACGATGAACAAGCCGCCAGCCATCATCACCACCAAGGGCAACGGCGGTTCGGAAACCGGACGGGTAATCCGCAGGTAATGCAGCCACAACATGAACATCATAAACAGCGGAATGCCAAGGTGCAGGAACATAAAGCGGGTCAGCGTGTAATCGGAAACGACCTTGCCCGCCATCAGCGCTTCCGCAACTGGGGCGCCCACCACGGGCAAACTCTTCAGCAGGTTAAAGGTAATATTGGCCAAGGTAACGGCTTCCTGATCCCAGATCATCAGGTACCCGGTCAAACCGATGATAAAGGTAATCGTCAACAGGATAACGCCGGTAATCCAGGGCAGAATCCGGTACTCGCGATAACGATCCGTAAACCAGACCCGCAACATGTGCAGAATGACGAAAATCATCATGCCGTCGCTGGCATATCGGTGTATGCCGCGGAACAAGTTCCCGAAGGGCAGTTCATAGGTAATATAGTGAACAGAGGCGTATGCGTTAGCCAGCGTTGGCTGGTAGTACGCGAACAAAAGCAGACCGGACAAGAACAGCGCCCAGATGAAGAAATTGGGTAGCGCGCCATGATAATAAAATGGATTGTATCTCTGGGAGAAAAGGGTGTTCAGGCCTTTCTCAATCCATAAGGTCGCTTTCTGTAAGGGGTCGGTATACACGGGCGGGCTCCTTTTAGCTCGTCTATTTCTTTAATTCCTGGTCATTCAAGCTGGTCGAGATGTCCTCTTGCGCGCCAAGCAAAATGTAGGACACGCTAATCGCCAGAAGAACCCCGCCGATGGCCAAACTGTATTGCTTGATGCCAGGGAGAATTTTCGCTTGAAAATCAGCCAAGATGGCCCCAGGATCAGCCGCAGGATTGGCCAGTTTCACCAATCCTTCCGCATTCCACATCATAATGGGGCCTAACAAAGCGGCAACGCCAATAAAGAAGGCTAACCATTCTCTCCAGGTAAGGCTGGCAATACACTTGATAACATTGTTTAAAGGCTTCATTAAAAATTTTCCTTTTGTTCAAGGACAGATCTCAGCAGAAATCGCTTTTTAATCATCCATTCAAAAAGCCGGATCGGTTTTTCAACACGCCCACGGCTTTTTTCCTGGACATAACTATCGTAGACCAACACAATCAAGACCTGGGCCAACAAGAACATTACCAATCCCCAAATTAACCCATTATTTAGCGTGGGAATCGAGGCAAATGCCTTGTAAGTTTGAAACCAAAGGGACATCAGGAAAGTAGCCGCCAGAAACAACGTCCACCACATCCCGCGGTTCAATGGCTTCGTCACTGAAGAATTGGCCTGGTCCGCCATTAGGCAGGCGCTCCTTCCAGTTGCAGGGCGGCTTCGCGCTCATCACGCTTACGGCGAGCCATCCAGAAGAGGAACCCGGCCACCAGCATTTGCAGAACGGAGAATCCGACCCACAGCATGCTCCAGTACAAGTTGGTGAAGTTAATACTGACCGCAGCGCCATGGAAAGTCGCTTCAAACCAGGCAATCAGGCTGTGACCGCCGAAAGCCCCGTTCAGTTTGGTGTTCTCAACAACCAGATGCCAGAAGAACAAGTACCAAGTGCTTATAACCAGATTAAAGAGTACCCAGACGGTCATGGGCAAACGTTGCTTGTACATCGTCCAGTGCCAGAACTGCCCAATGGTGATCATGGAAATCAGGTGGGCGAACCAGTACGGCGGATCATTTTCGATGTTGGCCATGTTGGCGATAATCAGCAAGGAGAACACGATGAACTCCATTGCGGCCATAATGCCAATCGTGGTGAAAATCGGGCGTTTCAGCCAGTGACGCTCGGAACCAAAATCCAGAAAGGTCAGCCCAATGGTCACAAAGGGAATGCCCAGCGTCCACAGGGTTGCCCAGTAGGGATCCATGTACTTCAGCAATTGATAGAGAGCCAAGAAGTACCAGTCGGATAGAATCGGAAGAGGCGTTACCTCAGGGTTGGAACGAGTTCCGGATTCTGCCGGGAAAATAATAGCCGTGAAAACCAGCAAGGCAATAATCAGGAACATCACCGGCTTCTTGAGGTTAATCCGTTTCATCCGGTTCTTGTAGAAGTACAGCTCAGACAGCACCAGCAGAATCAAAGACAATGCAAAGTGCAGGGAGTAGAAACGAGTCATGGTCGCTTGACCAATGGAACTGCCGCCCATCAGGATTTGCGATGTACTAAAACCCTGGTGCGTCAGGTTACCGACCAGCTTAGTGCCAGCCCCAATAATGTTAGGAATCAGCCAGGAATTTTTATAGTGCGCAAAATCCCACGGCCAAGCCCAGTTGGCAGGGGTAATATCCAGGTACGTAGGGAACGTGGCGAATACCTTGGTCGCCCAAAAGGCCCGCTGGTTCCAGATCAACAGGTAGCCGCTCAAACCGGAATACATGGCGATAACCAGCAGCAGAATCCCCAGGATAAAGGTCAATTCGCCCTTGTTTTTGTATTCGGCGGTAAACCACATCCGATAAACCCGCAATGTGGCGGCAATAATCATGGCATCCCCACTGTATTTATGGAGACCGCGCAAAACCGAGCCTAAAGGATGGTGAGACAAGAGATCAACGGAGTTGAACGCCTGGGCGGTGGTTGGCAGGTACAACGCCACCAGCACAATGCCGGTAAACAACACCAACATCCAGGCCAGGTAATACATACCACCCAGTTGATACCAGGGCGATTCAGCCTGTAAATCCGCCTTGGTTTCATCAAACAGGTCAATCTTTTGGACACGCTCCTTGACCCATTGAAACCCCTGAGCAGGCAAGGCTTTCACATCAAACGAATTCGTAGCAGTCATTCTAAGCAATCCCTCCCGCTTCTAACGCGGTAATGACCAATGTAGCGTCTTTAATGTCGTAGGTAAACTGTCTTGGCGGACGGGGAGCCGGGCCGCTGACCACCTTGCCGGGAACGTTCTTGCCATTGACTTCCTGCGTTTGCAGCGGATCGTATACGCTCAAATGGCAGGGACAGGCAAACAGAGGGTTTTTGGCGGAAGGATAGTTGTAAGCAGCCGCCTCAGCAGGATCCGGCAAGAAGTTGAATACACAACCCATATGCGGGCAAATCCGGCTAACCACGATGAAATCCGGCTTGCCGTCCTTATCTTCCGGCAACCGAACCACAAAGCCTGGGATCTTACTCGCCTGGAAGTGACGGAAAGTATATTCCTTGCTGCGTTGACTGAAAGTAAACGGCTGGAACGACCAAGGAGAGGGAAAGTCAGAGAGATTGAAGGTCACCTGCCGTTCCGCTTGAGGCATATCGGGAGGGGCCACCAAGCCAGACTTCCCTTGCCAGTCGGTCGGATTTCCGGAAACGTCCCAATCCGTAGTTTGCAACGGCCCCGAAGAGGGGCGAAGATAACGGAACAAGGGCGATACAAACAGCGCCAAAGCGCCAAGCACCGGGATGCTAACAATCAGCTTGAGAAAATCACGTCTATTCATTCAGCTTTTTCCCTTCCATGGAAGCGTGATTAACACCTGCTACGGGCTGAGCCAACGGCTCGGCATGCTCCACCGGCGGCTTTTCCAGGGTCAACCCGCCGGTAATGGGATCCGCAGAGGGCATATTAATAGCCTTCCCCTTATAGGGGCCATCATTTTTCATGGCGTTCGTCCAAGGGCGATTGCTGCCAACCGGCCTGCACACATTGATTTGGGCCAAACCGAGAGGCGGGGTCATCGCCTCGGGCAATTCCGGTTTCAAGTCGTTGTTATAGGACAGGGAGCGAACGTGACGTACCAGGTTGGTAATCAGGTTCTCATTGAACATGTAGGTGATCTTGCCGGTATCCTTATCCACGTTCACATCACCATACCAGGACGGCATCGCGGACGGATAAATCCCTTCGCAGATATACTTGAACAACTGGGCGTCCGTCCGGTTGTAAACCCGGTTGTACTGACGGAAATTAGCAGGCGCTGGCATAAAGTTGTGAACCAGCGCGCCATCGTGCAATTCGTGGTTGCCAGTTTTACCCGTGTAGAGAGGGCCGTCGGCATTGCCTTTTGTGCCGTGACAAACCGCGCAGTTACCGCCGAAAATGGCGGCCACGTCGACTTTGGGATCCGGCGACTTGATATCGCCAGCCCCGGCCAAATAACGCGTGTAGAAGATAACCGCCCAACGATCGTCATGGTTGATCGCATCCCTAAAAGCTGGATGGTGAGCGGGCAAAAGCTTTTTGCGCTCAGGCGTTGGCATCACCACTTCGGGAGCGCCGCCTTCCGTCAGCATCGAATACATATCAATCGGGGTGGTAAAAGCCAAGTCTTCTTTGACTTTCTGATTTTGCCAGGATGCTTGCGTATGACATTTGACGCACTGCTGCCGGAAAATTTCCCGCCCCTTCATCAGGGAAGGCGGCTGGGAAGGAAACGCGAAGTCCATATTAGCCAGCTTCTGATCCACCACAGGCTCCGAAAAAAGCGCCTTGTTGGTGTTTTCAATTTTAGTGGGCTGCCCGGTACACCCGCTGAGCAAGACGGTCAGCGAGACAACGGCAGTCAGGGCCAAGGCTCTTGCGAATGAGACCTTGCGGGAAGTCTGCTTTTTTAAAGACAAGTCCATGTATGTATAGCCTTTTTGCTTTTAGTATCCGAAAAACTGAATCCAGGAAATAGAGGCCCATCCGACAATCAGGATGAAGAAGAGCCAAAGAAACCAAGGCACCTTATGCTCGCCTACCTCAAATTCGTCATAGGAGGCAGATGATTCTGCGCCACCGTGGTTTAAATCCTGTTCGATTTGACTATTTTCAGCCATGGGTCAGGGCTCCGTTCTGATTAATCTTCATCATGCAGCATGCGAAATTTGGATTCTTCCAAGCCTTCCAGCTTCCCGTTTTTAGAGGCCCACATCATAGCGGCGAAAGCCAACAGGAAAAATAGGATGCAGATGGCGAAAGCCGCAATGTAGCCAGGGCCGATACCGCCGGAAAGACAAGAGGGGCACATTAGTGTCTTCCTCCCCCAGGTACCAGTTCGGGGTTTTCAGCATGCAGTTCGGACAAACGCTCAATTTCGTTATAGTTCTTATCCATCAATTGAGGCTGATCCAGTTGAGAATAGTTGGTAACTTCAACCTGCCCGGTAGGTGTAGACGGATCAACCGGCAAGGTCTTGATAAAGGCCACCAGGTAAGCCAGTTGCTGCTCGCTCAGACTACGTCCCCAGCGAGGCATCCGGGTTCCGGCGACACCTTCCTTGAGCCGCCAGTAGTACAGCGCATCGGTGTATGCTCGGTAGAAAGGACGGGTCAGATTGGCGGGTTTTTTAATCATGGAAGAGCTAATCGGGCCGTTGCCGCGACCGGTTACACCGTGGCACACCGCGCAGTTTTGCATGTAAATCCCGCGACCGGAGTTGGCAATCGCAGAGTTGTTGGTATCCACGTTCTTGGAGACACGCTTCCATTCATCGCGCATTTCCTGGGGCGCTTCCAGCCAGGTCAGACGATCATGGGCGGGAGCGGCGCTATGGCCACCAGCGACCTCTTTATGCTCAGGCTTACCGTCCAGGCCACGACGGCGGGCTTCCAATTCTCGCTCGCGTCCCAGGGTTTGCAGGTAAGCGACGAGATCTTTCATGTCCCTTTCGGACAAATAGCTGAAAGAAGGCATTAAAGAGCCGGGTTTCACGGCGCGAGGCTGCATATGGTGCGCCACATGCCAAGCGTCAGGATATTTGCCGCCCACGTTGGAAAGATCCGGGCCGGTACGCTCGGTACCCAGCAAGTGCGGGGTTTGGTTCACATAATCGCCCGCCAGAACCATCTCGCCCATTTCCCGATCCTGGTAGCGGACGAACTGGGTATGGCAATAGACGCATCCTTCACGCTTGTACACTTCACGGCCATGCGCTTCGCTGAGGGTATAGACATAAGCGCCCTGCTTGGTCGCTTCCGGCTGGAAGGTGGTTGCAGGTAAGATGGCGGTTACGAAGATGATTGTGAGGAAGATGAGGGCCACAAAGACAGCGGCAATCAGATAGTTGAGAATTCTATGTTGCATAGTGTCGTCTTTCCTTAATAGTCCTTGTGCGCACCCTTATACATAGGCGATCCCGGTGGGGGATTCCGGCAGAGGCTCCGCCGACTTGGAGAATACAGTCTTATAAATGTTCAACATGTAGAGGATCTGGCCCGCAATCAACATGATGCCGGAGATAAAACGAACCAGGAAGTAAGGCACCATCTCCATCACCCACTGATCGTAAGGCAGCGTGAAGTGCCAGCCAGCGGCCTGAATCAAGCCAGCAATGGTCAGGGCGATCATCATCACGATCCATCCGATGAAACTCAGCCAGAAATGCCAGATGGCCAGCGCGCGGCTATAGATTTTACGGCCGGTGATTTTGGGAATGATGAAGTAAGAGGCGGAAAACACGATGAAAGAGAAGGTCGCAAGCAAGGCCAGGTGAGCGTGACCCACCACCCAGTTGGAGAAGTGCAGGTACCAGTTGATACTACGGGTTGCCTGGAACGGCCCCTGCATACAAGTCAGCAGGTAGGCCAAACCAGCCGCCATGGCGAACCGCATGGGGATATGATCCGCCATCAGGTGCCATTTGCCCTTCAGGGTCATAAAGAAGTTGGTTTGAACCGTCAGTACGGGAATCAACAAGAAAACGCTGGAGATGACCGCAATCGCTTTCAGCCACTCAGGAACTGGGGATTGCAGGATGTGGTGGGTACCCGTAGGCGCATAGAACATCCCAATCGTCCAGAAGCCAATCATGGACAAGGTGTGGCTGTAGAGAGGATTGCCGGAGAAACGGGGCAGCAGGTAGTACAAAATACCGACCCCACCCACCGTAAACCACATACCCAGAATGTTGTGACCATAGAACCAGCCCGCAATGGCGTCATTCAGGCCAGTGAACTGTACAAACGCCCGGTTACCGACCACGTACACAATCGGGAACCAGAACAAAGCGCCCATAAAGTACCAGAGACTGACGTACCATTTTTTCTCACTGCCGGTAAAGATGGTCATATAAACGTTCAAACCCACCAGCAGAAGGGCGCCCAGCACCAACCAGTCGAAGGGGCCATTTAACTCGGCGTATTCACGGCCTTCGGTGTAGCCGTTCATAATGCTCCACACCCCCAGAATCACCGTCAGATTCCAGAGAAACAGGGTAATGTTGCCGAGCCGCTCGCTCCACATGCTTTTACGACCGGACAGCACCGGCACAATGTAGAACATGCAGGACACGTAACCCATGGACAGCCAGCCAATCAGCACCGTGTTAATGTGCGCAGGCCGCAAACGACCAAAGGCCAACTGGGGAATGCCGTGGATAATATCGGGGTTGGACATCAGCAGAGCCGCAATCAGCCCGAAAAGCATGCCAAATACTAAATAGAAGATAGCGCATAGCAAAAAGTTTCGGCTGGCGCTGTATGGCTCATCACTAAACGCGGCACGCCATAAATTGGTAAGGGCTTGCATATATTTTACATATCTCCAGGGTAAGACTTACGAGGGGCTCAAAACTGATTACCGTTAATTTTCCATCCTTAGTATAACCACGGGGAATTTTCAGGAAATATGCGTAAACACATACTCCAGATCGGCTCCTGCCCCTTTTTTTAAAGGGTATCAAAAAAATTTACAGAGCGTGATCTTGCAACATAATTTGTTTTTAATTCTTAAAGTTATTCATCCCATTCGGACTTACCCTTTCACCCTCGATATTCGGCCAAGGACGGTTTTAAGCAAGCCCGCGCCACCATCGAATCCGAATCAAATATATCCAACTTCAGTCCTCAAAACTGCATATGGATTATTCAAAACATCAGAGTGTATATCGTACTTCTATCTGTAACGTATTCCGGCCGCATTGTTTTTTGAGCCGCCGTAGCGCCTGAATAGGCTATAATGGCCCTATGGCAGAAACACCTTTACTGAAAATTCAGGATCTCACGGTGGCCTTTCCCACCGAAACCGATCCCGCATACGCCATTAACCACCTTTCCCTGGAAATCCAACCAGGAGAAGTACTGGGCCTGGTAGGCGAATCCGGCTGCGGAAAAAGCATGACCAGCCTGGCTACGCTGCGATTGATTCCATCACCCGGCTATATTGCCAATGGCTCGGTTCATTTCAAAGGTCAAAACCTGTTATCCCTTAATGCAGAGGGAATTCGCAAGGTGCGAGGCGCGCAAATCGCCCTGATTCCACAAGACCCGTTGACTTCGCTGAACCCGGTCTACACTATCGGCGATCAGATTATGGAAGTGCTCCTGCTGCACCAGCATCTTTCCAAAAATGACGCCCGCAAACGGGCCATTGAACTGCTGGATCTGGTGCGCATCCCCAACAGCCGGGATCGCATTAACGACTACCCCCACCAGTTTTCCGGCGGTATGCGACAGCGGGTCATGATTGCGATGGCCTTGAGCTGCACCCCCGCCCTTTTAATTGCCGATGAACCCACCACCGCGCTGGATGTAACCGTACAGGCCCAGATTTTACAATTGCTACGCGACATTCGCCGGGAACACCAGACCGCCATTATGCTGATTACACACGATTTGGGCGTAGTAGCGGAAATGTGCGACGAAGTGGCCGTCATGTACGCTGGCCGCGTGGTGGAAAAAGCCAGCGTGATGGATCTGTTCAAATCGCCCAAGCACCCTTACACGTGGGGATTGCTGGAATCCCTGCCCACCATGAACCATAGCCGCTTGAAACCCATTGAAGGCCAGCCACCTTCCATTACGGAAATCCCGATGGGCTGCTCTTTTGAACCCCGGTGCAGCAAGCGGATGGACGTATGCAAAACCGTTTTTCCCTTAGCGGCGGAGGAAGGGACTAACCACCAGGTTTGCTGCTACCTGTATCCGGGCAGTTACCATCCGGATCAGCCGAAAGACCAAATGCCTCCGGCAACAACGCTTTTATCTTGAGGCTTTTGGGATGACCGTTGTGTTCATCCGTCATAATCACCAACGCATCCGGCTCTAAAAACTCGGCCAATACCTGACGGCAAGCCCCGCAAGGGGTCACGGAACCATGGGGACGGCGGGAAGCCCACACCGCAATGGCCTTAAACTTCCGCTTGCCTTCGGAAACGGCTTTTACAACCGCCGAACGCTCCGCGCAAAGGGTAAGCCCATAGCTGGCGTTTTCAACGTTAACGCCGCAAACCACGTCACCGTCGTCTGTCAGCAAAGCGGCCCCCACCGGGAAATCGCTATAGGGCGCATACGCTTTTTGCGCCGCCTGGCAAGCAGCTTGCAGCAACAAGGCCACTTCCTGCTCGGATACCCCTTGCCCCATCATTCGCGTTCCCCTTATTTGCTGGCCAGATACTGGGATTCCAGGTACTTGACGGCCCGCTCCAGTTGGGGATCGCGGTGCGCCCGGAAATCCTCCTCGGTATAAGACACCTTGATGTTCGGCTCGATCCCTTTTTTGTTGATATCCGTCCCGTTGGGAGTCAGGTACTTGGAAATGGTAATATTCAGGCCCGATCCGTTGGAAAGGGTGTTAATCTTCTGCACCAGCCCTTTGCCGAAAGATTGGCTTCCAATCAGGGTAGCCCGGTGGTTATCCTTCAGGGCGCCGCTTAAAATCTCGCTGGCGCTGGCACTACCGCCATCGATCAGCACCACCAGGGGCTTCTGGTAGTCCATGCCCGTATGGGCCTCGTACACCCGGCGATCTTTTTCACGGTTCACAATCGAGACAATATCGCCGTGATCCAGAAATTTATCCGCAATTTCCACCGCGTTGGAGAACAGGCCGCCATAGTTGCCACGCAAATCAATAATCAGCGCCTGCTTGTCCTGCATTTTGCGCATAATGTCATCCAGCTCGTTCAGCATGGTTTCGCTGATAAAGCTGCTCAGGCGGATATAGCCAATCCGCTTGTCGTCCAGCGGCTTGGTAAACACCGATTTCAGCTTGATTTCCCCGCGCTGGATGCGTTTTTCAAATTCCTGCTTGCCTCGTTTCACGGTCAGGGTTACAAAAGTGTCCTTTTCGCCCCGAATTTTATCGGCGGCATCTTCCACGCTCATCCCGGCAGTTTCATGGCCGTCGATGTGGGTGATCACATCCTTGGGCATCAGCCCGGCCTTCTCGGCGGGCGTGTCTTCAATGGTGGCCAATACCATCAGCTTGTTGTCCCGCATGGAAATCTGGATTCCCACCCCATACAGCTTGGAGTCAATGCTCATGGTCTGCTCGCTCATGTCGCGTGGGCGCAAAAAGCGGGTGTACTCATCGTTCAAGCTGGCCACCATGGTGCCAATGGCCACATACGCATCATCCGGATCCTTGATCACCCCTCTGAAGCGATTGCGCCACTCTCCCCAATCCTGGCCGTTAAAACTGCCATCCACGTATTCCTGGTTAATCATGTTCCAGGCTTCATCGTAAATGTTATTGGCCACAGCCTGCTGGTTTCCCGCGCCGTCCGGCCCGCTTGCCTGATCTCCGCAGCCTGACAAAGTGCAACCCGACAAAAGACCAAAGGTCAGCAAGAGTAACCCTATAAAGGGTGAGATTCCTCCCCGTTTGAACAAGGGAGGAATCTGCCAGTATTTCAATATTGGGGAACCCGGTTTATTCATAGGGTTTGGATTAAAACCAGGGCTAAATTAGTAATTTACATCTTCAGGGATTGGCATTTTGTTGCCGGTGGTGTTGGAGAGAATAAACAGATCGATAATTTCCGACAGTTCGTTCGCTTTGCCCTGATAGTATTTAATATCCGTTTCCAGCTTGCGGATGACGGTTTTGTACTCTTCAATCTTCTTGATGTTGGCGCGAACCGCATCCAGCATTTCGGACTGGGCGGACTGGGCTTCGGACAGCACGTCCTCCATGGAAATGCCCATGGCTTCCATGGTCAGGCGGATGATTTGCGCGCCGGTTTGCTTGGTCACGCCTTCGGGCAGTTCGTTAACCAGGCGAATCAAGGTTTTAACGTTGCCGCTGAACTCGGTGTCCACTTCCTGCGGGGCCACTTCCTGCACAAAGTGCGACATGGAGCTGAACTGACTTTGCTGGCTATGGCTGGTGTGGGCGCGCTCATAGCTGGCATCAGCCGACAATGTGGACAACGGCAAGTCTTCATCCCCAAAAGAGATGGGTGCTTTGGATAAATCTTTGTAGCCAGAAAGGTCTGCCATACTTCCTCCCGAAATTACGCTATTTGTCTTGACATGAGATGTTTGAGATGAAGAGGAAGGGGCTCCGGCCGGATGAGAAATCTCCGTTTTTGCATCCGGTACCACACCTCTCATCGATAGTGTATCACCAAAATCGTTTTTTTTGCTTTTCTCCCCCTGAACGGCTTCCCGTTCCTGTTGCACCAACCTCAGTTCCGTGGTCAGCCGGGTTCGGCTCTCCTTCAGTTCCTCCGGCAAGTCCGCCTCAACGTCCTCATCCTCGGACAGCAGGCTATAAACGCTCTCCCCGTTAGGAAGCGCCGTATCCCGTTCCGGCAGCACATGCGGTTTGGGTTCGACAGGAACCCTTTGCGGCGAGACAAACTGAATCCCATCCCCTTCGCCGGTAATGGAAGTCTGCAAAGCCGCCAGCAACTTCTGTCTCAAGTCGGATGCGGGGCCAGTCGGGTTCTGTTGATCACTCATAACACCTATTATCCGCTTCATGCCAAACCCTGACAAGTACGCAATACAAGCGGAACCATAAAATCCCCCATGCGAACGATTTTTGAAAGCCCCTCAAGCCGTCCACCCCGCCAACTGAAAAGCTGCTAGAATAGCTCTAATATGAACAGTTCCGAGATGAAAATCATTACAGGCGCAACGCTGGTTCACCCAAACGGTAGCCAAAGCGAAGGAACCCTGCTGATTGAAGGCAACCGAATCCGGGCCATTACCAGCGAGCCGCCAGCTTCCTTGCTGTTGAGCCATGAGGACGTGGAAGTTTTTTCCGGCGCGGGGTGCTATTTAACCCCCGGCCTGATTGAACTCCATTTTAACGGCGCCTTGGGCTGCAACCTGAACCAGACCACCATCGGGGAAGTTCACCAACTGCTGCAAAAGTTACCGGCCTTTGGCATTACCAGCGTTTTATTCACGGTAATTACCGGGCCGCTCACCGACATGCTTTCGGCCATTCACACACTGGAAGAGGCGATCCATTACAAAACGCCATACCAGTGCCGCCCGCTGGGCATTCACCTGGAAGGCCCGTTCATCAGCCCCGCGTTCCGGGGAACGCACCCACCCACCGAAGTACGGCCCCTGAACCTGGACGAGCTGACCCTGCTGCTTTCCCCCATGACCAAAATGATTACCCTGGCCCCGGAACTGGACCCTACCGGCGTGGCGATTACCATGCTGCGTCAACGGGGTATCCAGGTTTCCATGGGACATACCAACGCCACATTCGCCCAAGCCATGCAAGGCATTCGCTACGGGGCCAATAGCGTAACCCACCTGTACAACGCCATGCGGCCCTTTCACCACCGGGAACCCGGCATCGTCGCGGCAGCCCTCTGCGAAGATGAATTATACGTGCAGTTTATCGGCGATGGGGCACACGTCCACCCGGAAGCAATCCGCCTGCTGCTGAAAACCAAAAAGCCCGGCCATATTCTGCTAACCAGCGACGCCAGCCCGCTGGCGGGCATGGAGGATGGTTCACAAGGCAGGTTTTCCCTGCAAAACGTGGTGATTCGAGGCAACCAGGTATTAAACCAGGAAGGCGGGCTGGCAGGCAGCAGCAAGCTGGTGCATGACTGCATGAAAAACCTGGTTCGTTGGCAACTGGCCGATTTTGGGGAGGCCGTGCAGTATACCTCTTACAACCCGGCGGCCTTTTTGGGAGAAAGCCTGCTGGGCCGACTGGAACCCGGCTGCTTTGCCGACCTGGTGCTATGGAACAAAAACACGCTGGAGGTGGAAACCACCTTCATCAACGGGCAGGCCGTTTACCAAAAAACAGGGGCGGCTGCTAGCCGTTCATAAAGCCCAGGCCCGCTTTCTGGCCGCTTTGGGCTTGTACTTGTTCTTGCGCGTTTTTAACCCGGATGCAGGACGGACATTGGCCGCATTGCTCATCCGTGGCTTCATAGCAACTCCAAACCAGATGAAACGGCACTTTCAGTTCCAGCCCGCGCTGGATAATTTCCTGTTTATTCAGGTGACCCACCGGGGTTTCCACCCGTACGCCGGTCAAAGTGGAATACGCGAACACCCCATTAAGCTGATCCCGAAATTCGGGCGTATTATCGGGAAAACTGGCGCCTTCTTCGGCGTTAGCCCCAAACACAATGGCATTGGCCTTTAACGCTTCCGCAAAACAGGCCGCTATATTTAAAAACAGGCCGTTTCGGTTTGGCACCCAAACCCGGTTCACATCGAACAAAGCCTCCTCGGTTAAGGCGTCTTTCGGCTGAATACCTTGTTCTGCCAAGGTTTGCAGCGGGGTCAGCGCCTGGGGAAGCAGATCAGAAAGCCACGGCAGCGCAATGACCCGATGATGGAGCTGGTAATAATCCGCAATGGCGCGGGTGGCCTGTAATTCTTTTTTGGCGGCGCGCTGACCGTAATCGAACGTTAAAACACAAGCCACCGGCTGACGGCTCAGCGTATCGGCCAGCGCTACGGTGGAATCCAGCCCGCCCGATAACAGCACCACAGCGCCATCGGGAGAGGCGGGAAAATTGGAAGTGGGAAACGACATGAGGAACCCTCGCGTTCAGGTGGGAAGTGCTTTAAAAATACCACTAAAGCCGCCCGGTTTCAGGTAAGTCGGTTAGGGAATATACCCTTCCAGCTCATCCCGCAAAAAGCTGGGCAGGTTCTCGCGGGTGAGCAATTCCCGGATGGCCCCTTCCCCGGCCATGCGATAAATAGCGTACACCGCGGCTTTCGCCACTTCGTCGTCTTCATCGAATACGCAGTGGGTGAGGGATTCCAGGCATTCATCGTTACCAATGGCCACCAGGGCTTCCACCGCCGCCAACCGTATGGATGGGGCGTCATCCCGCAAGGCCGCAATCAGGCTGTCGGCCGCTTTGCGGTTAGGGCGGCCAATACGGCCCACCGCTTCAATAATCTGCTCTTTCAAAAAGTTGAACTTATCCCGAATGCCCCGCTTGGATTCCAGCATGTCGATCAGCGGCTCAATCGCCCGAATATCGCCCAGCATGCCCAGCGCCTTGGCCACGGATTCTTTCAGGTACACCGATTTTTCCCGCTCGTCGGACAAAATCTCAATCAACGGGGAAACCGCGTAATCATCGCCCAACTTACCCAGGCTTTCCGCCACGGCCAGCCGCAAGCGGTAGTTTTCATCGCGGTTGTTCAAAATGCTCATCAGGGGAATAATGGCCCGGTTATCGCCAATTTTGCCCAGCGCCAAGGCGGCGCTGCATCGCAAACGCATGCTTTCTTCCCCCTGCACGAAATTGGCCGGATCGGGGCAATCGTACAGATCGATGTGGGTGGCCAGCAACACATCGATAATCACCGGCACCGCGTCATCGGACTTAATGCGACCCAACACGCTGATGATATGCGTAATCATCCGGCTGCTGCGCTCCACACGGATACTTTCGGTGAGGCAGGTAATGCCCACGGCGTTGAACTCCCGGCACAACAGGTCTCCCAGAACGGAGACAGCCCGCATCCTGTGATCCAGCGGCGTTTTCCCCCTGGACTCAATGACGTCAATCAGTTCATATAGGCTTTCGGGGACAGCTTCCATGAGGCTCCGTAATGAAAGTCGCGCTTTAGACCAATTTACCATCTTTTCGACCGACAAGGGCTTATTCCTCAATCCCAATTTCGGTATTCCCACCTGAGAGAGGTGGCATTTACCCATTTTTATAACGTGCTTATCGCCTGCTCAACTGCCAGCCGATTGTAACAAAAACAAAAAATGCAAAAAACAGATAGCAACAAATTTGATTCATGGGTATTAAAACTTCTTTTATGGTTGAGGCTATTTCAGGAAGAATACACTTACCTTTTTCAAAACAATATAAATATTTGATATACCTCATGATTAATTGTAAATTTTTGTAAACATCTAAAAAGTCATGTCTCTGCCTACTTCCCCACGTGTGCAAGTCACCCAGCAGATTAATTTTTGTAAAATTTATATTGCCTCATGTTTATAATGCTAAACACGTGGAAAGCAAAAACAGTTTCGTGGGACACACAGGGTAGAGGAGTTAGCGTGAGTACGATTGATCCATTTGAGACCGATAGTATTGTCGTAGGTACCTTCAAGCGTTGGAGCGCCTCCGCTGTGGAGTGCTATACGCGCAAGGCCAATTGCGACGGATGTTACTACCAGAACTTTTTCTCCAGCCGCCCCTACGGCTGCAAAATGTACCTGGCGGTAGAGCAATTGCTGGAAACGCTGGGCGAACCCAGCAACAGCATGATCAGCAAATTCTCCTGAACGATACTTCGGTTTTTCATCATCCTGGTTCAAGGTCGGGCTTTATGCGAAGTCCGACCTTGAACGCTTAGCAGCCAGCTTGCGATCCGGGGCAATCTGCGCCAAGATAAGCATACTGCCCCACAGCAACGTTTTTACCCCTCTGTTTAAAGCGTTAACATCCGAGAACCCAACGAGGACTTCCGCCAATGCCAAACCTGCCGATTATGCCGTTTATCGTGCTGATTCTGTTACTGCTGCCCATTCGGCTGCATAGCCAGGCCATGAAAGGGCTGGCCTTTTTCCTGTGGCTGCTGGGCGGACTTGTGTTGAGTTTCCGTGGGGTGGCTTTCATGGTGTCCGCAGCCGATCAGCCAGGGCCAGTCGTGCTGGCGGCCATTGGCGCAGCGGCTTTGGCCGTGGGTTTTGGCAAAGGCAAGTTTGTGCTTTCCAAAACCTCCAACCGCAACATTGAGCGGATCGACCAATTCACCGAACCCAAGCGGCCCATTCAAGTCTACAGCCTGCGGAGCTGGATTATCATCGGTATTATGGTGAGCATTAGCGTGGCGCTCACCGTGTTCCATGCGCCGGATCTGGTTCGGGGAGCCGTGAACCTGGCCATCGGCTTTGCCCTGATTATCAGCAGCCTGGCTTACCTGCGCGCCCTTTGCCCAGCCAAACAGGCCAGCCAAGGCTAAACAACCAGATTATTTACACGCCTATTTGCCTTTTAAAAATGCCGTCAGGCTTTGTTCATCGAAGCCTTGATACAAAGCACCGTCATCGGTCACAATCACCGGGCGCTTAATCAGGTTGGGATCTACCAGCATCAGGTCGATCACCGTCTTTTTATCCGGCGTTGCTTTGCCCAGGTTCTTTTCCTTGTAAATGGTGCTGCGAGCATTCAGGCTGGCTTTTATATCGCTGGCGTCCACCAGTTGTTCCAACACCTTGCGCGCGGGCGGCTTGGTTTCAATGGAAATTTCCTCAAAATCCACCCGTTGCCCTTCCAAAAACGCCTTGGCCTTTTTGCAGGTAATGCAGCTCTTTTTTCCGTAAAATTTCAGCGCCATCACAGCCTATCCTCGTTTAACCGCAAACTCAGCCCTTATTATAGTTCAGGCTTAATCGGGCGGAATGTCCAGGCTGCTTTTCTTGCCGGAAAGCAACAGGGAGCCGATCCGGGTGCGGAAATCCGTCACGTCATCCAGGCTATTATAGCCCCAGCCCGGCTTAAAATTTGCCTTGTATTCAGCATCCAGGGGAGCCGTATTAAACAGCCGCTTGGAATAGACCGCCGTAAACCCGGCCAATTCCAGCAGTTCCCGGTATTTTCGCTCGGTATAAAGCTGCATGGGGATTTCAATCAGGTCGCCCCAGGTGTGGCAGTAAGGGTTTTCCTTAAAATAATCCACCATAACCCACACGGAACCAGCCGGTTTCAGCACCCGGTGCCATTCTTTAATGGCCACCAGCGGATCGGGCATATAATAAACCGCCTCCACCGACAGCAATCGCTCGAAGCTTTCCGCTTCAAACGGCAAGGTTTCGGCGGCGCTCACCGCATACTCGGCATTAGCGGGATTTTCAGGGTGAATTCGGGCCTGCTCCACCATTTGCGGAGCCACATCCACCCCAACGGCCTTTCCACCGTGGGCAACCCGCTGCGCCATAGCCCGCACCGCATAACCGTTGCCACAGCCCACATCCAGGCAATGCAAGCCGGAATGCAGCTCCATACGCTCAATAATCTGGGACACCATGGGCCAATGCCCCTTGGCCATGGATTCCCCTTTCCCGGCATTCGCCCAGGAATCAAAGAGTTCGGCAGCTTGTTGCATTTGCGCCCTAACTAACGATTGTTATCGTAATCCAGCGTGGGATAGGGCTTTTCTTTCCATTGCTTGTAGCCCCCTTGCAAAGAGAATACGTTCTCGTATCCCATTTGCTGCAACACATCGGCCACCATAGCGGAACGGCCCCCACCGCCGCAGTAGGCCACAATGGTTTTGCGTTTATCCGGCACGGTGTCCTCAATTTCCAGTTCCACCACGCCACGCGGAATATTCACGGCCCCTTCAATGCGGGAATGGGCATGATCGTTGGCCTCCCGCACATCCAGAATCAACATGTCCTTGCCCTGCTCAAACCACTGGCGGAACTCGTCCTGGGACACTTCCGTAATACGGGTTTTGGCGTCGGCCACAAAGTCTTTCCAGGTTTTGGCTTGCTGTGTCTGGGCCATGGGGCATACTCCTTTTCGATTGGGAATGGTATGCCCTATTTTACAGCGAACCCGCACAGTTGTGACATTGGCGGATTGGCTAATGGTCTGTCGTCGGCTTTTAAATTAGCGCACTTAGCGGATAAACAGTTCCAGGTTGAAGTATCCCAGGTGCGTATCGCCGCTCCACAGCTCGTATAGAATCTCGATAATGCCGCCTTCCGGGGTGAGGGCGTAATCCATTTTTTTAGTGAAGTTGCGGCACACCAGGGACGCGCCGCCGTAAAAATACTGGCTGGCGTACCATTCGTTTGCCGAAAACGTTTGGCGGCTATGGACTTCGCCAATCTTCACCACGGAAATGGTGTTTTTGGAAACCTTAATGGTGGTGGTCACCTTTTTTTCCTTCAACATGGTGTCGAAGGCCAGGATATAGGTGTCTTTATCCACCTGGTACAGGGAACCCAGGGCTTCCTCTTCGATTTCGAAGGGATCGTAACCGTTAACGGACTGGGTGTGGCAGATGTCCACCATCACCATCTTTTTGATTTTTTTCAAGTCACTCATCTTTAGGCTCACCCGACTTTTTCTTGGCACGCTAACGGTTAACCCGCAAAAGAGCTATCGGCCCGGAGCCGATTTTCTTTAACGGAAAATGGAATTTCTTTCTTAGGGGGAAGATTTCCGGTTATTTGTGATACGGTTCGCCCCGCCGGATTTTAAACGCCCTGTAGAGCTGTTCCAGCAGGATTAGTCTAACCATGGGGTGGGGAAACGTCATTCGGGATAGCGACACCGTCCAGTTACACTCTCTCAAAACCGACGGATGCAAGCCCAACGGCCCTCCCACAATGAATATGATAGGCCCGGACTCGTTGGATGGAATACCTCCGTTTGATGGATCTGCGCCCAGCCGCTCAAAAAATGCGGCGGAAAATTTCTCAGAAGTCGCCTCTTCCCCGCGCTCGGAAAGCGCGATGGCGTAAGCCGCCTTTTGCACGTATGGCAACAACCGCTGGGCTTCCTTTTCCATAATCTGCTCGGCGGTTTTAGACGGCAAAATCGGCTCGTCCGGCACCTCTACGATAGAAACCGGCGCATAAGCCTTCAGCCGCTTCAAATAATCGTCAATTCCGGCTTGCAGATAAGAAAACCCGCCTTTCATACGGCCTACCACAATCAGTTGAATTTGCATGCGTCGCGTTCCTGCGCCTTCCCAATTTTCCTTGAACCAAGACGGTCAGATTGAATCCAGTATCCAACCAAGCTATGCTGATTGAAACCCCTGTTTGTACGGCCCTGTTGATCGATAGGAAGGAATCGGAGCCATGGTTCAAATTTTCCCGTTTCGAGGTCTGCGTTACAACCTGGATAAACTTGCCAGCGAAGGCGCTTCCCTGGATTCCGTGACCACCCCGCCTTACGACGTGATTAATGACGCCCAGCAGGACGCCTTTTACGCCAAGCACCCGGCCAACTTCGTGCGGGTGGATCTCAACCGCAAAACGGATGAGGACAACGAGTACAGCAATCCCTACACCCGCGCCGCGGAGTTCGTGCTGGAGTGGGAAATGGAACAAACCTTAATTTCTGAGCCTGCACCGGCCATTTACGCTTATTCCCAAAGCTGGAAGGAAGGCAACCAAACCATTGAACGCAAGGGCGCCATTGTATTGCTGAAACTCGAAGCGTTTGAAACCGGCAAAGTCTTGCCGCACGAACACACCCTGAAAGGCCCGAAACAAGACCGTATTCAACTGATGCGCAGCACCCTGTGCAGCCTGAGCCAGGTCTTCATGATTTACAGCGACCCCCAGCGCACCCTGGAAACCCTGTTGTACGATCAGGCCGCCAATACCGATTGGGCGCAGGCCACCGATGCGGACGGCGTGATCCATCGCTTCAGCCCGGTAACTGACAGCGCCGTTATCTCCAAATTGCAAGCCCTGTTTGCCGATAAAGCCCTGCTGATTGCCGATGGGCATCACCGTTACGAAACCGCGCTGTCTTACAAGCGGGAAGTGCGTGAGCAGATGAAGGCCCAGACCGGCCAGGAACCGCCGGAAGGCAGCCTGCTATCCGATTACGCCATGATTTTTGTGACCAACATGGATGATCCGGGCTTAAAAGTGTATCCCACCCACCGGATTCTGTATCAATGGCCCCAGGGTTGGGATCAGACCCGGTTTGAGGCCGAATTGTTCAAGCGTTACGATGTGGTGGAAAGCAACGAAACCTTCAGCTACCGCAAGCCCGGCGCCACGGAACTGATCAAGCTTCGACTGAAGCCGGAAGCCAAACCTACCAACCTGCCGGAACTACTGGATACCTTTGATGCGGCCCTGCTGGAGGAAACCATCTTCAAAGGCATCTTCAACACCACGGGAGAAGCACTGAAACAGGATCATCTGCTAGGCTTTTACCGCAATGAGGACGAGATTGAAGCCCTTTGGAAGGAAGGTAAAACCGTAGGCGGCTTTTTCCTGGCCGCACCATCGGTCAAACTGGTACATCAAATCTGCGAAGGCGGCAACCGCATGCCCCAAAAGTCCACGTATTTCTATCCCAAAATCCTGAGCGGCCTGCTGTTGTATCCGTATCGGCCCTTTACCGGCAGGCAGGATCATGCGCTTAGCGGCGTAACAAACGCCACTGCGCTGCAGCCGAACTTTAAATCCGCCGAGCTGGCCTTTAGTCAGCGCCCCTATTAAGCGCTTTTTAAAGTTCCCCTTGCGGGATAGTTAATGTCTTTTTTAAGATAGGCGTAATCACACGCCCCGATTTAGGAGTTGGTTTGCCCCATGACAACCACCGAACAACTTTCCCCGGCAGAAAAACACCGTCGCGCCCAGTTATACGCCCGGTTCACCTATGCGGGCATTATTATCATCTTTCTCAGCGTGTGTTCCGTGGCGGTGCTTGCCACCATGAGCAACGAACGCAATAAAGAAGGCTTCCAGGCCATCCATTTAAGCAAGCCTATCTCCTTTTTTGACTATACCTATGTAGACAAAAAGCCTGCCGAAGGGCAAAAGCCTTAATATTTTTTTAATCCATCTTAAGACAATCCGTTGATTCCGCATCGGGGCATTTTCTCCTGCTAATCTAATAGTAGAAGCCAGTAGTACGTAGGGGAAAGATGAATGTCTATCAGCGGAATTGGCCCGCGAATGGGCCTGTATCCTCAAGGGCTTAAAACGCCCCAGAACAAGCTGCATACCCAAAAAGCAGCCGCCACAACGCAGCCCTTGCCACAATGGAACCCATCCCCCGCGCCGCAGCAAGCGCCCAGCGGCGTACAGATGATCCAGCAAATCCTGAAAAGCTTTCTGGAAAGCCTGGGTCAACGCCGCACCGCCCCCAGCAACACGGATAATACTCTGTTAACCTATGCCCAACCAGACATTAAAACCCCAGCCTTCGGGGCAAACGGGCAAACTGATTTAAGCGCCCAGCAATTCGCCTTACCCAAACTGCCACCCGTCACGCAAAGTCACTCAAGCACGGCCATTAACCCGTTTCTGCAAGCCAAATTCCATTAACGCTCTATCCTAATCTCCTCCCATACTTGGACATTTCCTATCTCACATCTCCTCAGCGCCAGATTTCACCGTTTGGCGCTTTTTGGTTTCTGGAACAGGAAGACATACTCGTGTTTGAAAATATAGAAGCCGCCCACCAGCGCACGGTAACGCCACAAATTGCTCATGCGGCCCTTGGCTTTCTCGTTGCCGCTGATGTTCTTGACGATAATACTCTTGGTTTTAAAGCCCACCCGGTTCATGCGCTCCATACACAAAAAGCCCAGCGGGATCAACTCGCCCGCCGCATATTTATCGCCAATTACCAAACCTGCAAAACGCCCAGGGGCCAGCATGTCGAAACCCAGTTGGCAAACGTTCCCAAACATATCCAGAAAGCCTTCGGTATCCGCCGCGTTGGACAAATCGTTCTCGGAATCGGAAAAGCGGATGATATCGGCGTAAGGCGGGTGCAAAAACAGAAAATCGGCCTGTTCCTTGCCAAACTGCTTCAAGGTTCTCTGAATGGCTTTGCCTGTCCAGGCCGCATTGCTGCTGTCGCCATTAATAATGCCTACCTGTTCGGCTTTACCCTGCTCTTCCAGCTTGCCGCGCACGTAAGCAGCCATATCCGGCTTCAATTCCACGCCAACCGCCTTTCGGCCCAGGTTGACTGCCTCAATCGCGGAAGTGCCGGAACCCAGAAACAAATCCAGAATGACTTCATCCTGCTTGGTGTAGCGGGTTAAAAGCTGGGTGAGGATTTGCGGGACGCAGTTACCATGATAATCGAGCTGGTGCCCGTTCTGGCGATCGCGGGCGTTAATCGTCCACAGGCTGCCGGTTTCGATATGCTCGTAATCCCGCCAGCGGCTCACGTCAATGTCGCTATACGGCAGCACCTTCGGCGGCGGCTCCACCCCGGCCGGTTCGATGGACACGGACTTTGCCGCCGCCGCATGCGAGGTGGCACGTTTTCGCCCGGTTCGTTTTTTCTTCGGATCAGTATCGCTCATGACCTCATCCTAGAGGCAGTCATGAACCGAGCGCGTCCTTTGAAAAGAGGTTTTTGAAATTGCCCGCCCAGAAAAACCAGGTTGTTTTTTCAAATCAGATCTCCCGGCAAGTCTGGCGGTTCACCCAGAGCCGATCTAAAATAAATGTGCAAAAGAACTTTTGAGCCCATGCTTGTCTATCGTACCGTCAATGCCATTTCCCTGAAGGCTTCGGCCTGCGCCATCGGCATGTTCGATGGGGTGCATGTAGGGCATGTCATGGTGCTGGAGAACGCCCTGCGGGAAGCCCGGTTGCTGGGCATTCCCAGCGTGGTGATTAGCTTTGCCAACCATCCGCAATTCCTGATCAGCCAGACCCCTACCCAGCTTTTATCCAGCCTGGATGAGCGTTTAGCGGCCTTTGAGCAACTGGGCTTTGATTACGCCCTGATTCTGGACTTTGACGAGTGGCTGAAAAACCTGCCCGCCGATGAGTTTATTCGCTTGGTGTTGCGGGAGCATCTGGGTGTGAAGAGTGTCACCGTTGGCTACGACCATCGCTTCGGCAAAAACCGGGCCGGAGATGGGGCCATGCTTCAGCAGGCGGGCCAGCATTGCGGATTCGACGTTCAGATTATCGATCCGGTTCGGATTGCCACGGAACCCGCCGAAAGCGGCGGCCAAATCGTCAGCAGCACCCTGATTAGAAAACTGCTAAGCTTTGGGGATATTGAGCAGGCCAACCGATTGCTGGGCCACCCGTACCATTTAACCGGCACCGTGGAAGAAGGCATGCAACGGGGCAGGCAGCTAGGTTTTCCCACCGCCAATATTGCCGCAAACCCCTATCGGCTGGTGCCCGCCATTGGCACCTATGGCGGCTATGCCGAGTTAAACGGGCAGAAATACCAAGCAGTTTGCAACATCGGGCTTTGCCCCACCTTCGGGGATCAGACCCAAAAGCGGGTGGAGGTGCATTTGCTGGGCTACGATGGCCCCGCCTTCTACGGGGAAAGCCTGACCATGGTGTTTGTGCATAAAATTCGGGATGAGCGCAAATTCCCCAACGCCGATGAACTGGTGCGCCAGATTCGGCAAGACTGCCAGCAAGTACGCGAGGCGCTGGCCCAAGATGCCTTGTTTGAGCGCAAGCCTTAGACCGGGCTGTCCGGTTAGTGCAGGTCTAAAGCCGATTGAAGAGAAACGATGCAAATTCAAGTAGAAGAAACCAGGAAGCTCCGTAGAGCCTCCGCCAGCATTCGCGATGGGGGCATTATTCATGTGAAAGTCCCCCGCCACTGGCCACGGGATTTAAAGCGCAGCGTGATTGAAGAACTGGTGGGACGCCTGCAAAAGAAAGATTTGCAGGAAAAAAAACTGCTGGCCCAACAAGCGGCCAAGCAAACCCCGATTACCCTGTCCACCCAGGCCGAATTGGAAGCTTTTGTGCGCCGTATCAACGCGGAAACCTTTAATGTGCCGCTGGGCAAGGTGCAGATTGGCAACGCGCGCTATAACCACCTAGCCCAGGTGAACCTGCGCACCAAAACCATGACCGTGTCCAAATACTGCCTTCAAAACGCCCCTTGCGAAGCATTGAGGTATTTAATCGTACATGAACTGGCCCATTATTTTGAATCGGGGCATGGCCCCAAATTCTGGGCGCTGGTAGAAAGGCACGTTCTGGATTATCGCCTGCAATCCCGCATTATGAAAGCCTTCCATCATCAGGCCGTTATCAGGGAAGAGGCTGCCACAGCGCAGGCCGCTCCACAAGAACCAGAAATGCCCGTTCCGGCGCCTGTTTTAAAACCAACGCCCAAGTCGGGCTATGCCAGCAAACCCAAAGGCAATACGCCAAAGCCGGTTCCCGCAGCGCCGGACGCAAAACCACCCAAAGAACCCAAGCAAAACAAAACCGGGGGGTTGATTCCCGGTTTTGTCAGACAATTATTGCTATGGGCCGAACGCTAAAACGTTCTCCTCAAGGTACTCTTTAGTTATTGAGAGGTGGCTTTTCCGCTATTCGGCTTAGGCAAGGCGGTGCTTTCCTTCAGCTTGGAAGCGTCCGCAGGCAACGCGCTGGCTTGGTTCGCAGCAATCTGCTGGTTGATGATATCTTTTACCGTTTTGCCTTTAATCATCTCTTCCACAACCGCCACTGCTTTGGACAATTGCGGATCTTTCTTGGCCTTGGCGTCGTCCTCGGTCAATTCCACCGAGATATCCGGCTCAATGCCTTTTTTGTTGATATCGGTATCGTTGGGCGTCAGGTAACGCTGGGTGGTAATGTTCACCCCGGCGCCGCCCGGCAACTGGTTGATTTCCTGCACCAGCCCCTTGCCGAAACTGCGTTCGCCAATGAGGACGGCCCGTTTGTTATCCTTCAGCGCGCCGCTCAGAATTTCGCTGGCGCTGGCGCTACCGCCGTTAATCAGCAGAACCAGCGGCTTGCCGGTCAGAACCGACGGGCTGGAATAGCGCACTTCCTTGTAGCCGTCGCGATCCACCGTACTCACAATCGCTCCGTCTTCCAGAAAGAAATCGGCGATGCGGATGGCGTTGGAGAGCAAGCCGCCTGGATTAGAGCGCAAGTCCAGAATGTAGCCGCTCTTGTTATCCAGATCTTTCAGGGCGTTTTGCACTTCCTGGGACGCGTTGCTGCTCAGGAACGTGGACAGCTTGATGTAGCCAATGTTGCCCGGCAAGCTCACTTCAAAAGGGTTGTTCAGCGAAACCGACTTCAGCTTGATTTCATCGCGCATAATGTCGTAGTACTTGGCAACTTTTTCCTCCCGCTTAATCAGCAAGTGAACCTTGGTGCCTTTTTCGCCCCGAATCAGATCAGCGGCGTCTTTAACGGACATGCCCTTGGTATTTTTGCCGTCGATTTCAATGATTTCATCGTTGGCTTTCAGACCGGCCTTATCGGCGGGGGTATCATCAATCGGCGCAATCACCACCAGTTTGTCATCCCGTACGCCAATCTGGATGCCGATCCCGTACAGGGTGGCCTTAATGGAGCGGCCTTCTTCGGCGAATTCGTCCTTATCCAGAAAACGGGTATAACGATCGTTCAGGCTGGCCAGCATGGTTTCAATGGCCACGTTGGCGTCTTCTTCATCTTTAATATTGCTGTCGAAGCGATGACGCCAGATCCGCCAATCCTGCCCGTTTTTATCCTCGTTCACAAACCGGGCGTTAATCAACTTCCAAACCTCGTCGTAGAGGGATTGGGGGGTGTAAGCGAAACCTTGCTGCACCGTAATGGCCAAGGACAACGGAATCAGCAAGGCCCCAAAAATCTTGTTTCTTTTCATCGGCTTCCATCCAGGTTGATTGGCTGTAACAACACACCAATTTGCACAAGTAACCCTAATTATACCTAATTTTTACCGCTATTACAGAGCCTTCAGGATTCCACCAGAGAGACCGGCCACTACTCCCACCATCAACTGCGCAATCAGCATCAAAACACGTCCAAGGTTGAAGAACAGGAACAGTACTACCAGAATCAGGAAACCATACTGGCTCAAACTTACAGCATAACGACGAAGCGGCGGCGCAAAAGTTTCCAGCACCCCAAAACCGTCCAGGGGAGGGAGCGGCAGCATATTCAGCAAAAATAGAAATCCGTTAAACAGCGCCACCAAATAGCAAAAAGGCGTCACCGCATCCAGAACAGGCCCGCTGATATGCCATTTTTGAAACACCAGGCCAATCCACACGGCCAGGGTCAGCAACAGCAAATTGGCGAATGGCCCCGCAAAAGACACAATGGCCGGACTAAACGGATATTTCAACCGGGAGCGATTCACCGGCGTTTCTCCCCAGGCAATGCCCAGCAGCACCAGCATAATGATGGAAGTCTGCCCCATATGCACCAAGGGATTTAAACTCAATCGACCGGCCCTGGCCGCCGTATCGTCCCCCTGCCACAAGGCGGCCAAGGCATGAAAAAACTCATGCACGGTAATCGAGATAATCACGATCACCACCACATTCACAAAGTAAGCGGGATTAGTAAACAAATTCGATAGAAACATGCCTACAAACTGCCGACCGTCAGTTGAATCTGATCGACGGTAATGCCGGTTTGCGGGGTGAATTTATTCAGCGCCTCTTTCAACATCATCACGTGAAAACTCAATTCAGAAGCCAGCACCGCATTGGAGACCCGAACCAGCAACGTGGTTTGATACCCTTGTTTTTTAAGTTTAATCGCCTTGCTGTTTTGGGAGGCGGTTTTCCCGGCAATGCCTTCCACCTGCTTGGGCCAAAGCGCCATTAAGGCCATTTCGTTGATTTTTTTATCCAATTGCAAATTTTGGCAGACGCCCGGCAACACATCGGCCAAACTATTCAAAGAGCCGACCCGCTTGGGCTTTCGGCTGGAACGGCGGTACTCGCTCATGGATTCACCTCCCATTGGCGATCATGGCGATCCGCCGTTAATGTGCCTTGTTTAACGGTAAATACAGCGATGGCGTCTTCCCCCGTGCCATCCGGCTGGCGCTCCAGCAAGGTTTGCCAAGAGGAACTGGGGTGCGTGGTGGTAATAAACACCTGGCTTTCCGGGTGAATATGCTCCACCAGCAGGCGCTGGCGATCGGGGTCGAGTTCGGCCATCACATCATCCAGCAGCAGCACGGGCGGCTCTTGCAGCTTGGCGGTCAGGCATTTCAGTTCGGTCAGCTTGAGGGCCAGCACAATGCTGCGCTGTTGCCCCTGGCTTCCATAGGCATCGGCCTGCATGCCATCCAGGTAAAAGCGGATATCATCCCGGTGCGGGCCAATCAGGGAGGTTCCGCGGCGAATCTCCTCGGACATGCGGGTTTCCAACTGGCGGGCCATGGTCACTTCCAACGCCACTTCATCCGGCACGGGCGGCCGGGCCAATTGGCTTTCTTCGGAGGATTGAGGCTGTAAATCATCCAGCACCCCACTTTGATAAGCCATGCTCAGTTTTTCACGCCCGTCGCTTAACTCCAGGTACGAAATCGCCGCCAAGTCCTCAATCATGGAGAGATACGCCAGCCGGGAGGCGATCACCTTGGCCCCCGCCGCCGCAAACTGGATGTTCCAAGCGGTCAGGTGTTCGCGGGAAATCTGCTCCATGGGGCTTTTCAGCAGTCGGTTTTTCTGCTGGCGCACTTTCTGGAATTCGCTCAGATACACCAAATGGCGCTTATCATATTGCACAATCGCCGCATCCAGCCAGCGACGTCGATCTTCCGGCGAGCCGCGCAACAGGAGCAAATCCGGCAAAAAGAAAGACACCGTGGGCAGGTAGCCCAACAACTCGGATCGGCTGCGAAGCGGGCTGGCATTGACCTTGAAGGTCGTTTTCAGGCGCTCGTTTTCCACCCGAACCTGGGCATCCAGTTGGGTTCGCCCTTCGTAATGGTGATTGTTCAACTGGGCCGAAACCACCGCAAAAGCTTGTCCTGATTGAATCAACTCCCGATCGGTGGTCGTCCGGTGGGAACGGGCATGGCTCAGGAAGTAGAGCGCCTCCAGCAAGTTGGTTTTCCCCTGGCCGTTATTCCCCAGGAAGATATTCTTGCGGGGGGAAAAATCCACGTTCAATTCCGAGTAATTGCGAAACTGGATTAAGTGCAGAGATTGAACACGCATAAAACCGCCCGGTTATTGGGTTTCGGCATGATCCGCCGAAAACATCACAAAATAGGAAAGACTAAAAGCCTATTACTTTACCTGAACCGGCATGACCAGGCACAAGTAGCCGTTTTCTTCCTTACCCTTGAAGATGGTGGGCGACAACGGGCCGTTGGTTTCCATCCGCACATCTTCGGATTCAATCACCTTCAGGGCGTCGATCACGTACTTGTAGTTGAAGGCGATATTCAGGGTGTCGCCGTCGTACAGCACTTCCAGGGTGTCCTTGGAGTCACCCACGTCTGGGGTTTGGGCCGCCAGGCTCATATTTCCCTTGTCTAGCACCAGTTTGACGATATTAGTGCGCTCGTTCGCCATAACCGCGGTTCTTTCCAACGAATCGATGAAGGCTTTCTTGTTGGCGAAAGCCACAATCTTGTTTTCCGCCGGGATGAGCTGGTTATACTTGGGGTATTGGCCGTCCAGCAGACGGGAAAGCACATAAAAACGCGGTGTCCGGAACGAGATTTGCCCTTCCTGAATGGCGATTTTCACCGGCTGTTCGCCCACATCGGAGGCGCACAACTTCAGGAATTCCTGCAAGGTTTTAGCCGGAATAATCGCAGAAACGTTCAAGCTGGCCGCACTTCCGTCTTTCACAGCCTCAATGCGCCGCGCCAAACGGGAGCCATCGGTGGCCGCCATTTCCAAACCGTTGTCATTGAGCTGGAAATACACCCCACCCAGTACGTTATTGGCGTCGTAGCTGGCCGCCGCAAAGGCGGTCTGATTGATGGATCGCACAAATGCTTTGCCGTCCACCGCTAAAAAGTCTTGTGAGTCAATCTGCTTGATTTGCGGGAACTCATCGGCAGGCAAAGTGCGCATATCAAAGAGCGCGGTGCCGCATTGAATCCGGGCCGTTTGCACGGCCTCTTCAATTTCAAAGGAAATTTCCCGGTTGCTGGGCAATTTGCTGAGGATTTCGGCCAGTTTTTTGGCGGAAAGCGTGGTACGGCCTTCTTCCAGAATTTTGGCCGGAATTGTCGTTTCTATGGCGAAATCCAGGTCGGTGGCGGAAAGCTTAAGCGTATCGGAATCCAGGCTTTCGATCAGGATATTGGACAAAATGGGCTGGATGACGCGGGTGGCGGTGGCGCGCTGGACGGCAGCGACTGCCTGATGAATGTCTTCGCGTTGTGCGGAAAATTTCATAGTCCCGAATCTCCTTACTTTCCGTTTTGCTTACTCATTTATTTATAGAGTACACAATCCCCGAACCCTTCTTCAAGCGGCCCGACACATTCGTTACACGCCAGCCCTTTTCCCCAAACCGACTGATCGTTGATCGTTTTTATAACAGATCGATCGTCGTGCTTAGTGATCGCCAAAACCTGTAGAAAACTTTTTGAAAAGCTTATGAAT
The DNA here is from genome assembly GCA_902168245.1 of Candidatus Melainabacteria bacterium. Lineage (GTDB taxonomy): Bacteria > Cyanobacteriota > Vampirovibrionia > Vampirovibrionales > Vampirovibrionaceae > Vampirovibrio. The sequence continues at coordinate 89,140 of CABHPA010000085.1, forward strand.
AGAGGGTTTCAGGATGTTCAAAACTTGTTCAAATGCTGTTTAGGTTGTAGATAGTTACTGACAGATCCGGGTTTTCTACCGAGTTTGATCACCGGTTGTGCAGATCTATTGGACAGGTTTTCTACAGATCAGGGAGCGGAAAATGGCCGTTTTTATTACGAAATGATCGTCATTGTTGCGGTTTGTGATCCTGTGGCGGGTGTTTTGGCGATCGGGGAGATCGTTTTGCGGGATCGGGCGCTGAAAGTTGCTGATTGGTGCCGGTATTAAGGCGGTTGGATCTTGAAGTCGGTTAATAATAGTCATTCAGGCAAGTAGGGATCGGCTATAAGCGATTTTGAACGCACTAAAACAGGCTGTGAGATCCAGTTTTCCTGTATATCAGATCGTTAGCAGGATCGATCGATCTTTGCAGCACAAATAACCCTCTCCTATATATAGAATGATCAGGGAAACGAAAAACCGGCAAAGATGGTTGATCTAAATGGTCTGAAGTGGTGAGTTGTGGATATAATCCGGCTCATTCTGAATGATTTTGCGAAGCTGGAGGCAGGTTTTCAGCATGGGCTCCACCCAAGCGAGCGGCAGCATGTTGCTGGCGTCGCTCAAGCCTTTTTCCGGTTCCGGGTGTGTTTCAAAGAACAAGCCGTTGCAACCCACCGCCACGGCGGCCTTGGCCAGTAAGGGCGCATATTCCCGGTTGCCGCCCGTGGTTTCACCCGCCCCGCCGGGAAGCTGAACGCTGTGTGTGGCATCCAGAATCAGTGGTAAGCCCAGTGATTGCACCATCGGAATCGAGCGCATATCCACTACCAGGTTATTGTAGCCAAACGTGGTGCCGCGTTCCGTGATGTAGACCTGCTCATTGCCCATACTTTTGACCTTGTTGGCCGCATGACGGATATCTAGCGGGGCTAGGAACTGGCCTTTCTTGATGTTGACCGGAATCCTGGTGCGCCCGGCCTCCAACAGAAGGTCAGTTTGACGACACATGAAGGCGGGAATCTGGATCATATCCACTATTTCTGCCACAGGCAGCACTTCCGGAACGGCATGCACATCGGTCAGGATGGGAACGCCCACGCTTTCCTTGATTTCCTTTAGGATTTCCAACCCCTCTTCCAACCCTGGGCCTCTATAGGAATTGATGGATGAGCGATTGGCTTTGTCATAAGAGCTTTTAAAGTAGAACTTCACTTCCGGGAACTGGGCCATAATGGTTTTTAGTTGCCGGGCAACCTCAAAATTCAGCTCTCCCCGGTTATTTTCCAGAATACAGGGGCCAGCGATGACGATAAACGGCGAATTTTCGGTGGTGCTCATGGGGATCTCATCCATAATTTCGGCATAATCTGCCCTTATCAAACCATTTCCGCAGACTTGCTTCAAGCATCCCAGGGTAAAAACGAGGATTTACCCGTTTTGCAAGCGGCCGCTCTCCGGCATGATGGGGAGCCTGTCATGTGGTGTCTAGACTTGGAGAAGGCTATTTGTTTGCGATTGGGCGAAAATATGAGCATAAAACCCGGCATTTAGGAGCGATAGAGCGATGGTGATTGCGGAAGTATCGGATATGAACGCGCTTTATTGGGAGGCGCTTACCTCAATAGACGGCCTGGGAAGCCGGACACTCCTGAAGTTGCTCTCTGTCGCCGGGAGTGTGGAGGCGCTATGGAATGCATCCGATGCCTTTTTAAGCGCCCATTTGCCCGAAGCCAGGCGAACCGCGTTTTGTAGACGTCGGGACAAAGGGTTGGACGGGCAATGGCTGGAGATCTATCAACGGTTGGGCATACAGGCTGTCAGCTATTCCGATGCCGCCTACCCCAAGTTGTTGAAGGAAATCCATGATCCGCCCATGCTCTTTTATATCAAAGGCAATGTGGCGGCCCTTTCCGGTAAAACGCTGGCCATTGTCGGCACTCGCAAGGCGACGGAATACGGCAGACAGTCCACTGAAAAGCTGGTGCGGGAACTGAAGCCCGCCAATGCCTGTATTGTCAGTGGTCTTGCCGCTGGAATCGATACTTTTGCCCATTGGGCCGCGCTGCAAAACCAACTGTTAACGGTTGCGGTTTTTGGATGCGGTCTGGATGTGGTGACGCCAGCCTCAAACCGAAGACTGGCGCAGGAGATTATCCTTCAGGGCGGCGCACTGGTCAGCGAATACCGCTTGGGCAGCCAGCCCAGCAAATATTCGTTTCCAGAACGAAACCGGATTGTGGCCGGGATCTCGCATGGGGTGCTGGCGATAGAGGGCGATATTCGCAGCGGTGCCCTGATTACCGCCAAGCTTGCCCTGGAAGAGGGGCGCTCCGTCTTTGCGGTGCCTGGAAATATCCATAGCCCTGGGAGCCAAGGCCCGTTACACCTGATTAAAAACGGGGCGGTTCCAGTCAGTTGCGGCGAGGATATACTTTTGGATTTGCAGTGGTGGATAGAATATGATTGTGTAAAGGAAAATACTGAAACAAACTCTGAAAAAACCTTATTTGATAACGTCCTTCAAGGATTGTCCGATGAAGAAAGGCAGTTATTGCGCTCGATTCCGTATGATCCAATTTCGCTTGATGATCTGTCACATACGAGCGGGCTGTCTTTTGCTAAAATCAATGAGCTTTTGACTCTTCTGGAGTTGGAAGGCTTGATTGTTTTGTTGCCGGGGGCTAAAGTTTGCCGCAGATAGAGCTTTTGGACAACCCTACCCAACCTGCCCCTGCTGGAGCTGGAAAAGATTCGACGATGAAGACGCTAATCCTGATTGACGGGCATTCCCTGGCCTACCGGATGCATTTTGCGCTGGAGCGAACCAACATGCGCACCAGTGAAGGTACGCCGAGCTGGGCTGTGTATGGGTTTTTCAACGCCTTGTTCTCCCTGCTCAAAAAAATCAAGCCGGACGCCATTGCGGTTTCTTTCGATGTGAGCCGAATCACCTTCCGCAACGAGCTTTACCCGGAGTATAAGGCGCATCGGGATTCCATGCCGGATGAAATGCGCGCCCAAATGGATTTAATCCGCCGGGGAGTGGAGTTGTTGGGTATGCCTATTTACGAGAAAAAGGGCTTTGAAGCCGATGACGTGATAGGCACCCTGGCCTGTAAGGCGGCCCATGAAGGCTTTTGGGTGCAAATTCTCACCGGCGACCAGGATGCGTTCCAGTTGGTGGACGATTTGGATCCCGATAACCCGGCCAAGGCCCATGCAGGCAAGATTGAGGTGTTGATTCCGCCCCGGATGCCCCGCGATGAGATGAAAACCTACGATCGTCAGGCTGTGTTTGAAAAATGGGGCATTTATCCGGAACAAGTGATTGATTTTAAAGGCTTGAAAGGGGATACCTCCGACAATATTCCGGGTGTGCCTGGCGTGGGGGATAAAACGGCGGTGAAATTCCTCACCGAATATAAAACCCTGGAAAATTTGTACGCCCACATCGATGAACTGCCCAAAAACAAAATGCGTGAAAAGCTGGAAACCTTTAAGGAACAGGCTTTTTTGAGCAAGACGCTGGCCACCATCGACCGGCATGTTCCCCTGGAAGTAACCTGGGAGGATTGTCGCCTTTCCATTCCTGACTTTGGGGCGTTGATCGACTTTTTGGAGCAGATGGAGTTCAAGTCCGTTATCAAACAGGCGTCTTCCCTGTTGAGTCCTTTTGTGGAACATGCGTTCCCCCCCGCTGAAAGCAGCACCGCTCCTGCTGCGGATGATGTGGAATCGTCGGAAAACGCTCCGGTTTCGACTGTTCAGAACACGTTGTTTACGATGAAAGCGCCGCTCAGCGTGGTGCATACCGTTGTGACCACCGAAAACCAGTTGCGGGAACTGGTTTTACTGATAACGCAGGCAGGCGTATTTGCGCTGGATTTGGAAACCACCGGGCTGGATGTGCATAACGATTCCCTGGCGGGTATTGCGATTTCGGTATTGGATGCCTTTGAGTGCTACGAGCGCCCGGCTGAGAATATTTTAAAACTGAAGGACTACCCCAGGCTGTTTCCAGCGATCCGGCTCAAACGGGGTATCCCTGATAAACCGATTCAGAATTACTATATTCCCATTCGCCAAGCGGATTTACAGACGGAAATCGACGAAGCTCTTATTCTGGAACTTTTAAAGCCGATTTTATCTTCCTCAGAGATTGTCAAACTGGTGCATAATGCCAAGTTTGAGTGTAATATGTTCCGCCAACTGGGGATTCCCTTGCAGGGTTTGATTTTTGACACCATGATCGCCAGTTACATCGACAACCCTGATCGGCGGCATGGGTTAAAAAGCCTTTACGAGGAGCTGTTTCATCAGCCCATGGGAGAAATTAAGGAACTGATTGGCACGGGCCGAAAGATGATCCTGTTTTCCCAAGTGCCGTTGGAGGCTGCTGCGGCCTATGCGGCTTGCGATACCTTCGCCACGCTGGAGCTAGCCCGGCATTTCCTGGCCAAGCTGGATGAAAAGCAATGGACGCTGTTTTATGAAATTGAGATGCCTTTGGCGCATGTGCTGGCCGATTTGGAATGGACGGGCGTGGCGCTGGATACCGCGTACCTTAAGGAACTCAGCCAGCAACTGAATGAGCGGCTGATTATTCTGGAGCGGGAAATCTGCGGGTTAAGCGGCTGCGATTTCAACTTGAATTCCCCCAAGCAGGTGGCGGAAGTGCTGTTTGAGAAGATGGGCATTGCTCCGTCGCGCAAAACCAAGGGAAAAACCGCTTACAGCACCGATGTGAAGGTGCTGGAACAATTGGCCGAAGAGCATGAGGTGGTGCGTAAGTTGCTGGAATACCGGCAATTGTTCAAGTTGAAATCCACTTACATTGACGCACTGCCGGAGTTGATTAATCCAAAAACGCACCGCCTGCACACCAGCTTTAACCAGACGGTGACGGCCACCGGGCGGCTTTCCAGCAGTAACCCCAACTTGCAGAATATCCCCATCCGCACCGAAATGGGACGCCTGATACGCCAGGCGTTTGTGCCGGAACAACGCGAGGGTTGGTCGTTGCTTTCGGCGGATTATTCCCAGATAGAACTGCGCCTGTTGGCCCATTTCTCGGAAGATCCGCATTTGGTGGGCGCTTTCCAGCAAGGGGAGGATATTCACACCGCAACCGCCTCGCTGGTGTTTGGCATGCCCATTGATAAAGTGACCAAAGAACAACGTTATCGGGCCAAAACGGTGAACTTTGGCGTGGTGTACGGGCAATCGCCATATGGTTTGTCCCAGCAGCTTAAAATCCCGCAAAGCGAAGCGTCCCAGTTCATCCAGCTGTATTTTGCCCGCTATGGCAAGGTAAAGCAGTGCATTGACCACATCAAGGCCGAAGCGCACAAGACCGGCAAAGTGGAAACCCTGGCGGGAAGAACCCGCGATTTGTCCCGCGACTTGCAAAGCACCAACCGCAGTGTGCGGGAATTCGCCGAACGGGCCGCGTTCAATACGCCCTTGCAAGGTTCCGCCGCAGATTTGATGAAAGTGGCCATGATTCGTTTGCAACGCAAGTTACAGGAAGCCGGTTTGCAGAGTAGAATGATTCTACAGGTTCATGACGAACTGGTGCTGGAAGTTCCCGATGCCGAGCTGGAACAGGTGAAAGCGCTGGTGCTTTGGGCGATGGAGCTGGATCAGCCGCTGCGGGTTCCATTGGTGATCGATCTGTATGCCGGGCCTAGCTGGATGGAATAGTAAAAGAATAGTAAATCGGTTAGTGAACCGGCTTTACAGGATCGGCATCAGTGGCAGAACCTGTTGTAATCTAACCGGTTGCGAGTTTTATTTCCGGTAGCATTCGTTCCGAAAGGGGCAGCCATGCTCAAGCACATTACCCTGGTTCAAAACATGAGTACCGATCCTGACAGCGTTTACGCCAATCAGGTACTGGATTTTTTTGCCACGCATGGGGTGCATGTATCCCATTTGCAGGTGATGGGCAAGGATTGCCCGGAAGTGCCGCCGGAAGCCGCCAACCCGGACATGGTGATTGTACTGGGTGGGGATGGTACGTTTTTACGCGCCGCCCGCAAGTTTGTGCTGCAACAGGTGCCGCTGGTGGGTGTGAATACGGGCGCCTTGGGCTTTTTAACCCACATCGAGGCCGATCATCTGCATGCCTACCTGGAATTGTTAATGGAGGGGAAATACGCCCTTGATCCGCGGATGATGCTGTCTATTAAAAGTTCGGGTGAGGGCGGCACCTTTAAAAACGGGCTTTGCAACGAGGAACTGGCCTTGAACGACGTGGTGGTGAAAAACGCCAACCCCAGCCAGTTATGCCGGTTGCACCTGTTTGTGAATGACACCCTGGTGGCGGTTTATGATTCCGACGGGTTGATTCTCTCCACGCCCAGCGGAACCACGGCCTATACCATGGCGGCGGGCGGGCCGGTTATTTCCCCGGAAGTGGACGCCATTTCCATTACGCCCATTTGCCCGCACAGCTTTTCCGCCAAGGCGGTGGTGGTGCCGTTTAACAAGGAATTCCGCGTTCAATCCGATCCCAAAAACCAGGAGGTGGTATTCGCGCTGGACGGGCTGGAATGCGGGATGCTCAAGCCGGGAGAATCCTTGGTGGTGGTGCGCGCGCCGATTCCCTTTAAAATGGTCAACTTCAAGCGGGAGGATGACGATTTTTATTCCCTGCTCAAGCGCAAGCTGCAATGGTCTATGAATCCCAGGTGGCAATCGCAGGAAGCCAGGGCTGCGGCGCAAATCCATTCGGAACACCCGCCCCAGAATGCCGCGTCATCCACAAGCAAAGCCGAGCCATGATGATTTGCCGCTTCTGCTACAATCAGAAAACCTATGCTAAAACAACTCCTGATTAAAAATATCGCGATCATCGAGTCCCTGGAATTGAGTTTTCAGCAGGGCTTGACGGTGATTACCGGCGAAAGCGGTTCCGGCAAAAGTATTCTGCTGGATGCCATTTCGCTGGCCTTTGGAGCCAAGGTGTCTCCCCGTGAAATTTTGCGGGCTAGCTGCGATCGGGGACAAGTGGAGTTGCTGTTCGATATCGGCAGTTTGCAGGATCATGCCGGGTTTCAGGAGTTTTTAAGCGCGCAAGGCGTTACTCTGCTGCCGGATGAAACCGAAATCCTGCTCTCTCGCGAATTTACCGTTGGGGGCAGCCGTTCCCGCATTAACGGGGTTCCGGTGGTTCGAGATGTGTTGGAAAGCGTTCGTCCGTGGGTGATTGATTTACACGGTCAGCATGAGCTAACCAGTTTGTTCCAACGCGATAAGCAGCGCCTGTACCTGGATGCGTTCGGGGGGAGTGGCCTTGCCGCCTTAAAACGGCAGGTGGCCGAAGCGTATGACGCCTGGTTCGGCCTGAAGGCCCAGTGGGAAAAGCTGCGCCGGAACCGTCAGGACTTGGAGCGTCAGCGTGATTTTCTCTCTTTTCAGTTGAATGAGCTGAATGAGGCCCGCCTGGGCGGCGAGGATGAAGACACGCAAGCCCGGCAGGAACTGGAAATACTCAGTCACGCCGAAAAGCTGATCCGGGTTTCGGCCCAGGGATCGGCCATGTTAGCTGAAGGGGACGCGCAAACCCCGGCGGTGCTGGATCAGTTGGCGATGCTGCAAAAAAAGCTGGCTGAAGGTTCCGCGTATGATCCGGCGCTGGAAAATATTCTGGAGCAATTGCAGGGCGTCCATGCGGAATTACGCGGCATCGCCAGCGATTTGACCCGTTATCAGGATCGGGTGGAAGCCAACCCGGAACGTATATCGGAATTGGGCGACCGGCTGGATTTGCTGGAAAAGCTGAAGCGCAAATACGGTGCGAACCTTGCGGAAGTAATCGCCCGGCGCGATCAATTGGCCGGGGAATTAGAGGCGCTGGACAACGGCGAGCAGAATTTGGAAGCCCTGGAAGCCGCCATTGCGGATAAGGAAAAGGTGCTGGATGCCGTTTCCCGCCAGTTGAGCGACGCCCGGCAAGCCTTGGCTGAAACGCTGAAGCGGCAATTGCTTGAGCAGTTGCAGGTGTTGGCCATGCCTGCGGTTTCCTTTGCGGTGTTGTTTATTCCGGGCGCGTACAGCCGGGAAGGCATGGAAGAGGTGGAATTCCTGTTTTCCGCCAACCCGGGGGAAACCCTGAAGCCTTTGGCGAAAGTCGCCAGCGGCGGGGAATTGTCCCGCTTTCTGCTGGCCATGAAAGTGCTGACTGCCGCCAGCGACGGTTTGCTGACGCTGGTATTCGACGAGATTGACAGCGGCATTAGCGGGCCTACCGCCAAGGCCGTGGCCGAAAAACTGGCCAGTCTCTCCCGGCATTTGCAGGTGCTGACCATTACCCACCAGCCCATGATTGCCGCGATGGGCCAGCAGCATTTACACGTGGAAAAACAGGTGGTGCAAGCCGAAAACGGTGCTGAAAGCGTGTTTGTGCAGGTGGAGCGGCTGGAGCAGGACGAGAACAATCGCCTGAAAGTGTTGTCTCGATTGGTGAGTGGCGTGGACAGCCAGGATGAGGCGGTTAAGAAGTTTATTCGCCGCTTGCGCAAACAGGCCGCAGAATTCCACCGGCAGCCTGTTGCCGGGCAAATGGCGCCTTCTCCCTGAAGAAACAGGGAGAGCCACCATGTTCGCTGCATGGTGGCTCCCTGATTATCGCCATCTCCTTTTGCGGGAAAATTGTTTTCCGGCTGGAGTCTCTATTTGGTTGTGTGAGTCGTTATTTCTTGTGGTTCTTGTCGTAATCGTCAATCATCGCTGCGGTTTGTTGGTAAGTCGCGGTGGCTTCACCCATCATGGGGTCAATCACGTTTGCCGCAAATCCTGCGGGTGAATCGCTAATATAGCTGGGCGGTATGGGTTGGCCGTTAGGGCCAATGCCCTGGGGTGGGTACTGCCCCCCGCCGCCTTGCATGTTCGGATCCATCATACCCGGCTGCCCTTGCTGGGTGTTGGGCATAAGGTAAGGCTGCGTGTCGTAACCGGAATAGACCTGGTAGCTCAATGGATCCAGGTTTAAAGCGCTATTCAGATCAGGTGGGTTGGGGCCGTATCCGTAGGAATTGCCGCCATAATATCCCCCGTTGCCGCCTTGCATGGGGCCAATCAGGGGTTGGTTTCCGTACGGGGCGTACTGGTTGGATTGAATGCCAGACGGACTGCCATTAACGCTATATTGCGTGTTGTAAGACGATGGAGAAATTCCACTGCCTTGGTATGGGCCTATCTGTGTCATCGTTCATGTACCTCTGATACTGTTTTTCTGCCTGCTAATTAAGCGTACGTATCCATTTTCTGTCCGTTGCCATTGTTGGCGGAATGGGCTTGAACCCCGCCGTGTCCACCGCCACCGCCTTCACCGCCACCGCCGTGCTCACCGCCTGGAGGGGGTGGAGGAAGGGGTGGTTGCATTGGCCCTGGCAGCATGCCGGGTAAAGGCGGATAAGGCGGCATTTGAGGATAGCCGACCCCGGCCGCGCTATAAATCTGGTGCTGCATCATGTTGACGTCTTCAAACTCGGAGTTGAGATACTGGTTGGTCGTCAACCCGTGCGAGTAAAGCCCGTCAAAGGATGGCCCGTATTGAAATCTTGGATCCTGATAAATCCCTGCCGGTCCTGGATATGGTGGCACTCCTCCCCCACCCGGTGGCAGAGGCGGCGGAAATCCATATCCTGGGGGTGGAAAATACCCCGAAGGTGGCATGTGAGCCATAATTGATTGTCCCCCACTGTGTCTAGTGTTTATGCCTGTCCCTGATGAAGGTGTCCCTAAAAACCTTCAGTGAAAATATGCTGTCAATTGCATAAAAACAAATCGGATGATTTTGTTGCTACATTTGTAAAAATGGATTTTTTTCGGGAACTTAAAAATGCTTTGAAATTTCTTTAAAGAAAATCCAATCCGCACCGATAGGGCTAAGGTGACCTGTTTATTGCCTTTGTTGAAAGGAACCGGATGGTTTCGGCTTGTGTTTTAAAAAAGCCTGTTGGGCTGGCCGTTCTGGCGGCAATGGTATGTTGTGTTTCCACAATGGGGCAGTTGGGCTATGCCCAGGGGGTAAAACAAGCCCTAACCGTGGAGCGCGCCGGTTATAAAACGCCAAGCTACAGCGCCGGGGTGCAGGCATACCGGCAAGGGAACTTCAAGGCGGCTGCCGGTTATTTTCGCCAGGCCATATCCAAAGATAGAGCCAACGCCAATGCCCACTATTACTTGGCCCTTACGCTGGATAAACTGGGTAAATCCGAAGAAGCGGCCGGGGAATACGGTTACGTGGTTTCCCAAAGCCGGGAACAGGCGTTGGTAGCTTATGCCAAAACCCGTTTAGGCATGCTGCAACCTGTGGTTGGTTCGCTGGCTTCGCCTGCGGCTGCTGGCCCTGTTGGCGGTAACTTGGCTTTAATGACGGCAGGTTCCCAAATGGCGGCTAAGCCTTATCGGGGATCGGTGTCCCAGGTGGCCGTGCCGTTGAAGAACAGCAAAAACGCGTTGGTGGTGGATGCCTTGCTCAGCCAAGGGGACGCCCAGACCGGCGGGGCGTTTATCATCGATACCGGGGCGACTTACACTTCTATTTCCCAGGAAATGGCTGAGCAGTTGGGGCTGGATTTGCAAAACTGCGAAACCGTGCTGATTACCACCGCCAATGGCCGGATTGAGGTTCCCAAAATCATCATCCAGAACCTGAGCGTAAACGGG
>CABHPA010000086.1 GCA_902168245.1 Candidatus Melainabacteria bacterium
AGCCTGCGACTTTCAAACAGCCTTCCTACAGCCGGTTTTCGTATGACTGTCGACGACGAGGTTTAAGTTTGAAAATGGTACACTTTTTGGCCGCCGAAGTGGTACGGTTTTTCATTGCCATTTGCAGCCTGGGCCACTGTTTCACGCCCGTATCAGCAAGGATGGACTGTATGAAGCGTTAATAAGAACACTTTAAAGGATACCAAATATGTCTACGTTTGTTGGCGTTGATGTTTCGAAATCCACGCTCGATCTTGCCTTATTGGATGGAATTTCCCAATCATTCTCAAATGCCGAATCAGGATGGAAAGGCATTTTAGATTTATTACAGCCACTCAAGCCAAGCTGCATCATCCTGGAAGCCACGGGTGGTTACGAGAAGGGTATCTTCCGTGTTTTGAGGGCAGCCAATTTACCGGTTGTTCGAGTCAATCCCCGCCAAGTGCGAGAGTTTGCCCGCTCGCTCGGTATTCTGGCCAAGACCGACAAGTTAGACGCACAGGTCCTGGCGCGTTATGCACGCGTGACCGAGCCTGAAATCCGTCCCGTGTTGGAAGATGAAACATTGCGCAGTCTGGTAACACGCCGTAACCAACTGGTCGCCATGCGAACCCAGGAAACCAATCGGTTGAAGCAGAATCCAACCTCCACGATTGAAGCCGATATCCAAGCACACCTTAAGGAACTGGAGACTCGGATTGCTACCTTTACACGCTGCATTAAAGACGAGCTGGCTCGCTTTCCGTCCTCCAGCCTCTTACAGGCAATCAAAGGTGTCAGCGCCATAACCACCGCAGCCTTGCTGGCAGAATTGCCGGAATTGGGTAAGTTAAACCGAAAGCAGATTGCCGCCTTGGTAGGACTAGCGCCTTTTAACCGAGATAGTGGTAGCTTTCGAGGAAAGCGCAGGGTGTGGGGTGGACGGGCCAGCGTACGTTCGGCTCTCTATATGGCCACGCTCAGCGCCATTCGTTTTAATGACAAGCTGAGTACTTTTTACCAGCGATTGCGCAAAGCAGGCAAGGTCTTTAAAGTAGCTGTAACGGCCTGTATGCGAAAATTACTCACCATCCTGAACGCGACAGTACGCGAGCTTGAAGCTGAACAGCAGAAAGCAGCCAGTCCCGTCTAATCTTTCTTTCAAAATTCGTCGTCGCAGCGGTTTGAATTGTTCGAAAGTCGCCAATGGCGAAGCCATTCAAGATTTTTGAATAGTTTAAACCGCTGTCTTGCCTGGAAATAGCCTGTCCTCCCACATAATCAAACGATAAACTCAGCAATAAATCCCCCTTGACACAGTTGCTTTACGAATATATTCACGCATAAACGGTCTCCTCCTGTGAATACCCCCGTTTCAGTTTCTGGTTTAAGACTTTGTCCGAAGCGATCTGTGCTTGAGTTTCATCTTCGTACCAGTCCTTGCGCACGGTTCCTGGCTGACCAATTCGGCCCCATTCCCGTAAAACGCCCCATTGGCCAAACAGGCCGGGCACAATCTGGATCAGATAAAACCGGAATACGTTATGGGACGGGTCTTTTTTGATCAGTCGGATCATGAATTTTTCCACATCTTGCTGGCAATGGCGCGTTGTTCCTCCCCCAAAGCGTTGGCATAGATGGATGTCACCTCTAACGAAGCGTGTCCCATCCATTTGCTGACCATGTTGAGAGGAATGCCGTTGGTCACTGCCAGAACCCCAAAGCCATGCCGGAGTCCTTTTGGGCTTTTATGTGGTCCGTCCGGGATACTGGCGTATTCCATTACTTCTATGACCCGCCGGTAAGCGGTCATGCGGGACCAATCCCATAAAGGTGTGTCTGGTAAGCGCTTCTTGCCTTTGGATGCCTCTAAAAGTCCGTGTACCATATCCAACGTGTCCAGTAATGAATCTGGAACCGGGATGGCCCGGTAGATTCCCTTGGTTCGTTTTTTAAGGGTTTCAACCACAATCGCCTTCTGGCCAAAGTCGATGCTTTTACCTGTCAGGGATAACACCTCTGAAATCCGGCAGCCCGTATAGGCCAGGACCAGGCAAAAGGTCCGCACGTCTCGATCCGCTTTGCCTGCCGCCATCAGAAAGGCGTCTCGTTCGCTCTCGGTCACATAAAGCCGCTGTCCGTTTTGGTCAATGATCTGCATCGCAAAAAGCCATTTGATACATTACTTATGAAGTATTGTACTTAAATCGGAACCACCTGTAAATTGAAAAAGCCCCAAAACCCTTGATCTTTCGCTCAGCCGATCCCCGGATTTAGATTTTTCAGTCTCATTGCTGTTACAGAATTCATAATAGTGTAACAAACTTCTTTCTTACAATCCTCGTTGGGTAAAGGCTTGAAAGCGTAATTCGATTTCATTAGTAATAGAAGCTGGAATTTTACTCATCACTTGTTTAAGAGTTTCAGTACCGATATGGCTTTCAGTTCTCATTGCAAGCCGAGCCGCTTCGTCCACAAGAAATTTTATATCACTTGCTGAGTATCCTATCAGCTGTTTTGAGAACCCTGTCAAATCGATAGCATCATCAATAGGACGATTCTTGAGGTGTAATCTCAGCATTTCAATCCGGGCTTCTTCATCAGGTGGGCCTACATAAATCAGCTTATCAAGCCTTCCCGTCCGTCTAATTGCTGAGTCAATCTTCTCTGGTTCGTTTGTTGCAGCAATTACAAATATATTCTTATCAGCGCAAGCATTTAACTGAGCTAAGAATTCATTGACTTCCTCAGCTTTGTGCTGTTGATGTCCACCCAATTCAGAGCGAGAAGGCACCATAGCCTCAAATTCGTCAATAAACAGGATTGATGGTGCTCTTTCTTCGGCAGTTTCAAAGATGTCCCGTATTCGGAGTACGGATTGATGGATATAAGGGCTAGCGACCTCTGAAGGGATAATTTGAACAAAATACTGGCCTAGTTCTTCTGCCAATTGCTTGGCAATGTAAGTTTTACCGCATCCCGGAGGCCCAAAAAGTAGTATTCCATTCGGGATTGAAAGGCCATACTTTCTATAAGGCTCTGGGTCTCGGATGGGCTTGATAACCTCTTGAACAAGAAGTTCTTTCAGTTCTCTCATACCAGCAACTTTTGCAAGACCACCGCCATCCACTAGCTTTTCAGGCTGTATTTGAGAGGGTTTCTGACGTTTGGAGGTAGGTCTAGGCAAATTGGGAAGAGATATAGTCTCCTCATCTGTGCATGACATTGCCTCAGTTTCAATATCTGCAAGAGTCGTTATAGCTTGGTCAATACAGCGGCTAATGAGCCCAGATAAACCTGGGCCAGCATTAACACACCATTTACTCAGTGGCGACAAGGATCTTGTAGTTTGGCTTTCACTTATTTCTATACCAGTGGCTATGGTATAGAAGGTGCTGCCAATTGATTGGATAACCTCGGATTCCCTTAAAGCCGATGAGGTCAACATTAAAGATGATAGAAGTGTTTCTTTATTGACTGATAACCATAGCAAGGAGGGTACGTATCTGGGAGAAGCATTAAACGATTCACTGGCCTTGGCAAGTTTGGTAAGGGCAAGTAGAAGGTCTACGAGTCCTCTTCTATCAAGTTCAGGAGAATAGTAACCCAACCACTTGCCAGGGATTTTGACAACCGCTTGGAATGAATTTTGGGCCTTCTGAGAAAGAAAAAGGGTTTTGTCTATTGGAAAATGTTCTATTTGATTTTCTCCCCACCATTTGGTTATTTGTTGCTCTTCTATTCCAGAAACAATAACAAAGAGCAGGCTTGAATCAGGATATTCTTCAAGCAGGTAAACTTCGCTATAACTGTCAGAGTGAAGTGCTTTTTCCACAGCCGGATGACCGGGGATAGGCGTTCCTATTGGCAGTTTTGGCTTTTTACTAAGATAGCTCATCCTTCTTAAAACCTCTTAAGCCCAGCCAGAAGAACTCTTTCCTTATCGGCTTCGACAGCACTTACAGGTTGCAGCTCCCATAACTTCCTAACGGCTTCCCGAAGCCCTTCACCGTCTCCTCTACGGATAGAGGCGTCGCCATGTTCTATCCATTTTTGAGCTTCTTTCTCGTTAATAAATTCTCTCCAAGGCTCTTTCATAGACTCAAAGATGCCTTTCCAGAACCAATCTTGTTTAAAGAGAATCCTCCATTTTAAACCTTCCAAAGATTCAACTGTTTTCTGTAGACCCCGCTCATCCCCTTTGTCTATTGATCGTTCCGCTTGCCGCTGCAACATTTCAAACTCTTTCTTTTCCAGCGGAGAGCCCAAGTCCTCAATGATTCTCTGGAGGTTTAACATAAGTTCTTCTGCCTGTTCCGTTTTAAGAGTTTTAGAATTCTCAGTTCCAAAGTTCCGCTCTATTTTTGAGAGCTTCCCTCTAATCTCACGGGAAGCCTCAACCAGTCTTTTGGCCTGATCGGGATCACTTACTTCTTTGCCCGTTTTACTGGCTTCAATATCCAGGTTTTCTATCTCTTCTCGCAGCTTCTCAATCTCATCTTGGGTTTTAGCGTCTTCAACTGACAACTCTAGGTCATCTACCCTATTTAGATGGGATTTAATTTCTTGGGGTATGGTTTTGAGAAGGTTAGCAAAATCCTTCTCTTCCCTTTGAGGGACATAGACATTATCTGAGAAATTCTGATTCAAATGAGGAACAAATGCATCTACTGTCATCCTCCGCGAAGCGTCTATCGCAATTGTAATCTCAATCTCTGAACCTTCAGGGATGGGCCTCCGAATGGCGTCAGAATTAATAGTAAGGTTTCCAACCCATTCATTTGCTTCAGGATCTTCTACAATTTCCCCTTCCCATAGTTTAATGGGTAATGCGCTACCAGCTTCGCTTGGCCTCAAAGTCCGTTGTGCCCGATAACGACATGTCTTTTCAGCAGGAAGAGGAGTTCCCTTAGGAAAGATGACTTCCAACTCAGGTTTATTATTGTTTCCAATAACCTCTACTGAAATAGTGTGAGGCAAGGGTGGAGAGGAAACCACAAGGCCATGACGAATAGAAAACTCGTCGGGTTCAACATCAACCATTTCACCTGTCTTTGTTCTTGCATAGAGCCAAAAGCGGCTTTGCTTCCCTTCCTTAAGAGTGACAGGAATATCGAAGTATCCCTCTGGAATTGGCAGCCAACCACTTGTCCAGTAGCCTCCATCTGCGTCAATCTTGATTTCCGAAATATTGGCTTGCTGGGTATTCTCTATCCGACCGGCAACATGCGCGGTAGTTGACGCACTGACTGGCTCATAAGCCAGATGTATTAAAGCCTTGCTGGACTCAATGCTTTGAGGCGCTGGTTTATCTGCTTTCTCTATAGTGGAAGCGTAAATGGCCGCTCCCCTTGCTACGACAGTCATGGGGTCAAGGGAGAAGTCAATCTTTGCCCCAATTCTGCCTGTTATGGCTGAGCGAATATAAGGGATCTGGGTAGGCCCCCCAACCAAAAGAACTCTATCCAAATCTTTTCCAGAAATTCGGCTACTGGACAAAATTTCTTCGCAAAGTTGCAAGCATTTATCAACCAAGGGTTCAATAGAACGCTCGTAATTTTTACGGGAAATAGTCACCTCAATATCTATAGGGTTACCTTCTTCGTCATCACCCAAATCAAAAAGACCAACAGGTACTGTTTCTGCTGAACTTAATTCAATTTTTGCCTCTTCTGCTCTTAAGGCAAGCCTTCTGATAAGTCTATCGTAACCTAGAGGATTATCTTTTGGATCTGGTAATACGAATTCTTCAGTTAATGCAGGCATAAAAAAGGTATCTATGATGATTCGGTCAATATCCTTACCACCCAAAAGATTGTTTCCTCTGTGTTCAAGAACATTTAGGCGTCCATCCTTGGTAGAGACAAGAGCAATGTCCAAGGTTCCGCCGCCAAGGTCGAAAACTAGCCATCGCTGATCAATAGCCCCTGGTGTTATACCATATGCGATAGCAGCAGCGATAGGCTCTTGAAGTAATGGAGATTCAATAAGACCAGCTAACTGAGCTGCCCTTGACGTGGCTTCGCATTGCAGAGCACCAAATGCGGCAGGAACGGTAATTACAGCAGTAGATATATCTGTTCCCGTTTGTCTTTTGACATCTTCTTTTAACGCCTTCAAGACTTCAGAAGATAACTCTTCAGCAGACATGGTTCTACCAGAAGAGGAAAAGGCTTTTTTATCTTTCTGCCCCATCCAACGCTTGAACTCAGAGGCCACATTATCGGGGTCATCGACAATAGCATTATATGCGCGTTTTCCAACCAAGATTCGATTATTCTTTTGGACTCTAACAACAGACGGCGTTACATTCATCAAGTCATTGTTTTGGTAAATTCGTACATCATTATCGTCCCAAGAGGCAATACAAGAATTGGTTGTGCCAAGATCAATGCCATAGTTGATGAACTGATTCATTCCAGATTACTCCTCAACCACTGTTTGTTCTAAAACTTCTGATCTTTTTCGAGTCACTACTTGCCCATGTTTGACTACCTGTTCCTGGTAGACCACAATGGGTGAAATAGTTTCATCTATGATTTCAATTCCTGATTCCAAAGTATTGTCGCAAATAGAGTCGATAATATCCAAAGCCATACCAGGATCATAAGTTTTCCCAGTCATATCCAAAATCTCGAAACCAAGGTCCTGAAAGAATTTTTCGTACTTTCTGAGCACATGTCTTCCAATAGCGCTTTGCGAATCAAGTTTGGAAAGCCATTGGCCCAAGCGCCATGCCTCTATTGAAAGCTCGGATAGCTGTTCAATCTGACATTCGATTGTTTCTTTTGGGGACATCCTTCAAACCTCTTACAGCGAATTATATTCTTGGACCATTTTATGATCTTCTTCAAGAAGGGCATTGTACTCTCTCTCAGCATTTCTAGCCTTTAAGAGTGCTTCGTTATGTTGTTCAATGAGCTGATTATAAGCTTGTCTCTTTGCCTCATAGCCTTCAGTGCTAGCGTCATCTGTAGTCTGAGCTTCAAGGGTTTCAAGCTCAGCTTTCTTCTGGCTAAGTTCAAGTTTCATAGCTTTTACTTCATCTGCTAAATGATTGTAAGATTCTTCTAAAGCAGGTAATTTGGCTCTACCCGCTTCTATCTTTCCTTTAAGCTCTTGTTTATAGATAGAGCTAAATTGTGTGGGAGGCGTTATATTTTCTTGAGACGTTTCTTGAGGTGTTTGTATGTCTTGAGTTGTAGACTCACTTGTGGGGAGTGAAGTACCATCTGGAGTGGTAGGGGCGGTATATGTTTCACTGGGTGAAGACGAGTAATTTGTTGTCTCAGTTGGAGTTGAGGAATAACCTGATGAATAGTTACCTGAAGAGTAATTAGATGAATTAGATGAACTAGCCAAAATCCATAAAAAGGCGGCGAGAATTAGAAACAACGAAATCCCTATATGCCATTTGTGGCCTGTGGTTAAAGGAGCCTTCCCTAAAAATCTATAACTCCCATCACCCGCTGAAATTACCCGGTATCGGCAAATTGGGAAGATAGGAATAAAGAAAAAGACAAAATAGTATGTGGCAAGATATGACTTTGTTTCCGGGTCAACATCAGTGCAACCATATAATGTGAAGCCAACACCATTAATGGTGTGCAGAGCGGGGGCGCTCTTGATAGGCTTTAAGTTTTTCCATATTTTCTGTTTTTCAGAGGTTTTTTCGACATCTCCTAGATCTTCCAATATTCTGTGATAAATAGAGGAATTTTTTGGGGCAATAGTTCTAGCCCTTTCCAATAATTCCTGGGAACGGATAAATTCATCCGCCCATGTGAAAGCAAGTGCAATACTTCTTAAACAAAGAGCTGCTTCCTCTTTAACTCGGTTAGCCAATTCCGAATTCTGTCCAGACAAATTCAACAATTTATTTAAGAAAGGTTGAGCTTCATCATTAAACCGGTTTAAAGTTGTTGTGCAAATCCTGATATTTTCCGGAGAATTAGCATCTTCTTTGTTGAGATCCTCACTTGAATTATTACGAATTTGTTCGCATAATTGAACGAACTCATCTTCTAAATTGCCTAAAACCTGGGCTTCAAATTCATAAAATGTATTTCTAGGCAGTTTTGAATCTCTGAGAATGCTAAAGACTTGCCCACAAATAGCATTATCCTTGCTAACAATGCCCTCATTTGCAAAGGCTAGTAAGGTGGAGCAGACTAGTCTATTAGCATCTAGTTTTAGGCTTTCTACCTCTTCTACGGTCGCAAAAGGTTCAAATTCGCCCTCCATTTCCAAGTCCAGTAAAGAAGCCCAATAGTCGTCTGAATCAATGACAGTTTGCCAAAGATTTATGGCTTCAATCCAAAAGTTTTTATTTCTGAGTCCAGGATCAATCAAGTGAACATAAGCAAGCTTTAGTAAAGCCAGATCATGGGCCTCTAGTTTATCCCCTAGCTCAGAAATAACAGAAGGTAGAGAATCTATGGTTACTTCATTGAGCAATGTTGCACGTTCTGAAAACCAAAACATGCGTTCTTGTAGCCTTTGAGCTGGGTTTGTAAGCCTACCCACAGCAGATTGCAAGTCTTTTTCAGATCTTTGCATTGCTCCCAGCCAGGCTAGATCCCAAGAAGTAGATTTATTAACGCCAATCTTGAGGGTTCTACGTATTGAACTGTTAGCTTCATGAATTGAGGCTTGAGTCGCGGTTGCAGGTAGCCCTAATAGCCGATAGGCATTATGATTCATAATTTCATAAGGTTGCTTTCTGGCATTATGGTTAACTTCTTGTATTGAATCTGTGACAATAGCTTCATCGTCTACTGATGATTGGGCAATGAATCGTTTGCAATGTTTGCATTTGATTGCTTCCAAAAGAATTTTTTCTGAACAATAGGGACATTCCTTGGTATTACTTGATTGTTGACGGGGTTTAGACATTTAGTTCGTACCTTTATATCCAAAAATCAAGTGCAAAAAGACAAGAAAAACAAATGCGAATATAAGGTAAACAATCGCCAACATGCAATAAGATAGAAGGAGCAGCATTCCTCGTTTCATTACAGAAGAGTTTAGTCTAATGATTTTGCAATTTAGGGTGATGGCTGTAAATCCGCATAATGCACCAATTGCGCCACCTCGAAACACGAGTAGAATAGGTGCGTAAACTATTATTTTTTGAAGCCAGTTTAAGCTGCCTATCGAGGAAATTTTATCATCCTCAATAAAAATATCCGGTAATGGATCACCCCAGGTGTGAGCTTGAATAAAGACCTGTTTTCCGGGAGTGATCTCATAGAGTAATTGCTTGTGTGTCTTACCTACTGTTTGTCTTTTCTGAGGTATAACTTCTTGGTTGTTAATGAAATATTTTGTTTTCCCAAAGAGGTTGTACCACTTGGGAATTACTATTTTTAGTTCGAGAAATTCATTGATATTGATCAAATGAATGTATCCAAGTCTATCAATAGAGGGATTTGCAAATATCTCTCCACAGTGTTTGCATTTAATTGCATCAATCAATATTTCTTCCGCGCAGAAGGGGCACTTTTTGATAGTAACAGCCGAATCTACCGCTAATGGGTGCTGAGTTTGATTTAGCCTCATTTTTCTAATAGCGTCTAAATGATCACTCATTAGCTGAGAAAGCTTTTATGGCTGCTTTTAAGCCTGAGTAAAGAAAACAGAAAAATACCTGCGGTTAGTAAGTCTAGAACCATCCAGAATTGTTTATTCAAATGAACGGGTATTAATGGATTAAATAGGAAAGAAATCAATAAAAACGTGATATTCCAGCCTTCATTATTCAATTCCTTAAAAGAGATAGCTGAACGAATTGCTGTAATGCACACAATCCAACGGAGCAAAACGTAGTAACTATAAGGATTATTTGCCAATGTGCCCAATAGCATAAAGGCAGAAATAATGCTCAACACCTTTTGGATTTTAAAATCCTGCTGGCCCATTGCGTTGTTCCTATGCTCATTAGGCTGATTGTATATTAGCCTAATACTTACCGAGGACTATTTTATCTCAAATGGATGAGGCTTATAGCAACTGTATCTTCGGTTTTGCATTTTTTCTTCATATATTGCTCAACAAATACATGACTTGCGCTCGAATGAAAATTCGAGTAATCATGAATATAGTCTTGGATTAGTTGACTAGCCAGAAACGATGTTTTAGTACGGATCGGAGGAGCGCCCTATGGGTGATGCATTGTCACGCCTGGATTCCAAGATGTTAATTCAAGGTGTTGCAGACGGATACCTTAATACAGACCTGAATGCCCGCTTTATTCAAAATAAGGCGGCCACATATCTGCCACTGGCCCCGGATGATGGGATTGAAGGCATCTCCATCGGGGATGTTCTGATTGTGGACCGTTCGCTGAAACCCAAGCCGGGCCGGGTCATTCTGGCTGAAATTGACGGGCAATATTGCTTACGCCGATTGGTCAAGCAGGGGAGCGCTTTGCTCTTGGTGGATGACCGGGGCTATGTACCGCCTCGGATGGTTACCGAAAGCGAGTATTACCATGGCACAGTGACCTATAACATTCACTCTCAGAGCTGGTAAAACTTTAACAGTTTCCATTACAAGGGATTTTAACAATTCCCAGTAAAAACAGAACTGCCAACAATACTAGCCATTCAAATACAGGACGACTAAGGAATCTTTTGTTCAGTAATGCCTTAAGGTTAGCCATATAATGCCTTTCTTTGCCATTGTAGACTGTAATTCGTTTTTCGTCTCCTGCGAAAGGATCTTGAATCCCAACTTGAAAGGCAAGCCAGTGATTGTACTCTCCAATAATGACGGGATGGTGGTCGCCCGTTCCACTGAGGCCAAAGCCTTGGGCATTAGCTGGGATGCCTACCATCTCATCAAAGACAAGATCCGCTATTACGATATCCAGGTCTTTTCCAGTAATTACCCCCTGTATTCGGAAATCAGCGGGCGGGTGATGGCGGTCTTAAGAGAGTTTTCGCCTCGAATGGAGGTCTATAGCTGTGATGAAGCCTTTCTCGATCTCACCGGCATAGACAACCTGGACGCTTACGGACACATGATTCGAGATACGGTGCTCCAGTATTGCGGCATTCCAGTTTCCATCGGCATTGCCCGAACGAAAACCCTGGCCAAGCTGGCCAACCGGATCGCCAAAAAGTCGCCCAAGGTGAAAACCGGAGTGCTCAACCTGGTGGATTCACCCTATCTGGATGTGGCTCTAAAACGGGTAGAAGCGAAAGACGTCTGGGGTGTGGGCAGGCGTTGGGCCGAGCGCTTGCGTGGTAACAGTATTTTAACGGCTTATGATCTGGCTCAAGCAGATTCCAAATGGATCTTGAAGAATTTCAATATAGTGTTGACCCGCACGGCTTTGGAATTACAAGGCAAGTTTTGCTTGCCTCTGCAACTGGTTCCCCCTATCAGTAAAAGCATTATGCATTCGATGAGCTTTGGAAAGCTCATAGAGGACTTTGAATCCTTACGCCAAGTCATCAGCACCTATGCCGCTGAATCGGCCGCTAAAATGTGGCGAGAGCAGTTAGCCTGTTGGTCGGTGTTGGTGTTTCTGGAAACCAACCGATTTATCCAGGAACCGCAATATTACCCCAGTATTACCCTCCAGCTTCCCTATCCCACCGATCATACCGGGGAAATCATCCAGACGGCCTTAAGCGGGCTGGATAACATCTACCGGGACGGGTATCGCTACAACAAGGGTGGGGTCATGCTGAGTGGTTTGATTCCAGCCGAAGAGCGTCAAACCAGCTTGCTCGACCCATATGACCGGGAGAAAATCGCCAGTCTCATGAAGGCTTTGGATCAGGTGAATACGACCTTTGGTCCAGGAACGCTGCGCTATGGCTCTCAAGGCTTTCGTCGAATGTCTTGGCAAATGCGCCAAAATCATCTTTCCAGCCAGAATAACCAGGGCTTGATGACCGAGCATCAACAGATGAAGCGCATTTGTGAGCTAGGTCAGAGTACGTATTTGATTCGGGCGCTTTAAAACAATAACAATCTACCTGATAATGAATTTGTAAAGTTAATATCGATAAATTGACTTAGGAGGACGGAATGAGCAAGCCGATACCAGAGGAAGGTTTCTATATTGACTACAAAACGAAGCAGATATTTGAAGTAAATGAAAAAAAGGAGCATACCCTTATCTCTTCGGATAGTGGCTGTTCTGTTGTTACCAAAGTTGAAAGAGGTGGACGAGAAATTCAGTCTTGGGCAAATATATTGCAAGAAGATGAGAATCCTGAATTCGTTATATCCTTTGAGGATAATACGATTGTAAAGTATGGATAATCATCATTAGCAATGTGCGGCGGAATGACCTACAAATACCCGAATAAGGACACAAAGCAGCTTGAAGACCGCAAGGCGTACTTTCCCCAGCCACATGCCCAAATCCCAGACATTGGGGACGGTGGCGAGGTGATGCTATATCAATGGGGCCGCAGAAGTCCTGAGGAAGATCTGGCCTATGATGTCCCAGTGACCGGCTGGGCGCGTTAGACGAGTCTGAAAGCAGATTACTGGCAGCAGTATGGCCCAGAACAGGTCTTAATTCCTGCTGTGCGCTTCAGCGAAAAAGGTAAACTTCCCAAATCTCGGTGGTTTGATATGCCAAGTGACACCTTCTTGATGGGCCTGAAGATCCAGCGAAAAGATAAAAACTTCATCTATGTGGTCACCAACCCAGCCATTGGCGAGCTGGAGAATATTCATCCTCGCATGCCTTTGGTGGTGAAAGCCGACTTCAGCCCAGCAGACTTTAATATTGATGAGGCAAATGAACCTGAGCAGCAGAAGTTGTTTTAAATGTGGCAGGTAGAGCCTAATGAGTATGAAATTATTGAGACTGGTTTCAAATGACAAGAAAAATTCTACTTTCATTTCCACCCGGCTTGCCCTATATTCCAGTCAGTTTAAGCTCATCCTCTAAGATGAAATTGGATTCGCCGTGGTCGTTACAAACCAGACACTTGGGGGAAACCTTTTTTCGGCGAGGGTGAATGCATGTTTTAATGTCCATGACATCAAACCGCAGGTAGTTGTATGGATTTGGCTTCAGATCCAACCTATGTTTTAAAGTCTCAGCAGCCTGTAGGCACCCAGCAAGTAGCGGGACAAAGGGAAGCGTGACATCTGTTCCGCCAAACTGCTCTGGAAGGCTGATTTTGGCATACATACGCTCGTGCTTTCGGAGTCCGTCACGGTTGAGTCCTATGTAATCATTCGGGCAGTTGGGTTCAGCACACCCAGCAGCAATCATTACTTGGTAATCTTCTTCAGTAGTCCGTAGGCTTGAGTTACCGAGCAGCTCAGTGACTCGTTCCACAGATAGGCCAAAAATTCCTGCTATATCTTGTATTAGGCCCTGCCACTTTTTGGTATCATCTGAAAAGTGGCAAGCAAGGCAAGCCAGTTCCTTATCCTGTCCATGAGTGGTCAAGGTAATGGTAGTGCTTCCGGTTGCGGCATTAATGACTCGTCTAGGCCTGTAATAAGCAATATCGTGGCGACTATCATTGCGATCAACAGCAGAAATGACTAGATCCAGCTCGTCTTCTGTATCCCGCATTGCCGGGTCAAAATCTCGCGGCACTACCTCGACTTCAAGTGGAAAGCCATAATCAGCCAGACGGCCTTTTGCCCAGTCAACCTTACTAACGCTGGAAAAGCACTCGATATCTTGTCGTGTGGGCAGGACATACCGGAGATAGTTCCGTGCATCGAGCTTTGGGTCACCATCCAGTAGCAAAATTTTTCCAGAAGCGGCATCAGAAAACAGTAGTGTGTAGAGAAAGCCGGTCCCAATTGATCCTGCTCCAGCCAGGATAACCTCTCCTAACGGCAAGGAACTAACGACTGGATTTTCATCCAGCATCTGGCTTGGATCAAAGGTTGAAAAAATGTAGTGGCTATCCAAAGAGCCTTTGCCCAGGACTTTCTTGACCAGTTCGATGGCCGTAAGGCAAGCAGCCGCTACCGCACCCGTTGGTAAAATCTCTGAATGGATCAAACTGTTAAGGATTGGCGTAGGGCTGATAATGGCTTTCCACTGGCTAGAGCTGACATAAAAGTCCGCCTTTCCCTCGCCTTCTCCGATCTGGATGGTCAGCACCGGAGCATCCAAACCCAATGGCGGTTCATCCTTAAAGCCGGTGGCGACATGGTATCTTTCTTCCAGCACAGCTTTGAGCGTTCGATCCTTACCCCATCGGAATAAGCAGGGCACGTCTGGGATTTCAAGCCGCAGTCCTTGAAAAAGTCGACTGACTAGATCAACGAGGGTATAGCAGACAACCTGGCCTTCCCAGGTTGCTGCGGTATGAGGCGTGAACTGGATCTGGATGATCCGGCGATGGAAAACTTCAGGCGTAATATTTTCAGAAGCTAAGTATTCGGCCATAGCGGCCTTAAACTCTTTCATATTGGACCTCCACGAATCTGCTGACCATTTCGCGCGTGAGTTCTCGCCATTCGCCTGCTGTAAAGATATTGACTGAGCAATCCAGCAGCTCCCCCATTGGATTGCGAGAGAAATTGGGAACCACAATGGAAATTGCTCCTTCATGCTTGAAGCTGGGGTTCCGAATGTCGGTTTCTGACATATAAGCCTCTTGGGGATGACTATGGAGCTTAACGAAGACCCGCTCATTCCCTTGCAGGGTCTCCATCATGGCCAGCCTTTCTTTTTTCCGGACTTCGACGGAGACACCCCAAATCGAAGATTCTGAAATCTGTTCCGGAATATGGAGGCGGGTAATCTTGATAATGGGTCCTATTAATTCACCAATCCAATAGACCCGTCCCTCTTCTCTGCATTGGCCTTTTTGACGGAGAAACTGTTCTGTTTCGGTGATGATCTGGGCAGTCACCCGGAGTTTTGTATTAGCCTCAATTTTTAACATCCGTGAATCCTCTTCATAAAAATCCCTACAATTCGCTTGAGAGTAATTCCTTTCAGGCACTTGTCGGGTGATTCGTTACGATGGCTTGAATGCGAGTAGTATTCGCGGTTGAAATTGCAGCAAAAGAAGCTGATTCCCCCCATAGCATCGTGTGTTGTGACACCCTGGTATGGCGGCCAAGGGGTCTGCCGACGCTCATTAGTTTCATCGACCAGATAAACGCTGGGGAGATGCTGTGGATAGTTATCGCAATCGAAGCGAATCCGCTCCTCTGTAGCATTTGCAAGGGTAGTGAGCAGGGTAAACGAGAGTTCACCCTGCTCTACCAACTGGAGTTTATACCGCTGGAGGAAATCGGTTTCACCCATGAGGAGGTCTAAACCGTCTTTCACACGCTTTTTTACCTCTACTGTACGCACTTTAGCCGTCCTGATCCACGTTATCCACGGTATCAAGCACTAGGGCCATCCCTTGCGTCAGGACATCCCCGGCGCGGGATTCCGGAGACAGTGAATCCAATTGGCCTTTGATCGTCAGCTCGTAAAGGTCAAATTCACTCAAGCTGATGCCAAAATGCTTCATGGCTGCCCGCTGGAGTACCTGGATTTTCTGATTCTCCTTGATGGTTTCTTCAATATCGCCTCCCAGAGAATATTGAACCGTAACCTGGATGTCTTTTTCTTGGGTGGGAGGGTTTCCGTGGCTACCCTGAACTTCCTGTTGAGCAGATTGCGGATGATCCATGGTGTTTGAGCTCCTGATGTTGTTTTGTTTCGGTATAGAAAGTATCGCTACTCTGAACATTATGAAACTCGTTCTAATGCTTGTCAAGTATCCAAAATACTGCTACTCTGAACATTGGTTGATCCGTAAATTAGAAGGGACTGTTCAGGTGTCTACCCCCCTTGGAGATAAGATTAGAGCCTTAAGAAAGGAAAAAAAGCTTACGCTGGACAAGCTGGCAGAGCTTTCTGAGTCTAGTAAAGGCTATATATGGGAGCTGGAAAATAAGAATCCACCGCGCCCTTCTGCTGAAAAGGTATCCAAGATTGCAGCTGCACTGGGCGTGACGACAGACTACTTAATGGATACCTCGGAGAGCGTTGGCCTTGAGGATGC
Source organism: Candidatus Melainabacteria bacterium (assembly GCA_902168245.1). Lineage (GTDB taxonomy): Bacteria > Cyanobacteriota > Vampirovibrionia > Vampirovibrionales > Vampirovibrionaceae > Vampirovibrio. The sequence continues at coordinate 15,990 of CABHPA010000086.1, forward strand.
CACAGACAAAGCTTTCTTTAGAAAATATCAGCAAATGTCGGCACCTACCAAGGAAAAGCTGCGGAAAATGATGGAATTATTGGATGAAGACGTATAATCTCGCTTCATCAGCCCAAGGGTGGGCCTCAAAAATCTCAGAACTATTGAAGCAAGTGCTAGGCACAGAGCGTTTTCCGGTTGACATCGTTACTTTGGCTCAAGAATACTCTATGCAAATATATCCTAATGAACCTATTATAGCGGTTCAGGGAGCAGATCTTCCGGGCTTTGAGGGTGCGCTATACCGGCTTAAAAAGGGATGGGCGGTTTTTTATAACGATTCTATCCGTTCCAAAGGGCGGATTAAGTTTACTTTGGCCCATGAATTTGGGCATTATCTCATTCACAGGCTGGATCATCCGGAAGGGATGCAGTGTACATCCCAAGATACTGTGAGATGGGATTCGGCTTACGGTCTGATTGAGCAACAAGCAAACACATTTGCCGCAAATCTTTTAATGCCCTTTGATGATTTTCGTTCCCAGATACCCGCCACCACAAGAGTGACCCTCGATATGCTATCCCATTGCGCGGACCGGTATGGTGTTTCATTAATGGCTGCTACCCTTCAGTGGCTGAGGTATACAGCCAAACGCGCCGTTCTGGTCGTCTCGCGTGATGGGTATGTCCTATGGTCGAGATCCAGTGAACCAGCCTTTAAGTCTGGCGTGTATTTCAAAACTTCTGAAAATCTGATTGAAATTCCAAGTACAGCCTTGCCAAATCGTACGGATTTGCTGGTTGATGGTCGAGCAAGCATTCAGCATCCGGCTAATGTTTGGCTTAACGAGGAAGTGCAGGAGGTTGTGCTAATGGCAGATCAGTATGATTTTGCTATTTCCCTTCTCTTGCTTGATGGTTCCTCAACATTTGAGTTGCCAGAGGATGATTATATATAGTTTTGAAATAATAGGTGGGTTATCCTTGCAAATAACCGAATTGGCCGAAACTTCGGTTGGTGAGTCAGAGATGATTAAAGCCCGGCCACCGGCGTACCCTCATGATTCATGCAAACATTGGATTGCACACTAACAGCAGTAATGTTAGTATGCATATTGATGTTAGAAAATGATAGTCAAATGTTTGGTCAGGCATTCGCCGATACGTTGGAACGCTATCTCGGAGAGACGCTTCATGTGTCGGTCAAGGTTGGGTCTATACAGAGGACAATCAGCGTCCCTTTTTTTCTGGAACGCGCTTACCGATTCTACGAAGCCTGGATTGCTGGCATTCGATGCATTGTGATGGCAGCAAGGGAGAATTCCGCAACGCCCGGTGATATCGCCAAACATGTCATGCGTGTTCGTTCAGCCGTGGATGATATTGTCATCTTTGCGACCCCATCCTTGAGCGCGCATAATCGCGGGCGACTGATTGCCCAAGGGGTTCCGTTCATTGTTCCAGGAAACCAGCTCTATCTCCCGGAACTTGCAATGGATCTTCGAGAGCATTTTCGTCTTCCGAGGCTCCAAGCTGTCGATAGTCTTTCCCCGGTGGCACAAGCGGTTTTGTTTCTCCATCTACTCAAACTGGACGAATTTGCGATTATGCCTTCGGTAATTGCCGAACGCTTGCACTATTCACCGATGTCTATCGGGCGAGCCTTCGATGAACTGGTAAGCGCAAGGCTGGCGACAACGGAGAAGCGAGGTAAGGAGAGACATATTCAGTTTGATATACAGCGGCAGGAACTCTTGGAAACAGCTCGTCCCCTGCTGCGCAGCCCGGTTCGTTCTGTGAAGTGCGCTAGAGGTGGTGCCCACCCTACATCTGAGCTGAAGTTAGCAGGCCAAGCAGCCCTGGCGAGGCTGACCGATTTAACCCCGCCACGAAAAGAAACCTTTGCGATAGCGGCAAGTGACTGGAAGACAGTGTCTAAGATCTTCGATCTGACTGAGGTCAACGAATTTGAAGCTGATTTTACCGTTGAAATATGGTCCTACAATCCGTCCAGCTTGTCTGACAGAGCGGTAGTTGACCCACTGTCGCTCTATGCGCAGTTTTGGGATCACCGCGACGAACGCATTGCAATGGCGGTTGAAAGACTTTTGGAGGATGAAATATGGTAGTGGGTATCGACAAATTTCGGGAGCATTTTGCCGGGCACGAGGATCAGTACGCCATCATCGGTGGCACGGCCTGCGACCTCTTGTTTGATCAGGAAGGTCTTGAGTTTCGGGCCACCAAAGACATTGATATGGTTCTGTGTGTCGAAGTCGTTGATGCTGCATTCGGTCAGGCCCTCAAAACCTTCCTCGATTCTGGTGGCTATGAGGCTCGCGAGCGTAGTGACGGGTGGAAAGAGTTTTATCGGTTCCATCGCCCCAAAGATGAAGCCTATCCCTTCATGATCGAACTGTTCGCACGGAACCCAGGTGTTCTGAATCTTCCAGAAGGTGCCTGGCTCACGCCTGTGCCGGTAGACGAAGATGTCCTCAGCCTATCAGCTATCCTGCTTGACAATGGCTACTACGAGGCGATCCAGAGCGCAAAGCAAAATCTGGATGGCGTCACCATTATTGATCAAACACTGCTCATTCCCTTCAAGGCACGTGCTTTTCTGGACTTTGACGAACGGATAAAAAAAGGAGAAAGAGTTGACAGTAATAGTATTAAAAAGCATCGGAACGACGTATTCCGCCTGGTACAGCTTCTTTCACGGGATGCAAATATCAAAATGCCAGAATCCATCCAGGACGATATGCGACGCTTTGTCGAACTTGTAAAAGAAGACAAAACGCTCAATCCCAAGGATTTCGACGTATCGCTGACACTCGATGAGGCGATTAAGCTTCTCTGTTCCGCATATTGCCTGACCTGATGCTCTCTCTGCTCATCAGACAGAACTGACTTGCTCAATCATGGCGGCCAGCAACCTGGGACTTTAGCCATTCCCCTGCATTAGACCATACAAGCGAGTTCATCTTTTTGATTCAATAAACTAGTTTGGGACTGGTGGAAATGGCAAGCAAAATCTGACCCTCCATCCTGCTTAAAGAAAGAAAATGTAAAAAAGCATTATCTCCAATAGGGCTGCGCCCTCAAAAAGCCAAGGGTAAAGGCTTCGCCCGGCTCCTAGCGTCACCGCCCTTGTCTTTTTTCACCCCCTTTTTACGCCGGGAAGGGTAAGGTCACCGCGTGAGTGACTGGTGAAAAGAGGAATTTTATCATGAACCAGACCATCAAGAGCCCGATAGCCCAACTGAATGACCAACTGCGGCGCACCTTTTTAGGTGGAACCGTATTGTTGACCATTGGCGTTCAGAGCTTGCCGGAAGAAACACAGCAAGCGCTGATTCAAGCGGTGCAATCCTTTGACTGTTTTGATGAAGACAACGACCCCTATGGCGAGCACGATTTTGGCATGATCCAGTTGGCCGGTCAAACGTTCTATTTTAAGATCGACTATTACGACCTCAATCTGGAGTACCGGAGTGAGGATCCGGCGGATCCCACTAAAACCAAACGGGTACTCACCCTGCTGCTGGCCGAGGAATATTGAGACAAAATCCCCTCCCGAACCGCAGTTCGGGAGGGGACTCCTTTTAAACAAGCGCTTGGGCCACGCTAGAACGAAATCGAGCGCCCTCCGCTTTGAACCAGTGTTTTTTCTTTGTCTTGACTTACTTGGGCGGCTTTTTCCTGTTTTTGTATCTCTAATTCTCTAGCCCATTGTTGTTTTTGTTCCTGTTGTTTTTTTTCGGCCACGGCGATCCCGATTTTCAAGCGATCCTGCACCACCTCCTTCCCCCATTGTTTTACCAAATCGTTCCAATCGCTACCAGAATCGTTTTTCCCGAACTCTGGCAGCAAAGTATACCCGCCGACATTTTGGGCGGCTTCCTCGGCCTTCTGGCGGCCAACGTTCTTCTCCGGCGGCTTACTGTGATCATTGTCCCCGGCCAAAAGCAAAACAGCCTCCGGATATTTTTCTCGAAACGCTTCGGCCACCCCTGGCAAATTCCCCGCGTGGAACGCTACCACCACCGGCAGTCCCGTCAACTCATGTAAGGTGGCTCCGGTCGCATAGCCTTCGGTAATCAGGATGTTATCGCTATCCTCTGGCTTTCCAATGACGAAATGCCCGCCTTGGAGCTTGCTCCCGCGAGGAAAGCTTTTCCGCCCAGACTCATCAATGGATTGAGCAGCCCAGAAATGGCCGTTAATTGTAGGCGCTTGCATTTATAAACGGTCATGCTTGCAAACGAGGGGAATTTCTGCCAGGAATAAATGCAACTGGAGGGGGTATCGGGCTAGGATTAATTGCAACTGTGCTTGAAAACGACGGAACGTG
>CABHPA010000087.1 GCA_902168245.1 Candidatus Melainabacteria bacterium
GCGGTGGGCCGGGCTTTGGCAGGGGCCATTGATTCCAAGGTGACTCAGAAAACAGAACCGTTGACCAAACCCAAGAAAGATGAACTGTCTCTGAAAATCCAGGTCACCGGCCCTGCCACGGTGACCAGTGTGTCTCACAAAGGCGATTCCGCCCTAAAAACGGGAGTGATGACCAGTGGCCAATAAGAGTAATTTGCGTCCCGCTTCCTTTCGGGGCATTCCCTTTAAAATCAAGCGGGCCACCACTCGGGTGGGGCGACGAATCGTGACCCATGAATTTCCCTTAAAAGACATTCCCTACACCGAAGATCTGGGCCGGGGTGCCCGGGAATATACCTTGGAAGCCCATGTGATTGGCGAAGGGCATGAGGACCTTCGAGATCGGTTGATTCAGGCCATAGAAAATAACAAAGAACCCGGTATTTTAATGCATCCCATTTTTGGGGCGGTTCGGGTTTCTCCGGGACCGATTGAGCATGTCTTTGACAATGAAGCGGGGAACATTGAATATTTCAATCTCACATTTCTGGAAGCTGGGGAAAACAAATACCCCAGTTCCATTCTGGATACCAGCGGTCAAATCGTACAAGCGGCGACGCTGCTGAAAGCAGTTTTAAAATCTGCCTTTGATGAAACATTTTCGCTGAAACGCCAGCCCGGTTTTGTGGTCAATTCAGCCCAGATGACCAATTCTAATTTAACCAGCCAATTAGAAAAAGCCGCTGAAATTGCCCCATCGGATCCGAATATAAAAGCCGCTTTTCTGGCCGGGATTTCTCAACTGGCTAGTAATTCTTTGCTGTCCAATGTTTCTGCCTATTCAACTCAGGTTCAAACCAGTATCACTCAGATTCAGCGTCTGTATGCAGACCCTGCTATCGGGTTTCTGGCGTACCAGAAATTGAGCGCTTTTGGGGATGATTTTCTGCCCATTCCTGAAACATCCCCCAACCGGAGAATCGAAAAGCGCAATCGGGATTTACAAGTAGCTCTGGTCAAACGACATGCCCTCATGGGCATGGCCCTCACCGCCAGTCAAATGACCTTTGCCAGTTATGACGATGCGGTGGCCATTCGGGATCGGTTGGCTCAGAAACTGGATACCGAATTGGATCAGGTGGGCAGCACGGATGATGATGAAACCTTTAGTGCTTTGGCTGATCTAAAGGCGGCCATGGTGCTGGATATTACGGAACGGGCAGCCAATCTGGCCCGGATTAAAAATATCTTCCCGGCGGAACCCATGCCTGCTTTGGTCATGGCCTATGAAATTTACGGTGGGATTGAGCAGACAGAAGAAATCCGGAGCCGGAATAAAGTGCGAAATCCCAATTTTATGCCTGCCGGTAAAGGCGTTCAGGTGCTGATTCCCTAATGGTAAATCATGATGTGACCTTGACCGTCAACGGGACGACTTATGGCGGCTGGAAAAATATTCGCATTACCCTCAGCCTGGAAAGTTTGTCTGGGGTGTTTGAACTGGGGATTTCTGAGAAATGGCCGGGACAGACCATTCCTTGGGGCATTCGATACGGGGATGAATGTGTTCTCAAAATTGGGAATGACATTATTCTGACTGGGTATGTGGATCAGGTGGAAATTCAATATGACAAGGAAAATCATGGGTTCACCGTTTCCGGGCGGGATCGGGCAGGAGACCTGGTGGATTGTTCAGCCATGAATAAACCGGGTACCTGGAACGGACGAACTTTATTGCAAATCGCTTCGGATCTGACTACCCCTTTTCAAATTCCCATCACCGCAGAGGTCAGCGTGGGTAAACCGTTTAAGAAATTTGCCATTGAACCGGGCGAAAGCGTGTATGAAGCGCTGGAACGACTGGCCAAGATGCGAGCGGTCTTGATTGTCAGTGACGGGCATGGCGGATTGCGGATTACCCGTTCTGGAATGAAAACCGCAACCTCGGCTTTAAAAGTCGGTGAGAATATTGAAGTTTGCAACGGCACCTTTGACTATACCAATCGATTTTCTGAAATTATCGTCAAAGGCCAAAGCCAAGGGGATGACCATACGCCCACCTCTGTCTTTACGGGAGCACGAGGCAAAGCGGTCGATCCGGAAGTCAAACGCTATCGTCCCTTACTGGTGCTGGCAGAATCTCAGGCCAATACGGAGCAATGCCAGAAACGAGCGGCCTGGGAAGTGGCAGTGCGCAAAGGAAAATCCACTCGGATTGAGTATACGGTGCCGGGTTGGCGTCAGGCCAATGGGGCGCTTTGGGAAATCAACAGCCTGGTCTTTGTGGAGGATCCCTTGCTCAAACGCCAGGAACGCTTGCTGATTTCCGGTGTGCAGTTTCAGGTGGATGATAAGGCTGGGACCCTGACCATGCTGACCGTCACGAAACCAGATGCCTTCAAACTCATTGAGGAGCCCGAAAGCGTATGAGTCTGGAAACCCAAATTCGACGATTGACTTACCGATTGCTGAATAGCACGGTGCGCGGCGTCCTAACTGTTTTACAGGATTCCGGCGGGTTGCAATTGATCCAGGCCACCTTGCTGGGAGACGATGATATTTCGGATCCGGTGGAACGGATGCAGGAATATGGCTTTACCGGGAGCCCTCCGTTGGGTTCTGAATGTTTGTTCCTCATGGTGGGCGGCACCCGATCCCATCCGCTTTGCGTCAAAGTGGAAAATCGGGAAGCCAGAAAAGCCGCTCTTGCTAGTGTTCAAGCGGAAACAGGTCTGGCATTTCAGCCCGGTGATGTGATGCTCTATACCAGCCATGACAATTTTGTTTTGCTGCGAGCAGACAGTGGCAATTTGATCTTGCAAAGTCCGGAAACCATTCGTTTGCAAGCCAAAGGCATTGAGATCCATGCCAGCGAAAACCTGCGGTATGACTGCCTGGGTAACGGTGTTCATTTTACGCCGCTCACGCGAATCGATTATGTGATTGGCGCTACCGGCAGTGTGGCTCCCATTTTGCCGCCGGATATTACTCCGGATCCAGCCCAATAAAAAATCAAAAATTCTGAGGTTTGTATGGATATTCAGCTGTTTCACAACCCGGGTGAATTGAGCCTGGGCCAATTTGATATCCGGCGGGATGGATTGGTGCTGGTTCAGGATGACACCCTGGAAACGGCGGTGATCATCTCCCTGTTTACGGATCGTCGTGCCCGGCCAGACGATGAATTACCCGGTCTGGAAGATAGCAGACGGGGTTGGTGGGGCGATGCGCTTTCAGAGATTGCTGGCGATGAAATGGGTTCCTGGCTCTGGCTCCTATATCGGGAAAAGAATACGGATGAAACCTTGAACCGGGCACGGGAATATTGCATGGATGCTCTGGCTTGGCTGCTGGAAGACCGAATCGCGGATCGGATGCAGGTTAGCACCTGGTATATGGACCCCGAATCTGCGGGGCTCATGGCCATTGAAGTGATCATCGTGAAACGCAATGGTTCACAAGAACGGTATAACCTGCTCTGGAAAAGACTCTTTCCCAATTATTCGGAACCGTCGGAATTCACCATTCAAACGGCTTTGCTCACTGAAAACGGCGAGCAACTGTTGACTGAAGCCAATGAAGGATTGTTGCTGGAATAATGGACACCAGTTTTTCAAGACCCACCCTGCCTCAAATACGGCAGCGGATTTTGAATGATCTCAAATCCGGCATGGATGGGGTGGACGCGTTTTTACGCCGCTCTTTTCTCTATGTCTACGGGGTTTCCTTATCCGGTCTGGTGCATGGGATGTACGGCTATCTGGACTGGATTGCCCGCCAGCATTTTGTGGATACGGCTGAAGATGAGCAACTGGATCGCCATGCCACGTTCTGGCTGAAAACAGGGCGAAAGGCGGCCACCAAAGCAGCCGGAACGGCAAATTTTAACGGTGAAAACGGAATGGCGATTAATATTGGGACTCGCTTACAAAGCGCCAGTGGGATTGATTATGTGACTACTCAGGCAGGAATCATTGCTAGTGGGACATTAACCCTCTCGATTGAAGCGGTGGAACCCGGAACCGGCGGCAATCTGGATGCGGGAGCCTCATTAATTTGCGTGTCCCCCATTGCGGGGGTACAGGCCATTGCCACCGCAGGCACTCTCTCAAGCGGGAACGATACGGAAAGCAATGAGGATTTACGGGAGCGGGTATTGGCCCGGGTTCAGCAACCACCGCATGGCGGGGCAGCTTTTGATTACGTGGCCTGGGCCAAGGAAGTCCCTGGTGTCACCCGGGCTTGGGCCAAATTCAATGGTCCCGGTAAAGTTACCTTACGCTTCATGATGGATGATACCTACAGTGATGGAATTCCCGAAGCGGGCGATGTGGCTATGGTCCAAACCTATATCGATCCCCTTCGTCCCCTCTGTGTCAAAGCGTTTCAAGTGGTGGCTCCGATGGCCAGTCCGTTGAATTTTACCATTTTGCTCAAAGATGAGAATGGTGATACGGTCAGTGATTTGGTGGTACAAGCCAATGTGGCTGCGGAGTTAGCGGATCTGATCCGGCGGGAGGCGGAACCGGGAAAAACCCTGTTGTTCAGCAAAATCCGGGAAGCCATCTCCACCGCCATCGGGGAATATGACCACCATATCACGGCCCCGATCGATGATGTCCCTTACGCTGCCGGGCAAATTGCGGTGATGGGAGTAATCACATGGAGCGCGTAAGTTACCGACAGATTATCGATAAATTGTGGCCACGTGGGATTGCTTGGCCTCGGGATCCAAATACATTACAAGGGAAATTACGGGCTGCTCTCACGCCGGAAATGGAACGGGTGGAACAGCGGATTCAGGAATTGCTGGATGAACTGGATCCCCGCACCAGCGTGGAACTGTTGCCCGATTGGGAACGCATGCTGGGGTTGCCGGATAATTGTCGCGGCATCGTCCCATCCTCCTTGGAACAGCGGCGACAAGCGGTGATTACCAAACTGCGGGCCATTGGCGGACAAAGCAGGCAATACTTCATCGATTTGGCTGCATTATATGGGTTTGCCATTGAGATTTTGGAATTTGATCTCTTCACCTGTGAAAGCCTTTGCACTGAATCTCTTTACGATGAGCCCTGGGCTTACACCTTTAAAGTCATTGCCCCTGCCTTAACCGTGCGGGATATGACGTGCGAATCCTTTTGCAATGAGTATCTGACCACCTGGGGCAATGAGATTCTGGAATGTTTGATTAATCGCTATAAACCGGCTCATACCATCGCCCTTTTTGAATACGCCTAAATAATTTAGGGAGAATGCCGCAATGCATCGGATCGATACGGTCAATGTAGCCAGCGAACTGCCGACGCCAGATTCTGTAGGCACCACAGTGGGCTATTTCCAAAAAGCAGATCCTTTAAGTGATCAGGAGCCCACCAAGCTGTCTGCCGACTGGTTCAACGATGTCCAGGAGAACCTGTCTCATGTCATTGAAGATCCGGATGGGGGCAATACGGCTCTGGACAAAGGGAATTATACCCAGCTCAAAGAAGCCATTCTGGCCATGATTGAGGCCAATGCCAATACGGCCTCCGTCTTTCCCCAAGGTTACATGCAAGGCACGCCCTTTCAGTATGTCTCTGCCAGCAGTGTAAAAATCCCGGCAGGGTTTCATTGCCGGGATGGCGCGGATACCCGAGACATTTCATTTGGGGCAGACGCGGTGGTGTCTCTTTCTGCCAGCGGGGTCAATGGGTTAGATACCGGAACGGAAGCCAACAGCGCGTTTTATTATCTGTGGTCCATTGATGATTCAACCGGGACTCATGTCCCAGCTGGACTGTTTTCCTTGTCAGCTACCAATCCCAATTTACCGACTGGTTACGATAAAAAGCGACGCGTCGGGGTGGTTTGTAACGATGCCAGCGGCAATCTCATTCCCAGTTATGTCAGTCACCTGGGGCTGGATGGGTTAAGCATTCAATACAAGGGGATTGTGATTGACAACTTTATTTCCGGCGGTCCCACCAATGTGTTGATTAACGGAAGCGCCACCACGTATACCACGGTATCCTGTTCGGCATTTATTCCGCCGATTTGTAAATTCGGATTGTTTCTGTTTGCAGGCTGGACCAGTGGGAATGGAACGGCCAGAACGTTTTTCAGAACCCTGGGCAATAGCGTGGATGAATTGAGTTTCCTGACCACCGCATCCGGCACCAGCGACACGATTTCCGATCAGGTGCTCATGCCCATGGAAGTGGATGCCAGTCAGCGCCTGGAGTACAAGAACAGTCTCAGCAATGCCCGGGCCAGCATTACGGTGATGGGTTTTAAATTGCCGCATTTGTAAAAAGAACGAGGTGATTTCCATGAATCGAAATTATGTCGTGCTAACGCCGGAGCACCCAGATTATCTGGCCGGACAAAGCCAAGTGGTCACATCCGGCTATGTGTCCCCAGAAGACCTGAGCCGCGATTATCCGCCCCCGCAGTTTCAGGTGGTAAGTGAAGAGGATATCGGAGCGTTTATTTCCTATCGAATTAAAAGCCCGGATGAAATCATTGCGGAAGTGAGGGAGATGATGCGCCAGGCGTATGTGAGTGCGCCAGCCAATTTGAAAAAAATATTTAAAACGGTGGTGGCGGAAGTGTTTACGCACCTGGATATGCAGGATTTCAGCTTTGCCTATGACCTGGTGACAGATGTGGATACCGATATTGTGGCGGATTCGGATGAGCGGGTATTGGCAGAGCAGCTCAAAAACGGCTTTCTGCTTCAAATTAATATCATGAAAGGCTTGGTGAATCCATGATCCGGAAATTCATCACCAGCTTTCTGGTATTGCTGCTGGCCATTACGCCAGCCGTGATTGCGGATACCAAAGTCAGCCAACTCCCCACTGCGGATCCCTTAAGCGGCTCTGAAGAAATCCCATTGAATCAGGCTGGCGTCACCAAAAAGGCCACGGTGAATCAGGTCAAAGATGGTATTGGCTTGAGCAGCCATGTGGCGGATGTAACCATTCACCGCTCCATTCATGACAGCGCCACCACAGTGAGCAATTTGTGGAGCGCTCAAAAAATCAATACGGAACTGTCCGGAAAAGCCAATACCAGCCATACGCATAATACGGGAGATCTGACCAGCGGGACATTGGGCGTGGCCCGAGGCGGGACGGGGTTATCCTCCATTGCGGGAAACCGATTACTCTACACATCCGATACGGATTTGTTGGCTCCCTTGCAATTAGGGCCATCCCTGAACATTACGGGTGGCATCCTTGGGATTGTGAATAACCAGTCCATTCAGCAGATCAAGGTCAAAGTGAATGGAGCGGATATCGGCACGCGCCAGGAAATCAATCTGGTGGGTTCAGGGCTCTCGGTGTCCGGCAGCGATAATGCCGGAAGTAACCGGGTGGATGTCACCTTCACCCAAAGCGCACTGGCTTTTCCCAAGGGGTATTTGTCCGGTCCACCGCCCCAGTATAACTCGGCTTCCAGCCTTCTGATCCCGGCAGGTTTAAAGGCGCGAAACAGTAGCAACACCGCCGATATTGAGATCCCTAGTAACATTACCCTGTCCCTGGCCAGTTCCGGGGCAGCGGGGTTGGATACAGGAACGGAAGCGGCCAATACCTGGTATTACGTTTATCTGATCAAGAAATCCAGTGATGGAACGGTTTCAGCGGTGTTTTCAACCACCAATGAAGTGGTCACCGGATCCATTACATTGCCTGCTGGCTATGATCTCAAACGCCAATTACCTATCGCAGTCCGAAACGATGGTTCCAGTAATATGATCCCGATTATGGCAGCCAGTGGCTGGCCAAACCGACCGTTATGGGTTTATAAAGATCTGGAATTTGATCCCCGGGGGGCGTCTGTTACCACCGCTCTGAATAACGGAACGGCGGCTACTTTTACGGATGTCAGTTTATCCAGTTTGGTTCCGCCGGTGTCTCAACTCCCGTTGTTGAGACTGGTGGCTCTGGATAATGCAGGGACCGGGGATGATTATGTCTATTTTCGAAGGAATGGAGATACTACCAATGGCATTAAGTTGTACGCCATGCAGAACTTTGCGGGACGGACTTTTGAAACCCATTACCTGCCCACGGATAGCGCCCAGATCGTAGAGTACAACTGCAGCGGTTTGAGCGGGGTATCGGCCTTTATCCAGGTGATGGGTTTTGTAGTGACCGAAATTAATTAATTTTCAAAAAATGGGAGGGACTATGACCAATCATGAATTGGATCGGATTCTGGCGGGTTTGAGCGTGGGCGTTCCGTCTGCGGTCATGGCCATGCTGGGGGCCTTGGGATACCAGTTGACCAAGGATGATGCAAAAGTCAATACCAAACAACTGGTGGGGATCATGATTTTAGCTGGGTTTACCGGCGGGATCACTTGCGGCTTTTTGATGCAAACCGGCCTGCACCCGGAACTGGCCGCAGTGACCGCATCCGCCATTGGCTCAGGCGGGGTGAAGGGATACGAATGGTTGCTCAAACGGGCCAGTCACAATTCCAAATAATTTTTAAGGAGGCTTGTGGAAATGAATGTTAGCAAGCAAACCTTGTCTTTGATTGCCCAATGGGAAGGCTGTGAGAAAAAACGAAAAGACGGGCGGATTGAAGCCTACCTGTGTCCGGCAGGGCATTGGACCATTGGCTACGGGATGACCACTCTGTATGGGAGAGCGGTTCGAAAAGGGGATGTGATGACTCAGGCGGAGGCGGATCGCTTGTTCCTCGCGACCGTGGCTTATTTTCAGCGGGAAGTGCTCCAACTGGTGAAAGTGCCCTTGAACGCCAACCAGCTCTCGGCCCTGGTGTCCTTTGCCTACAACGTGGGACTGGACATTGATGCGGATACCATTCCGGAAGGATTGGGAGATAGCACGCTGCTCAAGAAATTGAACCGGCGGGATTATAAAGGAGCGGCGGCTGAATTTGAGCAATGGGTGTGGGCGAGTGGCAAAAAGCTGGAAGGGTTGAAGCGGCGGAGAAAAGCGGAACGAGTTTTGTTTGAAAAGCCCGCTTGAGAAATGAACCTGTAAATCGAAGGGGGATAAACTATGGCCCGTAAAATCGTGGCCATCCATGGGATTGGCAATGCCAAACCCGGGTGGTCTGAACTGCTGCGTCTAGATTTGGGAATTCCGGAATCTGACTGGATTGAATTCTGCTATGACGATCTCATGTCGCAAAATACGGTCAACCGACTGGTGGTTATTGCCACCAAGGTGTATCTGACCCATGCCTATGGTCCGGAAGCAGCGGCCCTGGCCGGGATTGCAGAAGAATATCTGGATGATTTGCTGGCCTATTTTATCGGGCAAAGCACCCGTCTGGCCATTCAGGTCCGGCTCAAAGGAATCCTGGACGCCAATCCGGATACCCTTATTTTGGCGCATTCGCTGGGATCCGTGGTGGCCTATGAAACGCTCCAGAATTTTGATCTCAAAGCGCATAGCCTCTTTACGCTGGGTTCACCCTTATCCAAATCGCTAGTCCGGAAATTTCTGAAGGTGCCCGCCAAAAGCCGCCCGGCTGTCAGTCATTGGTTCAATGTCTGGAGTCGGTTGGATCCCGTTAGCGGGAAAATTGGGGGCTTGGGCTGCTTGGCAGAAGAACAATTCAAAATCCGAAATTCCCATGACTTGCTGCGCTATGTCCATTCCCAAAGAGCACGGATTCAGGCGCTGTATGAGGAGCCGACATGAGAAAACGACTTTCTTTGTTTAATGGCCTCCCCTCGTATCCGGGTGGCAAGCGTCGCTTGGTTCCCTGGATTTTTGCCAATCTCAGCAAACATGTCCCGGCTGAGGAATGGTCCAACCTGACCTTTCTGGATGCCTTTCTCGGCGGCGGAGCCGTCAGTTTATTTGCCAAGGCCCAGGGTTTTGCCTCGATTGCCTGTAATGATTGGTCTCATCGCTCCCAGGTGGTGGGCCAAGCATTACTGCTGAATCAAAACCGGATATTAGACGAGGCTGATCGAATCTACATTGCCAATAGCCTTTCTTCTGGGAAACTCCAAGCCGAGTTTACACCCCATACGTTCAGCAGTCGTCATGCTGGGATGCTGGATCAAATTCACCAAGCGGCTCAAGCAATAGAAGACCCAACCCAAACAGCATTGTACCAATTGCTGCTGTGGCATCTGGCGGGGGATTTCGTTTGCTTTGGCTCCTCCATTGGCACCAGCAACCGTCCTTACGCCGAAGCGCTGGATGGCTTGCGCGCTTGGGATAGCTTGCCTCCCAAGCGCTATCTGGATCATAGTCTGCACAGTTTGCTTCAGCCCACCTGGAACTTAGTTGAAAAACGGGCCAAAGCCATTAACCAAAGTGTCTTTGGCGGTTCACCAGTTCAGCTTTTTCAGCAAGATGCCATTGAATTTGTCCAACAAACCCAGGGGGATATTCTGTATCTGGACCCGCCCTATGCCCAAACCGTGCGGTATGAAGCAGCTTTTAAAACCATTGATCGTTTGCTAAGCGGCAGTACTCAAGCGGACCCGCCTTCTGGGTTCAGTAAAAGTACGGATATGTTGGATGCTCTGTTTGAAGCGGCAAAACCGATTCCCGTCTGGATTCTTTCCTATGGAGACAAAACCGTTTCGTTAGACGAGCTAAAGGCGCAGATTCAGGCGCATCGCCCTGATGCCCGGATTACGACTCATGCCCGGCAATATACCCATATGCCCCATGTCAGTGAGAATAGGTCGCACCAGGAATTGTTAATTATTGCCAGTCCCCAATAGGAGGCGGTATGCCAAGCATTCAACTGCAGTTACTTCATGAGGATCCCAGAAATGCCAATGTTTGCAATGAAGAAACCCTGGAAAAGATTAGGCTAAACATTGAGCGCAGTGGGTTGTATCCATCCCTGATTATTCGCCCTCATCCCAAAAAGAAAGGGCATTACCTGATCCTGGACGGGCATCACCGGAAAATAGTGCTGGAAAAACTGGGATATGAAGCGGTGAATTGTGAGATCTGGGACACCGATGATCAGGGGGCACAGCTGGCCTTGGCCACACTGAACCGATTGCGAGGAGAAGATGAGCCTCGCAAACGAGCGCAATTGATTCAATCCCTGATGCAGAGCATGCCCCTTTCCAATCTGACCGCTTATATCCCGGAATCGGAAAAACAGGTCAGCGATTTATTAGCGCTCTTAAAACTGGACTGGGAGGGAACACAAGCCCAGATCAAAAAACAGATTGAACAGGAACAGGCCATGTTGCCTCAGCCATTTACGTGCATGATTGCCTCTGCTGATTTTCCGGATGTGGAAAAAGCACTCTTGCAGCAGCAAGGGGCGGATAAGGGCAAAAAGCTGGTGGCTTTGTGTCGTTTGGTTTTGAATCAGGAGAACGGTGATGCCTCAAAGTAAACGCGTCAATAAACAAGAATATTTGCAACGGCTGGATGTGGTGTCCGGTTTACAAGCCCGGGGACTTTCCACCATGCAGGTGGTCCGAGCCATTTGCCAACAGTGGGATATCTGTGAGCGTCAGGCGCTGCGTTATATCAAAGAGGCTCAAAAGCAGGAAGCCGATTTTGCGCAATCTCCCCTGCAAGATCATTTCAGTTATCTATTATCCAAATACCGCTTTATTTACCAGCAGGCCATCTTACTGGAAGACTACCACTTGTCTTTGCGGGTGATGGAAAGTTTTGGAAACCTGATTCAAAGTATACGAAAGGATTTGAGCCATGACACCGTCCAGGCCGCTGCCGCCCAGTTTCTTGGAACAGATGAACTGGAAGCACTTGTTCGATCACTGGAAACGCCAAGCCGACTCGATCCCCCCTGATGCCGCCAATACCATTGCCTATCTGCGGGGATACCAGGATTTTGGTTATTTCGTGGAATATTTCTTTGCCCATCATTGTCAGTATCAATTTTCTAGAATGCATGAGCAGTTTTTTGCCGATGAAATCGATCCTCGTCGCCGGGGACGCCGGGAAGTGATTGCGGCCCCTCGAGGACATGCCAAAACCACTTTTAAAGTGTTCTTTAAAGCCCTGCATGCCATTGTCTATGGGTATGAACCCTTTATCCTGATCATTGGCCATTCTTCCAGTGAAGTCCAAGGCAAGGTGCAAAATATTCTGGATGAACTGCAAAATAACCCACGACTGATTGCGGTGTGCGGGGAATTGGCTCCGCCGTTAAAATATCGATCCAGAAAGGGTTTTGTGACCCGAAACGGAGTTCGGGTGATGGCCAAATCAAAGGGGCAACAAGTCCGAGGACTGCTGCACGGGCAGCACCGCCCTAGTTTGATTCTTTGTGATGATATTGAATCTCTGGATGGGACACTGAATCCGGAACAACGGCTGAAGACTCGAAACTGGTTTAACAAGGATGTTTTGAAATGCGGATCGGTGGATGGCTCAGCCAATATTACGGTGGTGGGGACTTGTCTCCACCCGGAATCCTTGCTGTGTGATTTGTTGCAATCGCCGGGCTGGTTTTCTCGGAAGTATCAGGCGGTAGAGCGGTTCTCGGAAAATGAGAAGCTGTGGGAAATCTGGAAAGGGATTTATACGGATTTGAGCAATCCCAACCGCCAGGAAGCGGCACAGGCATTTTTTGAGGCAAACCGGGAGGCTCTGCTTTCTGGGACCCAAGTGCTGTGGCCCCAAGGAGAAAGTTATGAGCAGCTGATGCGCTTGCGCATTAATGAAGGGCAAGCCAGTTTTTTCAGTGAAAAACAAAATGATCCGCTGGATCCAGAACGGCAATTGTTTGATATGCACCGGGCCAAGCGCTTCCAGATGACAGATGAGGGGGTAGTCTGGCTGGATGGTTCTGAAAAGTTAGTGTCCTGGGCTTCGCTGGAACGGGTGATTGCTTTTCATGATCCGGCCCTGGGTAAGAAACCGGGGCAGCATTCAGAACCGGATTTTGCGGCCATTGTGGTGGTGGGGCAAGATCTCGATGGGTATTTGTATGCGCTGGATTGTTATCTGGATAAGGCGGCTCCGGCTCAGCAAATTGAAAAAGCCCTGTTGCTGCAGCGCAAATGGGGTTTTGACACGTTGTATCTGGAGGAGAACCATTTCCAGCAATTGATGAAACCCTTGTATGCCCAAGCGACTGAAGCCGCAGGATTGTTGGAATTGCGAGTGGTAGGGGTGAATCAGCACCAGAACAAGTATCAGCGAATTTCGACATTAGAGCCGGATATTACCAACGGGTATTTGCTGTTCAGTGAGTCCATTCATCCCCGACTCATGGATCAATTGACCTTATTCCCCACCAGCTATGATGACGGACCGGACGCCTTGCAAGGGGCGGTGGCGCAATTGAAGCGCGGGAACGTGCAGCCTCGGATCCGGCGGATTTAATGCAGGTCGAGATAGATTTTAAAAATCCCGGCATGATCTTCATCGTTGAGTTGTTCCAGGAGCAGGGATAGATCGTAGCTGAAGCAATCAGCGGGCTCTAATGCAATGTTCGGTAACAGTTTCTGAATGGCTTTAGCGATATGGATCCGGTGTTCCCGGGATACCGTGTCTTGTCCTACACAGCCTTCCACGATGATGCAGGCTTGTAATTTTCGGGAAATGTAAAAGGTGGACATGGGGTTTTCTCCGGGTGGGCATGTTGACAGGGCCATTCATCACTGGAGATTGCTGTATTAGCAAGGGATCTTCTTATTTTGGGAAGAGGAAAGGCTTTCTCTGTGTGGATTTCGACACAATGCCTCCAATTCCCTTGATATCTCGATCAAACAGAGCGTATATGGTGCTGTTCCCACTACAACACAGGAGACAGCACATGAGCGAAAAACAGGAGATGACCCTACAGGAGGCGGTTCAATACTATCTGGATGCTTTACAGGTCAAGGGGAAAAGCCCTCGGACAGTTTACACCTACAGCAAGGATTGTGAACAGATACTGGCCTTCTTTGGCCCTGAAAAGAAGCTAGGTAATATTCTACCAGCCCATGTGGCCAAATTCTATAAGTCAGATGAACTCTTGATTATTCCTAAAAACAGAAAGGTCCGGGCACTCAGGACGGTGAACAAGACCCGCATGGTGCTCCGAGGCCTTCTCACCTGGGCGGTGGAAGAGGGGCATATTCCTCATTTACCGCTACCCAAAGCCAAGTAACCAGTAACGGTTTATTTATGTTCCTCCTGGTAAATAATTTGAAAGGAAATGAAATAAGATGCTTTCAGACCAAACATTAGAGCAACAGCGCCAAGACGCAATTGAATCCCTCGAAGAAGCCATTGAGTCTTTAGAGCAGGCGTATGGATTAATTGATAGCGCCAGACAAAATATTAAAAAACTTCCCACTGACGACAACATGCCCGGAAATATCGATGCATACCTTCTGGAACACATTAAATCCAGCAATGACTCTTTAGTCGAGAAGCTTGAATCCTACATTGAGGAGCTGAATGGCTTGAGGATGAAGCTTGAGTAAGCTGCATGATGTTACCCTGCTTCGAATTGAAGGAGCCTATCGAAGGCGAAGTCTGACAGCGACGCAAGCCTTCCGGAACATTAACGAGTATTTTGCCTGGGAATACCAGAAAGATGCGCCAGAAACGGCCAAAACAGAAGGCGTCACCACCCTGCTTTATATGAACAGACGGGCCAAGATCAAGGTGATTAAAGCCCTTGACCCGCATTACCAAGTTGCAAATCTGAACTTTAGCGACTACACGGCTCAGGAACTTTCCGAAACCTGGCAGGATGATGATTTATTGGATGAGATTATTTGCGAACTCATTGACGCTCTGCCAACCAATTAGGAAATCTGAAGGAAGGAAACCATGTACACAATCTTTACCCGTAAACCCAGAGATCTGGAAGAAGTGGCACAAAATATGCAATATGTAGAAGATCAAGAGAGGGTGCGGATTACGGAAGAAATTGAATTAGATCCGGCTACTTATGAATATTTTTGGCATAATCCTTGTGGGGATCATGATTTTCTGAAAGGGAAAGGTGGCTACCGAGAAAGGGAACGTACTGCGGTTTTACTGACATGTGGAAACCGTAAACGCATTATTGTGGATCCCAGTGGGGCTGCCTATGGGCGATACGTTGGGTTTGAAATTTAATCGACTAAAAAATTAAGAATCTATTACATCCTAACTTTGGACTAAAAAGTTCGAGCAATTCAAAACAGGTAGTGCATCGAAACTTCCGTAGACTTCAGCGTCGATATATTACAAGCGCAGTAATAAGTCAGATACTCTACAAACCATTGATTGGAATCGAATATTAGTTCGAGTAGAATTGAGATTCAAGTAATCTATATTAGAAAGGTAGTAGTACATCATTCTTACCGAGATTCACAATTCTTATCATGTTGAAGGCATGAAATTGGGAGTCTTGAGGCTTCCGGCAGATTGTGGAACTGAAAAAGTCGTGGTTTGCTTGTTTATGCCTCCCCTTACCTATAGAATTAGACAGAATCTTTTACATGAAAAGTCTGAGAGTTAAGAGTTGCCATGCCTAGGTCTACAAAATCTATGAAAGTAGGCAACAAAGCTTCCAAAAAGGATTCATTGGTGCCGTTTGTCATAACAAAGGATCGTCCTTGGGACGTTTTCGGTCATGCCTTATATGATGACTCCGAATGTAAGTATACTCACGTCAGTTTATTCTCGGGCTGCGGAGGTTTCGATCTCGGTTTTCATCAAGCCGGGTTTAAAACGGTTTTTTCCAACGACATCGATCCGGACGCTTGTCGCACTTATAGAGCCAATCTCGGTGAGATCGTCGAGGGCGATATACGAACCGTCAGTCTTCCGAAACTCAAAAAGCGGCCGGATGTTTTGACCGCCGGATTCCCTTGCCAGCCTTTTTCAAATGCAGGGTCCCGCAAAGGCATTGAGGATAACAGAGGGACTCTGTTTCAGACAGCCCTTGACGTTGTCAAAGAGCTAAAACCGAAAGCCGTTATATTTGAAAACGTACGGGGCCTTCTTTCGTTCAAAGGTCAGGACGGGCTATTAATACAAGAGATCTGCGAACAGCTTGGCAGCCTCGGCTACGATGTGGTTTTCAGTTTGGTGGACGCCTCTCGACATAACGTCGCTCAAAAAAGGCTCCGCGTATTGATTGTCGGAGTGGAAAAAGGCCGGGCTCTAGGCCGCTTTTCCTTCCCCTGTCCGGTAGACAGGGATGATCTTTCCTTAAGGCATACCATTCTGGATTTAACGCCCGCTTCTCCGAATCAGACTGAGCTGATGCAGCTCAACCCTCAAGCGATCCATATTGGCTCGATGGTCCCGGAGGGCGGATCCTGGAAAAGTATACCTTACGATCTGCTGCCTGACAGGTTAAAAAGAATTTCTGACAATATCGAAAGATACCGATGGCCGAATTTTTATAGGCGCTTTCATCGAGACGAAATAGCGGGAACGATCACGGCCGCCTTTAAGCCGGAAAATGCCGGGGTTTGGCATCCAACGGAAAAAAGAATTTTTTCGGTGCGGGAAATAGCCCGTATTCAATCCTTTCCGGACTGGTTTCTGTTCGAAGGAAAGAATATAAAGTCGAAATACCAACAGATCGGAAATGCGGTCCCACCAAGACTGGCATACGAGATTGCGATACAATTGATTCGAGCGTTGGAAGGTGAAGATCTCCGAAACAGTCGGGATTTTCTTACATTCGAACAATTCGTACAGACCGGAAAACCTTTAAGGGCTTGCGACAGAGACGTTGTATTCTCGCCCTAGTTTAAAGGCAAAAGGCGAGTGAAATCAATGAAAACTACCGCATATATCAATACACAACTTATAGAGTGCTCCTTCAAAAGGCTCTCCCCTAGAAAAAGTACGGGTAAAACAGCCTTAGAAAGAACTTCTGCGTTGATGTATTTTCTGGCGTTTGATGCCACAGTCAAAAAAAACGGCCATTCTATTTTAGATATGGAGCCGAAAAGCTTTCAAGGTAAAAATAACCGCAACGATATGGAGTTAGAATTTGTTCGGCTAGTGCAACTGAAGACCACTGAAAACGGAACAACCAGGCAAGTGTCGGTATTGGGTAAAATCGAAACCAGCGACAAATCTCCCGAAAAGAGGATATCTTCCAACTTCTTTACAGTGCCCTTAAAGAAAGCGTCCCGGTCGTCCGAAGCGTTTCTGTATCCTGGCCGTCCTCCCGCACCCGTCTTGAAGATGGGTAATACAGCAACGGGACTGGTGTGGGGCATCGGCTATAATGAAGGATGGCAAGACAATTTGCCCCAATTGTTATCTGAAGCCAAAAGCAACACCCCCTTTACGGATCTGGCGATCTTCGTTCTGAGGGATTCAACCTTACAGCCGGATTCTGACTTCAGAGCCGCTTTGGTCGAGGGCCTGAAAAATCGTTTCACGCCGGAATTTTCTTCTTTCTGGGCTAAACGTTTAGATGCGGAAAAAATTTTCGCCAAGCACATCGACAACCCTTACCAGAATTGCCCGCCCTCTGCGTTTGCCGATGCTGACCCGCCCCCAACCCAATCTCAAAGCAGCGTCAGCGACATTCTGCTCACCTTCAGCCCGGAAGAACTTATAGACAGAATCACTTATTTGGAAAAACTTTTGGACTCCAACGGAATCGAATATCAAACAGCGCTTAGCAAAGGAGCGGCAGCCCTATGAGTTCCAGTCAGCCCGTTTTTTTACTCAACAATTATCTGCCTCAAGTCAAAAACAGACTTTATAACGGGCGGCACATTGTCGTCTGGGAAGGAAGAGTCAAGATATCGAGTATCCAAGGATGGGTGGACAATCCCAGGATCGAACTCGCAAAAAGGTCTCTGCAAGACAAGATAGGGAGCAGAGAACTCTCCCAAGAAGAAGTGTTCGATCTGATGAAAAACGATTCCGAGGTTAAACTCAAAGAACTCAGAGACGACATCATGAAAAACGGACTTAGAGAGCCTCTGACCTTATCTTTTCAAGGCAAATTGCTTGACGGGAACAGGCGCTTTTTCGCCATCAAATACGCCCTGGAGACGATGAAAGCCACCGACCCCGATCGGCAAGACCTGGAAACTTTGCAAGTCTTCGTTTTAAATGAGACGGCGACTGAAGAAGACGAACAGAACGTTTTAGTCGAAGAAAATTTTTCCGCCTCCCTGAAAATCGAGTGGCCGGACTATGTCAAAGCGACAATGATTGTGAGAGCGAACGAAGACGGATTAAGTCCGGACCAGATTGCAAAAAAATTCAACTGGACGAAAAGCAAGGTAAAGGACACCTTGAAAATAAATGAAATAATAAGCGATTTCGAGGCTTTTGCCAGTTCACCGCCCGAGCCTGATGATGAACTCGGGGGAGGGCTGGGACTGACTGAACAGGAGTCTCAAGTCGTCGCGGCCAAAAACTATCAATTTTTCAATGAGGCGCAAAAATCGTTTTTTGATCCCTTAAAAACGGATATTGATTTTAAGATTCAGTTTTTCAAATGGATCCACGAATGCAAATTTTCCAGCTTTCCTGAGGTGCGTATCGCTTACAAAGCCTGGAAAGATCCGGAGGCGAAAGCCATTCTGTTCGGGCATGAGCCTACCGCCGCGAAGGCGGCCAAAGCTATATTGGATTACAACAGCCGTGTCGTACGAAATACGGATGAGGCAATCGGGAGAATAGACTCTTTCGTAAGGTTTCTTAAAGATATGACCGCTGAGGAGATAAGCCAGATCCCCGATCCCACGAGAAATAAATTGACCGAGGCTCTGCAATTAGTCGTAAAGATGAGCCAAGCCGCCGCTTCCGGAAGCTGAAATGAAATTAGAGATATTGGATGAGGAAGAGGCCCGTATAACTTGCTCGGGAATGGAGTATCTGAAATTAAAATCGGCTCTCTATGACAGAATAGGCTCCGCATTAAGTGCCGGGAAGAATTCGCTCTCTTTTCCCGTGAATTCGTTGCCGTTAATAGAGGATTTGTTGTCTTCCGACATTAAAGAGACAGTATCGGTAGAGACGATTTTGCAATTATACGGTCGGCATGCAAGCGCCAGACACAGGGTCGGGCAAATCTTAGAGAACGAACTTACGGACAACGTTTCAGAGCATTGGAAAGAACTTTTGGATCCGGCACAGGCGGTAGCCGTGTCGGCCATGACGGTACCTGATTTGCTGGGACTGTGCTTGTTCGACGAGCAAGGCAGCGGTAAAACTGTCATGGCCATTTCGGCTTTTGACTTATTGAAGACTCAAGGGGCAATCGATGCCATGGTTGTGGTTTGTCCGAAGAGCATGATGAGCGAATGGCCCAAAGATATAGAGCGATTTCTGCCAGGAAAATATAACGTCGAGATAGCGGAAGGCGACAAACGGAACAAATATCAGTCGGCACTAAAAAATTTCGATGTTTTGGTCACGAATTACGAAGGCGTCGAGCACATGAGGATCGCGTTGTCCGCCGCCGCCTCCAATAAGTCTTATCTTCTCGTTGTGGACGAGTCTTATTATCTTAAAAATTCGGAATCTTTACGCTCCGAAGCAGCTAACCGTTTAAGGGCCAAATGTTCGAAATGTTATGTGTTATGCGGAACACCCGCTCCGAATTCGGCCTACGACCTTATAAACCAGTTCAATCTGGCCGATTCTGGCTATACTTTTTCTTGCTTTCGCAAATCACAAGACGCGGATAAAGATCGCGAACAGATAGCCGAATTGATCGAACAAAGAGGGACGTTTATCAGACGCGTAAAATCCGACATTTTAGAGCATGTCCCCGATAAGAATTTTCATGTCGTACGAATCCCTTTAACGGGCAGACAGGCGTTGATGTACGAAAAAGCACGTGCGGATCTTGAGTTGGAACTCAAGGGCTTGGATAACAGGACCTTTAAAAAGAAGCTCGTGACTTATTTTCAGCGCAGAGCGGCGCTGTTGCAAATCTGTTCCAACCCCGCTTCTGTCGATCCCACGATGACGGAACTGTCCGTGAAATTGAAGCACTTGGACGAGCTGCTTGAAAAGTTAATTTCTCAAGGACGAAAAGTCATCCTCTGGTCGTTTTATAAACAGAGCCTAGACGAGCTTAGCGCCAGGTACGCTAAATATAAGCCGGTAAGAATCGACGGTTCAGTCGATGCGAAATCAAGAAAAGAAGCGGTGAAGCTTTTCCAGGAATCGCCGGATACTATGTTGTTCATAGGCAACCCGGCCGCCGCCGGTGCAGGTATTACGCTGCACGCTTCTTATGATGCGGTGTACGTATCATATTCCAATCAGGCTGCCCATTATCTCCAATCGTTGGACCGCATCCACAGGCGCGGCCAAAAAGCCAGAGAAGTCAATTATTACCTTCTGGTCTGCGAAGGGACTATAGAAGAGACGGAAATACTGCGATTGCGCGGTAAAGAGCTCGCACAGCATTCGTTGATGGGAGACGATATTTGCTGGCCGACTTCACTCGACGATGCCTTACAAGAGCTTTCATACATAAGCGTATAGGTGGAGATGAGACATTTCGCATGGATAATAGATGTCGACCTCTTCCCTTATTTAAAGGGGACAGGCGGTGTTTCAGCCTCCTATGTTCTGCCCAAAGCGCAATCTCCATCGGATATCAGCCTATTGGCCGGAGCGGCGGTTTGGATATTATTGCGTTCGAGGAACGGAGATATATTATTTTCGCGAGTCCATGTTTCCCAAGTCGATCAGTTCGAGGACGGTTATAACAGCGGCGATTTTCTGCTTTCTATCGATCAGTCCAAGTCCTATAGACTGTTTTCTGATTTGACGGACGCCGCCAATAATTTTTTGGTTGACGCCTTGCCTCTCGACTTGGGCGTCAACGGGATACCGGAAACTCAGGCGGTTTCCTGGGAAGAACGGGTATTGCAGCACGTGTCCGTTAATTTCAGGAAACCGCCTGATAACACGCTCAATAAAATAGCTTTACCCCCTATTGTGACGATACCTCAACTGAAAGCGAGGCAGGCTATCGCGAACGCTACGGCAAATCTGTCTTTGGAAGAGGTATGGGCGACTAAAAGCCCTGTAAGCCTGCCCCCATTCGCTTATTTCGTCTATGCAAAGATGCAAAAAGAGTATGGGAAAGCTTTGGCAGATGAGCTTGCGGCTTCACTTGCCCGCTTCGATCCGATTCCACATTTGGCGGGACGGACAACTGACCCTGAGGAGAGTGGAAATTCCGGTGAGGAGGCGGTTGGCAATTCAAGGGCACCCTCTATAGATACCGTTCTCACCGAGATCGATATCGAGAAATTATACGCCAGACGGTTTATCGCGCGAGAAAAACTGTTGATCGGATTGGACGAGATTCTTCAAAAAACCGAGCAGGCCGAGAAATATCATCAGGACATGCTGAGAGATATAGCGTCCTTTCTACGTTCACAAGCTATCGTACCGTTGCAGTCTTCTTCGATCGATCTTTCCGTAGAGGTGCAAGGTCAGGTTTTGATATTTGAAATAAAATCCGCAAATCAGCACAACATTTACAGTCAGTCCGCAAAGGGCCTGTTTCAGTTGGTATGTTACAAACACGCCTTGACCGAGAACGGCCGCACTGTTGGCGGAACTACTCTTATTTTGCAAAAAATCAATAATTCCGAGATAGAGGACTATCTTCGAAAGGTTTTTAAAGGGGACGGTATAAGCGTGTTATTTTACGATGCGAGTGTCGATTGGCCTGAACGACTCGACGGCTTGACCGATTTCTTGAAAACCGTCCCATGAAATCGTTAAGGAACAGTCTCTTATCATCTCCGTCCCGATAAGATTATGCCTGACAAATTGACTCCGGAACAAAGAAGTTACTGCATGTCGAGGGTTAAAAGCAAGGACACCTCCCTCGAGAAAATTGTGCGCAGCGCATTATTCAAACAAGGTTACAGATTCCGAAAGCATCTGAAGCATTTGCCGGGAACCCCTGATATCGCTTTCATCACCAAAAAGGTCGCCGTTTTTATCGATGGGGATTTCTGGCACGGATACAATTACAAAACTTGGCGACACACCTTAAACGACTTTTGGCGGAGCAAGATCGAACGGAATATGGCCAGGGACAAAAAGAATTTTAAAACTTTGAGGATGAGCGGCTGGACCGTAATCAGAATATGGGAGCATGAGATCAAGACGGATCTCCAGCAAGCCCTAAATAAGGTTATAAAGGCGCTAAGCTGAAGTTGCTGTTGAGAGTATATGGTTTGCCACTTAACTTGTTGACTGCTATGGCCTTCAGAGTGATGAATACACGCGTTGAGTAAACGGAGACGCTTGTATGCCCTTAGCTTTATTCCCCAGTAAACTGACCGCAGAGCATTTTGAGTCAGCTTACCCCGTTCATTGGGATTCCGAATTGAGACAGACCGTTCGTTTTTGGCTGAAAGATCTGAAAAACGGGATGAAGCCGTTGACTTTACGAACCATTCAAACAAGTCGGGAGCGTTTTTTCAGATACACGTTGATTTTGAAAGACAGATATGGGTACGAAACACTTTCATTACCGGATTGCCTCAACCTCAAGACCATCTATGCGGTCATCAGTGACTTTCCGGTTGAAAGTTATTCCAATCGGCACAATACCTTTTATGCCATCTTCTCCCTTGCTCGTTATCTGGTTCAAATTGGTGATTTGGAAGAATCATATCTGGCCAAATTAAAGAAATTCAGACCCAAACGGGTAGTACCGCCCAAACGTACCGTTTTGAGGGATTCAGAAAGGCTTGAAGCACTCAGATCGGTAATTATTCCAAAGAACTTTAAGAACAACTGGAGTTACCAGATTGCACGTGCCGCAGTGGAAACTTTGATACAAACCGGACTCCGAAACACAGAGCTATGCGACCTGAAGCTTAAGCATGTGGACTTAGTCAATCAGCGACTAAGCGTTTATCTGGGGAAAGGGCGTAAGAACCGAAAGGTTGGCATTCCAGCGGGAGTGATTCCCATCTTGCAGGAATATTTAACTTACCGCTTGCAACGCCCTGTGGATAGCCCCTACTTTTTTCTAAATTTTGAGAATGAGCCCTATTATCTGGTGAGTTTGGGTCGGCTGATTAAGAAGTTGAGCATTTTATCTAATGTCAAAATTACAGCCCATGGCTTACGACGAACCTTTGCGACTTTCAACGCTGAACAAGGTAGACCGCTGCATTTGATTCAACTGGCTTTGGGGCATACCGATATTCGAACCACCCAGGAATACCTGATGACTGATGAAGAAGCAGTCATTGATGCCATGAAAAACTGGTAAAATTCATTCTTTAAATTATAAAAGCAGGGACCTATCATCCCTGCTTTTTTGGATTTGCCCCCGGCCAGACTCGAACTGGCACGCCATTGCTGGCAACGGATTTTAAGTTCAATGCGGCCTGGAGACGGTGAAATTATAGCAATTTTGAGCTTTTTCTGCACTTTTTTCAAATTTTACTTCATAAAAAATTACCAACCACTGAACCAATCATTTTAGATCCAATCAAAAAGCCTTTTTAAACAAGTGTTTTAGCCCCATAGTCTACAAATACATGATGAAATATACCTGAACCATCTCGTAAATAACTGGAAATAACTGGAACTATCTCGTAACTATGTGGAACTATAATGCACTTATCTGGAAGTAAAATTCAGGAAAAACTGCCTGTTTTGAATAATTTGAGGAAAAACAAGCTTTCATGAGTCCTCGCTTGATTTATTTGACCTATCCGCTCAATCGTTCTTTCAGCCGTGAGTAACGTTTCCCAGATTCTGATTGCTTGAGAGCAATCCAAAGCACTTTCTTACTGCCTACCATGACCAGCAGTTTCTTGCCCCGGGTCATTCCCGTATAGATCAGATTCCGTTTCAGCATTTGGTAATGCTAGGTATGCAGCACCACAATAACCGCCAGCCTTGGCTTTTGTAGATGGTGCAGACATAAGCTAGAGAAAGCTCATCAAAGACGCAATCCACTGTTTTTTCGTCAAAATCGATGCTGACGACTTGCTCTACAACGTCTACATTGCGAATCATCACGATATCGTGGTTGAGCACTACTTTCTCATAGTTGTTTTCCGTCTGCATTACCTTACCCCCGGGAACAAACCGGCTACCGTAGCGCTCAATCCCCACAGCCACTTGCGGATTCAAGGCTTTTTGCAACTCAACATTCGAGGAACGGACTCCCAAACCAAAGCGGGTCAAGAGCAAAAACAAAATCCCTCTCCTTAAACGGTTCCCGATACTGAACTCAGATCTATATTTTAAAAATTGTTTTTTAACCTTAAGGACTTGATTTACCTCTAGCAATAGCTGGAATTATTAGCCTTTTATAAAGTGCTGGCTTAAGCACTAGCAACCAAGTAGACACAATTACACAGATTGTAAAAGGCTTAAAGCTTGTCTGGCAGGTAAAACTGCAGTAAGCTCTACAGTAATAATACCAAATTACATATGGACTTTTTCAATGCCGCAGTCAACATCTATCGACAATTTAAACAAGGAATTACAGCAAATTTTTGAAACGCAAATTTCAAAAGAGGAAGAATGTATTGGCCAGTTTGCTGGGTGGGCACGGCCATCTTTTGCTTTGAGATTGTTCATGGGGCCATTGTCTAGCTTGATGACCAAGTATTACATTGTGACAGTGACCAATAAAAAATTGTATTTCTCTAAAAAGAATATTTGGTCTGGTAAAATCGATATCACCGATGCTTTTGAGTATACAGAGATTGAAAAAGCCACCATTAAAACCGGGAGATTCTTGTCTAGTCTAAAGTTTAAATTCATGAATGGTAATACAATCAAATTACAAGCGACGTACCGCAAACAAAAGCCAGAGAACAAGGGTACTAAGCAAATTGGTACGGGTATTGGCCCTATTAAGTTTAAGCTCACTATGGCATCAAACAGGGCCATTCTTGATCAAAATTTAGCATCTTATTTGATAGAACGTTTATCATGTTCCCATTAATTTTTATCTTTTTTGTCTTGGTAGGTTCTATTGCATTTTACTCACCTCAAAAGCAAAGCTTACGAGATAGCACTAAAACTACAGTTTTAGAAAGACTGCTATTAAGTAAGGGAACTCTACTCATTGCTGCTCTTTTAGTTGGGCTAGCTATCTTATCTTTCGAGCCAACCTATTATTACATCAACAGTGAATATGCCCATTTATTTGGATATAGTCAGCAAGGCTTTTTTGGTAATCATTACTATTTTCAACCTTTAACGAGCTTCTTTTTTCACTTTAATCTTTATCATATTGTTGCCAATTTATCGATATTACTGCCTTTATCTGCTTATGAGAGGCGAGTGGGTACGCTAAGATTTTTGAAAGTCTTTTTTGTCTCAGGGCTATTTTCAAGCCTTTTGGATATGTGTTTCATTTCGCCTGGCACACTAAGCATGGGAGCGTCGGGTGCAATTGCTGGACTGTGGGCCGGATATGCCTTAGATCGTCCAAGCCTAACAAACACTGAATGGATGAGAAATAGTGTTCTAGTTGTTCTATTAGTATTATTTTTATCTTTTTTCCAAAGTGTTAGGCAATTCGATGCAAATATTGCAATCAATTGGATTGTGCATATACTTGGAGCAATATCTGCAGCGGTTTATGTGCGTTGTTTTAGTTTGAAATCTTTACCTACTTAATTTGGCCTATGGTATTGGTACTGTTCTTATTCCTGCAAAGGAGGCACCACATTGAGAATTTCTAATTATGCAAAAATCAATTCTCTATATAATTTTGACAAGTCTCACTTTATGTATGTCCACTCTAGAAGGGTTGTAGTCCTCCTTAAACGGGATCAAGAACACCTATTTTCGATACTGAGTTAAGTTTGGCAGGCCAATTTTCGTATAACTATAATGGATGTGAATGTCTTTATTGTTGATTCTGTAAATCGGGTAGAGCTATTTGTTGTCGATACTCTGTAACCGAAATTCCAGGTGGATTGACATAATTTGCTTCTGTTTCATAAATGCGCATTAAAGTGGCTATATCACGACCTGTAACCACTTGTCGACCTGAGACAGGGGACATTACATCCGCAGGGTTTGGGCTATGCTCTGAAATGCCAAGCATATGACCCACTTCATGGAGTAAGGTCGAATACATTAAATTAGTGTTCATAATCTCATTAGGATTATCATGCAAACAGATGTAGATATCTTTGTTACTGATGTATTCTCCAGTAACTTCCTGATGAGCTAATCCTATAACGGTTTCTCCATTTTCAACCATGGTATTTAAAGACCAATGAATGGTCACATCACTTTGTTCAGGTTGACTAACCATTTGGAAGCGAAAGCGATTATTACTAGTAGTTTGCCAAGTCATTAAAGCTTTCTTTGCCAATTGTATATAATCAGGATTCCAATCTTTTAAAGTACTACCGTCTTCAATAAAGACGTTAATGACTGTTTTATCATCTGCCCATCGAATAATCTCATCCCCTTGAACATCAAAATAATCGGGAGAATTAAGATCTAATTGCAGGTATTGCTCTGCATGATGACAAATCTTGCAGGTAGAATCGAGTTTTAAACTTTGTTGAATAATCGTACGAGCCTCATCTAGATAGCCTGTTTCTAGCAAGCTTTGCCCATAATACCCATAAAGTTCACTCACCATCGGGTGGGTAATTGGTGGTAAATAAGGCGTTAGCTGAAATGCTTTCTGGAAATACCGTTTCCCTTCAGTATATTGAAGTCGACGTGTTGCAGAGACAGCCAAACCCTCATAACATTCAAATTCATATAGTTTATTCAATACTGTAGGAGGCATTTCACTTAGTGCTTGCTTAAAGTATATATCAGCCTGCTTAGGCTTATCTTCACGAAGTGAAACCATACCGAGAGCCACAAGCGATGGTAGTCTACGAGGATCTTCTTTACCTAGGTGCTTTTTCAGTTCTTCTTCATTCAAAGACGAATTCTGTATTTTATGATAAGTGACTTTTGGTTGAACTGAGGGTTCTGCAAAGGCATTGGTAGATAAACTACTTATAAAACATAAAAGGATGAACAATTTTTTATACATCTAATAGGCTTTCTGGATTATTGCTTAACGACGTCACTAATTTGCTATTTGAGATGAAAAGGCTCGAAGCAAATAAAAATGATCCGCTACCGACTTATATTTTTCATATTCGGGAATAGCTGAAAATGGAGCTGCTGCTTGAACAGCCTGGAGCATGGCTGCATCAAAATCGGCATTGCCTGAAGATTCTCGGACTAGGGCCTTAATTAACGTCCCATTGTTATGAACACACAAAGTAACAGTCCCTTTTAAGGGCTTATCTGTTTTGAGTGGTTTCCAATGACTCACAATACGGGGCTCATATTGATTTTGGATAATTTCAGAAAATATTTTTTGCCTTTTTTGCTCGTCACGCTCTATTTTGACTTTTTTCTTTATTATTACAGTATGAAAGGCTAATTTTTCTTTCACTTTTTGCTGCAATTCAATGGAACTAGGTTCTAGTTCTAGAGCTAATATATAGCCACTCAAGCCACCCTGAGGAAAATCGGCTTCCACACTCTTGGCTTGACTCAGGTGGGTTTCTGATTTGCTAGGATCTAGCCCACCCTGCTGGATACACTCATAGATGCCTTTTCGAGCAGTTATATAATCAGAGGAAGAAAAAGCAGGGCCTGAGCCATATGTACCTGAAGGAAAAGCTGCTTTCATCAGGGCTTGTTCGTAACAAAGTTTGGCATATTTATTACCCCGGTGTATGAAAAGAGCGATTTTCAGGAGTCAGCGTAGCGCACAGAGGGCTTTTGGAAGTACGCCTGAACCTTGTGGGGTTGTTTCTGAATGGAACATAACCGCGCTTTCAGCTTGCGT